>CAZEBZ010000005.1:8266-57017 GCA_964510775.1 uncultured Thermodesulfobacteriota bacterium
AAGAAAAAAGAGCGCCTCAAGACCTCACCCCAACCCCACATTGGTTTTCTTTGTCCTGCTTTCTTTTTTCCAAATCTGCAAGAAAAAAGAGCGCCTCAAGACCTCACCCCAACCCCACATTGGTTTTCTTTGTCTTACTTTCTTTTTTCTAAAAGAAAGTAAGTTAATAGCCAAACTCCCTCAGGGTCTTTCGACCCTCTTACTGCTATTTACTACCTCAGCTTTCTTTGAAAATTTTTATAACCTAACAGGCCGCCTCTAATAGCCAAACTCCCTTAGACTTCGCTCGTTTCCTGTCCAGTCTTTTTTTACGCGCACAAAGAGCTCCAAAAAGACCTTGGCCCCTAAGAATCTCTCTATCTCACCCCTTGCCAGCGTGCCTATTTTTTTAAGCATGGCCCCTTTTTTACCTATTATAATACCCTTCTGCGAGTCTCTCTCAACATTTATAACGGCCCTTATGGAAATTACTTTTGCCCCCTCGCGAAACTCCTCTACCACTACGGCAGTTGAGTAGGGTATCTCCTGATGAGTAAGCCTGAAGACTTTTTCGCGCACCATCTCAGCGGCCATAAAACGCTCTGGCTGGTCTGTAACCATATCGGCGGGAAAGTAGGGCGGCCCCTCGGGGAGCAGGCCTTTAAGGGTCTCTACCAAGGGGCCCATAGCATGGCCCCTTAAGGCAGATATGGGAATTATCTCGTGAAAGGCATAAAGGGGTTTATATGCCTCAATTACAGGAAAAATATCATCGCGGCTGATAGTATCCACCTTGTTGATGCAGAGTATTACAGGGCAAGTCGTACTCTTTAGGGCCTTTAATATGGCGAGGTCGCCCCCAACAGGGGGAGCAGCCTCAACAAGCAGTACAAGGACATCTACGTCCTTAAGGGAACCCATAGCCTCTCTCATCATAAAGCTCGAGAGCGCCCCCCTGCCCTTGTGTATGCCAGGGGTATCGAGAAAGACAATCTGTCCGTCCTCTAAATTAAGCACACCCTTGATGACATTTCTCGTAGTCTGCGCTTTTTTTGAGACAATAGAAATCTTCTCACCCAGCAATTTATTTAGAAGAGTGGATTTTCCCGTATTAGGCCGTCCGATTATGGAGACAAAACCCGATGTAAAGGTCATTATTATTCCTTTATATTAATCTATATTAATAAGTAATTTTTTTAAAGGATACCATCAGGCTCGGCCCCTGTCAAAGGCGGCGAAGGTGCAGGGTCAGGGATATTATTCAGACCCCTTGCAGTAGAATCGGGCCAGATAGAGGCGAGCACAAGGGCCGCGGTGAAGTATATAATAGGTAGATAAGTAAGGGTATTTCTGTGTATACCCGTACGCTGCGTTACGGCCGTGACCTCAAGGGTAAGGTATGTAAATAAAAACATTGACACTATAAGGATTATTATCAGAAAAAGATACTTTAATTCAGTTCTTAAGACCTTTTTTATGGCAAAAAGACTTGATATTACCCAGAGCGGAAAGATTAGGTTGTAATTGGCAGTAAAGAGTAATTCTCCAAGACCAACTCGCAGCACCTCCCAGTGAACGCCCGTCTTTGGGGCTGATGGGTCAAGTGGGTTGCTGCTGAACCACTGAAAGCCCGAAGAAGCGCCGCTATGACCAAAACCAATGCCGTAGTGAGACTTAAAGATCAGCCATGGGCCTACAATAATAATCATGGGAATGATAAAGGCCGCAAGAGAGGTAAAACAAGACCTCTTCCTCGTAAATAAATACAGAACAAGTGCAGAGCCGCCGGAGAGGGCAAAGAACAGTCCCTCGTTCTTCACAAATATAGCGGCGCCGAAAAATATCCCTGATAAGGTGAGGTATGCGTAAGGCCCGCCCTTAAAAAACCTCCAGAGGGCTACCGTGCCTGAGAGTGCAAAGAAGGAGAGCGGGAGATCAGAGTATGCGTCCTGACCGTGCACTGAAAAAATCGGGACGCTCGCCATGAAAAACAGGGTTATAAGGGCGTAAAAAGTCCCCGCCTCTCTTTTTACGCCATAATAAAGCACGCCCAGAACCCCGATAAAATAAAGAAAGCCCGGGGCCTTTATATAGACCTCGTGAAATTTGCCGAGTACAAGGGCAATCCATGTCTGCAGCAGGGGCAGATGCAACGGATGACCGATAAAGGCCCTGTAGCCGCGCCCGAAAAAATGCTCATTATATGAATCAAGAAAAAGGCCTGCCTTGTAGAAAAAAAACTTCCCCGATACGGCCCAGTTAGTATAAATATCATAAGAGTAGACAGGTCGCGTAAGCGACTCGTAAGTCACAAAGCCCGTCTTTAGAGCTATCCACGAGGCCAAAATAATTGTAAGATAAAGACGCCAGCCTCGCAGCAGCGGCCTCTTTAAAGATTGTACGGCAGGAGATTTTCCTCCGGAGCGGGAGATAAAGAAGAAGATAATAGTAAAGACAATCAGCGGCAGCGAAACTACGGCGCGGCTAAAGGGAACTCTCGTAAGACCTATAATAAACATCTCCAAAACAAGAAGAGCAAAACCCAGACCAATACCAAAGCAAAGGGCCTCTACCCACGCCAACTCATCATCACCACGAAGCAGGCAGCGAATACAAAAAGTTCCGCCCGCAAGAGGCAGTATCATGGATAGAATAAGGTAGAATAAGTCCATAGTATTATTTAATCACCTTGTAGATAGCGGCGTTGTCGTCGTACCTCGCGAAAAGCCTCACCTTTGGAGCAAGTATTTTCCCGTCAATATCAAAAAGCGCACCGGTCAGAGGGTTTACTTGAAGCGCCTCACCATAAGACCATAAAAAATCCGCCTCAACGGAGGCCTCAAAAGGTAGCAGATAATACCTCGCGAAAACAGCGAGAGGCGTATTTAAACCGGCGACAGCAGGGCTTATCGTACTGCCGGAAGGTAGTCTTTTTTTGATATAATCGACAAAGTCAAAGATACTGCCCGGAGATTTGTGATTCAGTATGCGTACCCTCTGTCCTACATCTACAGGGGAGAGGGTCTTCACATCATCCACAAAGACGCTCAGCCAGTTGTAATCCATCCTAAGGGTAAAAAAAGTGCCTGCGATAAGAGATATGATACAGAAAATTCCCAATGCCTTACGAGGGGAAAGCCTACGCCCTCTCACCTTACAGACCACAAGGGCTGTAATAAAGGCAAGACCGATAAAAATATATAGCATAGAGAGAAAACCCAGACCACCTGCCTCTGGCGTAGCCACAAAACCCACTGTCGCTCCGGAGATAAAGTCAGGGCGCCAGAACTCCTCCCAGTACAAAGGAATAAGCCCAAGTGCGCCGGGATCATAAAAACGAAGGCCGTCAAGGCGCACATCTATCTTCTCTGTACCAAAAAAAGAAATCCCAAAATTATCAATATCTACTGTATCATCCGTAGCAGCGGCCCTGCCAAGATAGAGCCGTAGAACTGTAACCTGCGAAGCGCCCTTAACCTTAATTGACTTAGCCGCCTGCCATCCACCTGCTGAGCGCACGATAATATTACAGTAAAGACTCTTTAAGGTCTTAAATCGAATCTCAACGGCCACTCGGCGAAGCGGCACAGTAAGACTATTTACAGGACCTATGAGGAGGTATTTATCGCCTCTTAATAATAATCCGCCCTCTGTGATACGAGCCTCCCTTACATGCTTTAAGCGCAGCTTTGAGGCCATATCAGCGCCCTTATAAAGAACGCCGCCCTCTGCCCCGCGAGCCGTCGGCGCGCCAAGAGAGAAGCTGAACAGAACAAAAAAAAGCAGAGCTATGGGAGATAGTGACTTCATATACCTTTTAAGGGAATCCTATTAAGAAATACTCAAGAGCATAACGCGTTAAAGTCACGCGGCTCCAATAAGTCCAAGAGGATAAGTATCTTTAAAGTACCTCTGTAACGATAAGATAGAATTAATCAAGCGCCGCTTTACAGTCTTAGACCTCACCATCGGTAAATTAGTTAGCATCTACTGCCGCAGATACCACTCCAGAGAGAGGCAGATCAAGAGAAGGGGAGAGCATCTAACCTCTTGCACATAAAGCCCGCCGAAGGTGTAGCTGCGCCTGAGAGGGGCACAGGGGACATGGAGTCCTCACTATTCTTATTAAGATAAAGATAGCTGAAGTAATCTGTGGGGATAAAGAGAATAAAGGTAAGGATACACAGTAAATCTCTGTAAAGGGCCTTACCTGAGATGGCAGCACGAAAAATCCCTGCCGCCACAGTAAATGAGAGGGCGAAGACAAAGTTACACAGTACTGTATTATTGTAAGAGAGTGTTTTTTTCATGCCTCCCCCTGACCTCAGATATCTAAACATGTATCTTAAGTCATAAGAAGGCGGCCTGTCAACTACAAGGCAGACCTCAGGATAGAGGGCAGATGCGATCAAATATCACACAAGTTTTGAGGGAGGACTAGCGCCTTATTTACTCATTGAGAGGAAGAATTCTTTGTTGCTCTCAGTGTTCTTTATCTTGTTAAGGAGAAACTCCATGCTGTCAATGGGGTTAAGGGGCTGCAAGACTTTTCTAAGTATCCAGATCCTGTTAAGCTCGGCCTTGGAGAGAAGCAGGTCTTCTTTTCTTGTACCGGACTTGTTAATATCAATGGCCGGGAAGATCCTTCTCTCGGCAAGTTTTCTGTCAAGGACTATTTCCATGTTGCCCGTACCTTTGAATTCTTCAAAGATAACCTCGTCCATACGCGAGCCCGTGTCCACAAGTGCCGTGGCTATGATCGTAAGGCTGCCGCCCTCCTCGATGTTTCTCGCCGCTCCAAAGAACCTCTTTGGCTTATGAAGGGCGTTTGAGTCCACACCGCCGGAGAGCACCTTGCCGCTGGGCGGGACAACGGTATTATATGCGCGGGCGAGACGTGTAATGGAGTCAAGGAGTATGACAACGTCTTTTTGATGCTCCACGAGCCTCTTTGCCTTCTCGATGACCATCTCCGAGACCTGCACATGGCGCTGCGCCGGCTCGTCAAAGGTACTGCTGATTACCTCTCCATTTACGGAACGCTCCATGTCAGTAACCTCCTCGGGACGCTCGTCTATAAGGAGAACCAGAAGAATGACATCAGGGTGATTTGCTGTAATGGAGTTGGCTACTTTCTGCAAAAACATAGTCTTACCTGCCCTCGGAGGCGAGACGATAAGGGCCCTCTGGCCCTTCCCAAGGGGGGTGAATATGTCCATTATTCTCATTGAGAGGTCGGGGTCTTTCTTTGTCTCAAGGTGAAGCTTTTCTTCGGGGTAGAGCGGGGTGAGGTTGTCAAAGAGTATCTTCTCTCTGGCAATCTCGGGGTCTTCATAGTTTACCTTCTCTACTTTAAGGAGGGCAAAGTATCTCTCGCCCTCTTTTGGGGGCCGTATCTGCCCCGAGACGATATCGCCTGTGCGCAGATTAAACCTTCTTATCTGCGATGGCGAGACGTATATGTCGTCAGGGCCTGGAAGGTAATTATAATCCGGGGCCCGCAGGAATCCGAAACCATCGGGCAGGGTCTCAAGTACGCCCTCGCCGAATATCAGACCGTTCTTCTCGGACTGATTCTGGAGAAGGGCGAAGATCAGATCCTGTTTCCTCATACTTGACGCGCCCTCAATCTTGTATTTTCTGGCAAGGGAGGTCAATTCGTTTATCTTCTTATCCTTTAAATCTCTTAAATGCATAAACTACTCCTGTAAATATGGCATAGAAACAGATACATGACCGCAATAGGGCATGGCTAATAGCTTCTAAAGCTAATGTGTTGTCTGAGTGATGTCCTTAAGACTTAATTCCTCTGGGTTTAATAACTGGATTTGAACCTGTGCATAGGGTATGAAAACTTATGCAGGTTGAAAGGTATTTTGACTTTAGCACGGTTAAAAAACCATGTCAACTCTTTTCTAAGAGAAGTCTCTTGTAAATAACGCGCGCCTCTGTAAGGCTCTCCTCGCGCGGGCCGTTATTATCAATAAGACAATCCGCCCTCTTTATCTTCTCACTTAGAGGCATCTGCGATTTCATTATCCTCTTTGCCGCCGCCTCATTAATACCATCACGGCGCATAAGCCTCTTTAGCTGCACGTCCTCGTCAGTATAGACGACAATGACCTTGTCCATATCTCTATCAAGGCCGGCCTCAAAGAGCAGCGGCGCGTCAAGTGCAATAACCACACCATCTGCCGCCTCCTTAAGTGCGGCAAGACGCTCCCTTATAACAGCGATGATAACAGGGCGTGTAATCGCCGTAAGCTCTGCAAGGCGGCTGTAATCAGAGAAGACAATGGCTCCGAGGGCCTTTCTGTCTATCTCTCCATCGGCCCTCACGATAGAGGGGCCAAAGGCGCGCACCGTGGCAGCAAAGGCCGGAAGGCCCGGTCTCAGCACCTCTCTTGCGATAACATCGGCGTCTACAAGAGCCGCGCCAAGAGAGCGAAACTCCGCGGATATGAGGCTTTTTCCCGTTGCCGGCCCGCCTGTTATGCCTACTATTACACTCCTGCCCATAAACTAACTCTCCCGCAATACTACTAACGCCCCTACCGCCATACCCAAAGAACACTTTACCTCTTCATAATAAAACTCAGTTGCCTGCCCGTAACCCCATCTCTTCTGTATGAGTAGTACAAGGCTCTATTACAGGCCGTACATGGCCCGGGCGGGCTGATATTCTTAGCAGGCACTCCCAGTGAGGCAAGAACATCAGCAGCGGCGGCGCCAAGGTCAAGCCTTAGCCCGCTCTCATCTCTTATAAAGTATCGCCCCCTCTCAAGACCGGCGTCCTTAAAACTACTTACAAGGTCATCAGAGACTTCATAACAGCAGGGGCCGATATGAGGGCCTATAGCCGCCAGAATATTTCTTGAACTTACAGCATAATTACTACTAAGAACCGCCAGGGTTTCCTGCAAGACACCTGCAGTAAGACCGCGCCATCCGGCGTGCGCCGCCGCTACTGTCTTGCTTGCAGGGTCATAGAGCAGTACCGGGACACAATCCGCCGTAAGTATGCCTATGGGCACATTTGCCTCTGCCGTGATAATCGCATCGGCGCTGGGACGGGTAGCGTAGGGAAAACCTCTGTCTTTAATGACAAAAACATCACTGCCGTGAACCTGCTTTACAGTAAATACTCCCTCAGATGGCAGGGTGAAGGCGCGGCCCAGCAGCTCCTTATTGGCCCTCACATTATCAGCACCGTCATCACCGCCAAAATTCAGGCTATTAAAGGGCGCGGGGCTTACACCTCCCGCTCGCCCCATAAAGGCGTGCTCAAGGCCCGGGATAGCGCCCAAGTGGGGGGCCCTTAAAAAACTCAGCCCATTACTCTCTACAAGTTCAAGGGGTAGGGCTCTCACTCTCGTCATAGACTTCATTCAGGGCCTCTATAATCTCGGCCATGTCCTTTGGGGGCGGCGCCGTAAACTCCATTAACTCCCCTGTAGAGGGGTGCGAAAAAGCGAGGTAAGCGGCATGAAGACACTGTCGCGGAGCCTTTTTAAGTAAATTTGCGGGGCGGGGCGGCAAGTTCACCGGCGTATCACGCTGCCCGACCCAGCCGTAGAGGGTATCCCCTACAACAGGTCTGCCTATAGATGATAGATGAACACGTATCTGATGCGTACGGCCCGTCTCAGGGCGCAGCTCAAGAAGTGTAATGCCGCCGTAACGCGCCAGAACGCTAAAACGCGTCAGGGCCTTTCTTTTTTTTCTCGCCCGTGTTGATATCTTTTTCCTGTCCGCAGGGCTCCTGCCAAGGGGTTTATCTATCTCGCCCTCATCTTCTTTCATGGGGCCCCGTACAAGGGCGATGTATTTTCTTGCCGTAGAGTGTACCTTGAACTGCTCTGAGAGGTCTCTGTGGCTCCTGTCATTCTTTGCTACTACCATAACGCCTGATGTATCCATATCAAGGCGGTGCACGATGCCGGGCCGAAGGGAATCGCCGCCAGTGGATAGCTCAGTGGTATGATTTAATAGAGCATTCACAAGGGTACCGCTGCTTCTGCCCGCCCCGGGGTGAACGGCGAGGCCGGGCTGTTTGTTAATAACAAGAATATCATCGTCCTCAAAGAGTATCGTAAGAGGTATGGCCTCAGGACGAAGAGTAAGAGGCTGCGGCGCGGGCAGCGTAACATCTACACTGTCACCTCTACGGAGCCTGCACGAGGCCTTCACCTTCTTACCGTTTACAAGGACAAGGCCTCCGAGTATAGCCTTCTGAACAGCCGCCCTTGTAGAGTCCTGAAGGCTCTCGCTCAAGAAGCGGTCCACCCTCTCGCCCTCTGCAAGGCTTGACAATATCACTCTCTCTTCCATATCAACACTCTTGCCTTCTTCCCTGCAGACAAAAGACATAACCGCAAGAGAGAATCAATTATAAAAATTATAAAAATCTGAAAAAATCTTA
The DNA here is from genome assembly GCA_964510775.1 of uncultured Thermodesulfobacteriota bacterium. Taxonomy (GTDB): domain Bacteria; phylum Desulfobacterota; class GWC2-55-46; order GWC2-55-46; family JADFVP01; genus JAJRZX01. The sequence goes on from CAZEBZ010000005.1 coordinate 16,668, forward strand.
TCTGAAAATAAGACGTAGAGGAAGTTTTTTTTAATGAGAAGGCGAAGCGGCAGATTCATAAGAGCCTCGCAGGCCCAGTGCCCGCGATATATTAGGGTTTACCGGCTTTTTCCTTAAGTATCTCATCTACAAGCACGTCTCGGCCCTTCTCTGCATTGGCGCGCACAAGGGTCTCCACAAGCTCGGCCTCGGAGTTCTTAAAGGCCTCGATAATATCACGATGCTGCGAGAGCGACTCTCTCATACGGCCGGGAAGGCTCAGGGCCGTAACCCTGAAACGCTCGAACTGCTGCACAAGGCTATGGACAAGGGCATAGAGTTTCTCATTACCGCTGCCCTTTAGAAAGGTATCGTGAAAATCATTATCAAGGACGAAAAAACCCTTCACGTCCCCCTTCTCGGCGCACTTTTCCATTGCCCCGTTCAAGGTCTCAAGCCTCTTTATATCACGGGAGGTAAATCCCGCCGTTGCCGTCCTCGCCGCATACCCCTCAAGCAAGCTCTTTATGGCATAGAACTCCACGACGTCCTTATCGGTAATAGGGCTTACTACGGCGCCCTTTCTCGGTATAAGGGAGATGAACCCCTCGGACTCGAGCTGCCTGAAGGCCTCTCTTATAGGCGTGCGGCTGATGCCGAAGTTGGCGGCTATCTCTTGTTCGGGAACGCGCTCGCCAGATTTGAGCCTGCCGCTGATGACGGCATCCTTAATGAATTCGACTATCCTCTCCCTGAGGGTAAGGGGTTTGTCCACGGGATAATCAAGCAATTTTCTCTTCTCCATAGGAATTTTGAGTCTACTTAAGACTCTGTAAGCTAATAAATTATATATTTATACGTGAGTGCGTCTGACATAAATTAGCGGGGAAAGCAGCGATAAGACGTGAATTTAGCTCATAAAGGCATACCTTTTGTATACAGTATACAGTCAGCAAAGTCAAGACCTTTCTACCCCTCCATGCCTCGCCCTCTATGGCTTAACCATAACCGTAGATGGGGTAAACAGGGGCCATGAGGCGGAATAAATAAAAAAAATCTTGCCAGAGCAGAGAGCATCTGCCTTTAATAATACTGGAGGAACTGTAATGAAAGAAAGAGACGAAGAAATAATACAGGTACATGTACCCTACCCTATTCTAAGGGAGAGACTTCACGAGGCCATAGACCTTGGCATTAACCCCGAGGTATACATTGACGGCGAGGATCTTGATACCATAGATGAGGACTTTCTTCGCCGCGCAGGCGAGGAATTATCCGCCCGCGGGCTGAGGGTTACGCAGCACGGCCCTTATATCCATGTAAACCCGGGAAGCGCTGATAAAGAGACTATAACCTCTACCGTAAAGAGGTACAGAGCGGCCTTCAGAGCGGCGCGGCTACTTGGGACAAAGGTCATCGTGCTTCATGCCTGCTACAGCGAGAAGAGGTTTAAGGGAGATATAGGGCGGTGGATAGAGAGCAGTATGAAGACATGGCCGGAATTTGTGCAGATGGCAGAAGATAATGAGATTATCATAGCCGCCGAGAATATTTTCGAGACTGAACCCACTCCGTTAAAGAGGCTTGTTGAGGAGATAAACTCGCCAAACTTCAGGCTCTGCATTGATTCAGGACACCTGAACGTCTTCTCAAAGGCAGGTTTTGAGGAGTGGTTCCGGGCCCTTGGCCCCTATATAGCCGAGCTGCACCTGCATGACAACAGGGGCGGCTCAGACGAGCACCTCTGCCTCGGCGAGGGTTCTATTGATTTTCACGAGTATTTTCGACTGCTGAGAAAGTACGAAGTGGCCCCTGTATATACCATAGAGCCTCATGGAGAGCAGGTCTTCGAGCGGGCGCTACTGGCGGCAAGAAAATTTATTAATGCAATATAGACTTAATCACCATCACTACCGCAGTTATATGCGACTACCTCTATCTTCTCTCGCGTAATAAGCCCCTTGTGGTTCATCTCTCTGATAGTGGGGATAAATTTTTCTATACGCTCCGAGGTATCTACTATCTCAACTACCATTGGCAGGTCCTCGCTGAGCATTAAGACCTTCGCCTTATGGAGCTTGCAGTGCGCACCGTAGCCGAGTACGCCGCGAAGCACTGTTGCGCCCAGAAGCCCGGCGTCTCTTGCCGCCTCAACTACGGCCTCATACACAGGTCGACCCTCAAACTGCTGCACCTCTCCAACAAAGACTCGGAGCAGATCCATCTTGCAAGGTACTCTCATCAGACCCCCTTACTTAACAATAACAGGACGTACTTCCCAAAAGGCCGCTTACGGGCCGCGGCCCGCGCCTTATTTAATAGTAATATAAGGACATCATCTTAACAATCCTCGAGCCGCCTCGCCCATATCTGAGGCTGAGGCCGGAGTTTTTTTCATACTAAGGCCCCCATTAACAAGGGAATACTCAAGCATAAACGCCTAAAAGAGACGCCCCGCGGCAAAGCCAAGAAAGAGCACTAATATGCCGGAGACAATCTGAAGCATAATATTACCGGCGGCAAGGGCCCACTGTGCGTCTCTCATAAACTGGCCCGTCTCGAACATAAAGGTAGAGAAAGTAGTAAAGGCACCCATGAAACCTCCGAGTACGATAAGCCTCGTATGACCGCTGATAAGGAACCGCTCCTCAGAGAGGCTCCAGACGAGGCCGAAGAGAAAGGCCCCGGCTATATTAACGGTAAAGGTACCCCAGGGGAATCCGCCGCCGTATATTCTCTGCACAAAACCTGCGATAAGATACCTTGATACAGTACCTCCGGCGCCTGCGAGACAGAGCAGAAGTAAATCCATAGGGTCTCCATTTAAATACATTAGAACTAATGACTGAGTAGGTTTTATAATATAACAGATAGCACCTTGAAAGCAAAAATTTTTTAAGGCCGTCGCGTTGACTTAGCAAGACTTATCATGTTATATAAAGGAGATATATCAGTTCATCAATTAATCACTCCAAGAACGTCCAATAGGAGGGTATCAGTAAATTGAACGCAACGGCGCTAAGCTCCCAATTAGGGCTCTGGGGCATGATCGCACATGCCGGCCCCTTAGTAAAAATAGTACTCCTCGTCCTCCTTGCCTTCTCTGTAGTCTCATGGGCAATTATCATCTACAAGCTTATGCTTCTTAAGAAGATAGAAAAAGAGACAGGGCTTTTTTACGAGATTTTCTGGGAAAAAAGACAATTTTCCCATATATCCTCCATAACGGGCTCCTACAGATACACGCCCCTTGTGCCTCTTTTCACCGCTGTCTACAATGAGCTCTCAAATATCATGAAGAATTCAGAAGAGGATAAGTCTTCGCTTGGACACGATAATATTGACCGCATCGAGCGCATATTAAAGAAAACAGGCTCCGTAGAGCACACAAAGATGGAACACACAGTGAGCTTTCTTGCCACCGCAGGCAACACGGCCCCCTTTATCGGGCTCTTCGGCACGGTCTGGGGCATAATGACCTCATTTCAGGACATAGGGGCGAGCGGCGCCGCGAACCTCGCCGTAGTAGCCCCGGGTATCTCAGAGGCCCTTGTGGCAACGGCCATGGGGCTTATCGTGGCCATTCCCGCCGTAGTGGGTTACAACCACATTACATCAAAGATTAACCGCGTGGTAACGGAGATGGATAACTTTTCCTCAGACCTGCTGAACATAGTAGAAAAACAGCTCTCCCGCTAAAGGAGGCAGGCGCAATACGTCAGTCTCAACCCTTAAGGGAGAGTACTTATATCCCCCGTAAAGAGAGAGGGCCAGGCTAAGAAATGTAGAAAAACTCCATATATTACTGCGGCAAAGAGGTGTGTCGTCATTTTAACAGACTCACAGTTGTTGCATAAGCAGGAATAACCACTTGACAGTAATAACAAAAAACCTTGTATCTAAACTCACAGATATTACAGCAAGAGGGCGATATCTTATAGGTGTACTTTTACAACTTACTCGGCCTTGCCGCAATGCGTCTGCAGAGGACACTCATAAAAGTCTCAAGAGGGGCTCCGGCAAAGAGACGAGGCCACTCTTAACTAAAAGGTTTTTTCATGGCCATTAACAGCTCTCGCGACAAGCAGCTAATGTCGCAGATAAACGTAACTCCCTTTGTAGACGTTATGCTCGTTCTGCTCATAATCTTCATGGTAACTGCCCCCATGATGCAGTCAGGCATTGACGTGAACCTGCCAAAAGTCAAGGCCAGCGCCGTTAATAGCAAATCCGACCCCCTTATAGTCAGCATTGACAGCAGACAGCGCACTTATCTTGGAGACAAGCGCTTCAGCACCGCGAGGCTCGGCAAGAAACTAACTGCCATAAACAAGATGAAGCCCGGCAGCATGGTTCTTCTAAAGGCCGATAAAAAAGTGCCCTACGGATATGTCGTAACGGTCATCTCAGAGATTCGCAGGTCAGGCATTACAAAAATAGGCATGCTTACAGAATCAAACTCAAAAAAAAGATGAAGGTCTTCCGGCACTTGACACATAAAGCTGGCAACACAAAAGAACCTTTCCTTCACCCCGTCCCTGGTCTTTAAAGAAAAGATGGAGAATTTTTTCGGTAACTTCCCAAAGATCTTCAAAAAAATACTTTATATCTCTCTGGCGGCGCATATTATCGTACTTGTCGCCCTTGGCCTGTTCATGGGCAGCTCCAGGAAGGTCTTCTTCACCCCTGTGAGCACAGTAAGCCTTGTAGAGCCTGCAAGGCGGCATATTAAAAAAAGAACGAAGAAGGTTCGCCGCCGCAGGGTCAAAAAGAAGAAAAAAGCCGTTGTTAAGAGAAAGGCCTCAAACAAGGCCCTCGCGGCCAGGAAAAAAGCCCTCGCGGCAAAAAAAAGGGCGAAAAGAACCGCTAAACTACATGAAAAAGAGCTATCTACGGCCTTAAGCAAGATAAAAGAGAAGGTTCGTCTTAATGAGGAGCGAAGGCTTTTAGCCTCTAAGATAGAGGCCATTAAGGAAAGAGAAGCGGCAGAAGAGCGGGCAAGACGCCTCGCGAAGATACGCGGCGCCATAAAGGCCGCGCCTGCTGAAAAAACAACGCCTTCCCCCCCTGCCGCCACATCAACAGGGGCGAAGTCAACGGACATGAACATAAGATACAAGGCCTACTTCTCGCTCATAAGAGACCATGTACAGAACAACTGGATAGTGCCCGAGAGTTTTGATGATGAAAAAGTCTCAGTAATCGTATCCATACGTATCGACAGAGGCGGCGAGCTTATCAAGAGCTGGGTAGAGAAAGGCTCGGGAAGCAGGCAGTTTGACAACTCTCTGCTAAAGGCCGTGCAGAAGGCATCGCCCTTTCCGCCTCTACCTGCGGATTTTACTGAAGACATACTGGAGACAGGCCTGAGGTTCTGCCCTCGCTGTGATTAAGATATGATTCTTTTAACATACCTCTTATTGATATTTTCCATCTGCCTCTCTTCGCGGCCAGCTGAGGCAAAGGTATATATTGACCTCACGGCACCATCGATCCGCAGGCTGCCCCTTGCCATTCAGGAGTTTCACTACCTCGGCGCCGACCCATACAGCATTAAAGAGAGAGACAGAGTAAAGTCTATAAGTGCGAGTATACTCAATACGCTAAAAAGAGACATGGAGTTCTCCGGAGTCTTTAAGACCCTTGATAACGAGGCATTTATCGAAGAGCCCGATGAAGCGGGCTTTGATATTAATGATATAAATTTTAAGGACTGGCGCATGATAGGCGCTGATGCCCTTGTAGAGGGCAGGTTTCGCCTAATAGAAAAGAGGCTTATCGTAGAGGCACGGCTCTTTGACAGCGTACGCCAGACCATGATAATGAGCAAGAGGTTCATAGGCAATCCCAATCACCCCGAGCGGCTGGCCCATTTTATCTCAGAGAGGCTCTACGAGGAGATAACGGGAAGAAAGGGTATCTTTACGACAAAACTGCTCTTTGTCTCAAAAAAAGGCGGTAATAAAGAGATATACATCTCAGATTACGACGGCAGACACAGGGTTCCAATTACTTACAACAGGTCTATCAACCTCTCTCCAAAATGGTCTCCCGACGGCAAGAAGATGATATACACTTCTTACAAGCGCGGTTATCCCTACCTCTATCTCTTTGACCTCAATACTGGCCATGACGAGGTCATCTCAAGCAAAAAGGGCATTAACATAGGCGGCAGATTTAGCCCTGACGGGAAATCCATAGCCCTCACGCTCAGCACCAAGACGAGCCCCGACCTATTCCTCTTAAGATTGGGCGGAGGGGGCTACGAGCGCCTTACAACCAATTACGGCATTGACGTATCTCCCACCTGGTCTCCTGATGGGAGAAAATTGGCATTTGTATCAGATAGAAGTGGAAATCCCCATATATTTGTGTTAGACTTGCGAACCAACAAGACTAAACGCCTCAGTTACGGCGGCACATATAACGCCAGCCCGGCATGGTCCCCTGAGGGCAATCTCATAGCCTACGCGCGCGCCGACAGCGGCAAGTTCAATATATGGGTCTTAGACGCAAATGGCGGCAGACAGCACCAGCTTACATTTGACGGCAACAATAAATCCCCTTCCTGGTCGCCTGACGGCAGGTTCATCATCTTCAACAAAACCTCTAAGGGTGAGAGTTCCCTTTACGTCATGCAGGCAGATGGAACGGCAAGTCGAAAAATCCCAACAGGGACAGGTTATGCCAGTACACCGGCATGGTCGCCATTTCTTAATTAATTTTCGACACTTGATGAAAAACACCATATTATAGCCGCAACTTAAGGAGGCCTCAATGAAAAGATTTTTGAAATTTATGCCGCTTGTAATTATTTGCCTCTCCCTTGCCGCATGCGCGGGAAAGACCACGATAAAAGAAGATTCATCTACTGCCCTTGATAATAAAGATACAACCGTAGTACCTGAAGATGGCAGTGGTAAAGGTCTTGACGAGAATGGTATCTCGGAATCGGATATGCCGGGAGATAAATTCCGCGAGGCCTTTGTCTCTCCTGAAGACAGGGCGGCGGCAACAGCAGCGGCGTTAAAGGCCGGGCTTAAGATCGTACACTTTGATTTTGACAGATACAGCATACGAGACAGTGATGTCGAGCTGTTGCGAGCAGATGCCCAGTGGCTAAAAGAGCACCCGGGCACCTATGTCCGCATAGAAGGCCATGCCGACGAACGCGGCGAGACAGAGTACAACATGGCCCTCGGCGAAAAAAGAGCCATGAGCGTAAAGCGCTACTTTGAGTCCCTCGGAGTATCCGGCAAGAGGCTGTCCATCATCAGCTACGGCGAAGAGTCCCCTGTAGACGCCGGACACGATGAAGCGGCCTGGGCAAAGAACAGAAGAGTTGAGTTTGAGAAACTCAGATAACTGTCAAGATTTCGTAAAAGGTATTATCTATGAAGATATTAAGAGAGACGGCGAGCCTTATTAGCAGGCGGGGCCTTCTGGCTCTACCCGTACTCGCGCTGCTCATATACGGGTGCGGCCCCGGTTTTCCCATTGTAACTGAGGAGCAGCAGGACTTCATGGATAAGGCGGACAGGGCCTCCAAGGAGACTATCTCCCTCAATCAACGTCTCACAACACTTGAGAGCCGCGGCGCAGATAAAGAGGGCGTCGAGGCACTAAGGCAGAGCCTCGCCGAGACAACAAAGACAGTAGAAGACCTTGGCAGAGAGTTCTCATTTGCCCGCGGCAGCATGGAAGAGGCCGGCAACGCACAGGCACAGGCCAATAGCGAGATAGCCGACCTTGAGGACTCTGTGCGCGTGCTAAACGACAGAATTCATTCACTTGAGAGCGCAAAAGCCGCTAACCTCGAAGAGGTATCAAAATTAAGAGAAGACCTTGGGGTCTCAAGAAAAAAGATAACGGCCCTTGAGGCTGAGTTAGCCCTATTAACTCACAACCTGCTTGCGCCAACAGATACCGCCGCAGCGGCAAAGCCAACGGCCGCGCCTGCTACTGAGGCCGAGACAAAAACAACCGTGGCAGCCAAAGAGGTGAAAAAACCCGCTGTAACAGCCAAGGCAACAGAAAAAAAAGCAGACAAAAAAAATGATCCTGAGGCCCTTTATTTCAAGGGATTTACCCTTACAAAAGACAAAGAATTCGAGAAGGCCACTGCTGTCTTCAAGTCTTTTCTCAGCCTATATCCACGAAGCAAACTCGCCGATCATGCCAGATACTGGCTCGGAGAGATTTACTACTCCAGCGGCAACTGGGAGAGAGCCATACTGGAGTTCGATAGAGTTATCAAAGAGTATCCCGGCGGAGACAAAGTGCCTGCGGCAATACTAAAAGAGGGGTTTGCCTTTGACAGACTGGGATCTCAAAAAGAGGCCCGACTCCTTCTTGAGAGGCTGATTAAGAAGTACCCCGACAGCCCTGAGGCAAAGATGGCAAAAGAACGCCTCAATAAAATAAAAAAATAAAAGACATCACCCCATAACGAGTCCGCCTTAGCCCCCCCCTACCAATTTCAAGGCGGGGGTTTTATTTTCTCCAAGCAGCGCCCCGATTACCACCGCCTGCAAAGGGCCGCTGCGAAGCCCAGCCGCAGCGGCCCTTTAAAAACAACTGCAAAGCGGTAAAAATAAAGAAAAACACCTAATAGGGACAAAAGTCATGGCCTCTTAACAGGGCTTTTAATGTATAATAAAGATTATTAGTTGAGCTATTTTTATGATTAACTCCATTTCTCTTAAGAGATGCTCAGGTTACGACCCTGAAGAGGTATACGAGAAGGTTGCAGAGGCAGTAGACCTCCTTGGCGGTATGAGCTGCTTTGCACGTAATGGCGAGTCTATACTCATTAAGCCTAACCTTCTAACTGCCAAGGCAGTTGATGCCGCCGTTACAACACACCCCTCTGTTGTACGCGCTATTATCAGACTGGTAAAAGAAGCCGGCGCCACGCCCTTTGTAGGCGACAGCCCCGCTATAGGCTCTCCGGAGAAGGTAGCGCAAAAATGCGAGATACTTAATGTCTGCGAGAGCGAGGGCGTAGAATTTGTCGGTTTTACCGATGCCGTCGAGGTAGACAACCCCGAAGGATATATCTTTAAGCGTCTTGAAGTAGCTCGCGCGGCCATAGAGGCCGACGGCATCATCAACGTGCCTAAGTTAAAGACTCATGCGCAGATGAATCTTACCATGGGGGTAAAAAACATCTTCGGCTGCGTACCGGGCAAGAGGAAACCGCAGTGGCACTTAAGCGCCGGTGTAGATACGGCGCATTTTGCCAACATGATACTCGATCTATATCAATTCATAAGGCCGCGCCTCACAGTAATGGACGCCGTTGTCGCCATGGAGGGCAATGGGCCGGCAAGCGGAGACCCGAGGAGCGTTGGCCTTATCACCGCCGCCAAAGAGGCGCTTACCATTGATGCTCTATGCGCGCAGATACTCGGCGTCAAGGCGGAAGATGTGCCGATTCTCGCCGCCGCGCTTGATAGAGACCTCAGAGGCGCCGATATAAAGACAGCAGAGCTGCTTGGCGACGACGCCGAGAGCTTTCACGTAAAGGGCTTTAAGCTGCCGCCGCTGGTTCACACAAGATTTACCGAGGGACTGCCTTATTTCTTAGGCTCACGCCTTAGAAAATCCCTTACTGTAAGGCCCCATATAATCAACTCCAAGTGCACGCTCTGCAACCACTGCGTAAACGTGTGCCCTGCGCGCATAATGAGCAGCGATAACCGTATAAAGATAGACTACGATAAGTGTATTCGATGCTTTTGCTGTCAGGAGATGTGCCCCAATGAGGCCATTACATCAAAGGCCGGCTGGCTTAAGAAAATAATCCCCGGGCTGTAGAAGCCCCCTGAAGAAAACCCTTCAAGACGTCACTTAAACTACGCGCAGAGGATAACGTGTCCTTTCTAAGACCAAGAAAAAAAACCCTCTTACGAGCCCTTATCATCTGCCTGCTTATTATAGCAGGAGGCGGTTTTTTTCTCTGGCGCACCCCCTTTGACATAAGCCAATACCATGACCGTATTACCGCTGCCTGCGAGGACATTACAGGGGCCAATATCACCACGGGCACAGTAACGCTCCGAGTCCTTCCCGCACCCTATATTGAGGTTCACGATGTCCGTATGACAATGGAGCCCGAGGGCGAGCTCATGAGAGCCAAACTCATGAAGTTCCGCGTCTCCATACTCCCCTTCTTTCTTAAAAAAGTCGTGCTTCGCAAGATGGCAATTGAGGGCTGGAGCCTGAATTTCAGAAGAAAGAGCAACGGCACAATGGCATTTGTCGAGATGTATGAGCGGATAATAAAAAGAAAACACATTATAAGCGTAAGCGACATCAGTCTCCTTAGAGGCAGGCTCTTTATTGAGGATAAGGCCGGCGGCAGAGACCTTTCTATCAGAGCAGACCTGAATAACGGAGAGGCCAGATTAAGCGGCAGCGGCCTTGCCTTTCAGGCAGACCTGGGCCTCTCTGACGGCACTAACCTTTACACGCGCGGTAAAGCCGTAAAAAAAAATGGCCTGGTAGCACTCACCGGACAGGCAATGATAGAGGGCCTTACCATGGATACCCTCTCCTCCTATGTAAAGACAAGGGCACTAAAGGGGTCTCTCTCCGGGGATCTTACCTACAGCATAGATAAGGACTTAATAAGACTTAGCGGCCCCGTAAACTACAAAGACCTTACTCTGAACGCTGCCTCTATCTCCAAGACTCCCCTGCACTCACCCTCGGGAAAAGCCATTATAAAACTTACTATAGCCGATGATAATCTGGATATGAAGATAAGAGAAGCAGAGTTTGCACTGCGGGGCTCTTTTCTAAGCGGCTCCTTGAATATTAGCGGCAACCCCGCAGAGTATGAGAATATGGGCCTTACGCTTAAAATGCAGGCCACACCCATAGCATTAAAAGACGTTAAGAGCCTTGTACTGGACAGAGCATTAACACATGACCTCTCCTGGATAAACAACTTCACACCCACGGGCGGTGCCATATCCGTTGAGGGACTTGACCTTAAGGGAAAAATAAAGGAAATACTCGACGGCAGCGCCTTCTCACGCCCCGAGGCTATGCGCCTTGAGGCACGCTTTATAGGACTGGGGTTACGCCATCCAATAGTCGGGGAGGAGATCTCCGCCCTCGACGGCAAGGTCACACTCACAGATAACTCCATAAACTTATACGATATATCCTCACGTCTCGGCAGCGGTTTCGTAGAGAAACTCTCCTACAGCATGAACGACCTTCACAGCACAAAAAAGACGCCAACCTACGACCTATCCATCCTTGGCCACATGGACGCCGGCAGGGCAATCGCCATGACTATAAGGTGTTTTAGAGATAGCGGTAAAGCGGCAAAGGCGCAGCTCCGCCGCATATCAGCTACCGGCGATACGCGTATAAAATTCAAGCTCAAGGGACGCATCGATGTAAAGGACAGTGCGTGGTTTTCCACAAACCTCGGCCTTAAGGGCGCGACCTTCCGCTATAGGGATTTGCCTCTCTCCTTTAGCTCCGTTGACGGCAATATTGATATTGACAGTCGCAGGTTTACCTTCACAGACGTAACATTAAAAGACAGCGCCAACTCGACATTCAAGATTGAAGGTTATGTGCGGGACTACAGCGGCGGCAATCCCTACTCTAACCTCAAGGTAAGAGGCAGCATATTTGACGGCACACTGGCGTCCCTTACAAGAAAAACAGCCCTTGAGGGCCTTGTAATAGATGAGACCCTTTCTTTCGCCTCTACTATGAGAGGATTTAAAAAAACACTGAAGATAGAGGCTGAGGCAGACCTTGGCGCAACAGGGCTGGAGTATCAAAATATCATAAAAAAACCACAGGGCATTCCCCTTGCCATGAAGGCTAATCTGGAGCTGCAAGATAAGACCGTAAAGATTGTAAAGGCCTCACTCTCCACTGAAGGCACAACTCTTGGCCTCAAAGGCGACTTCAACAGCGCCAAAGGCTCCTACAGCCTCTTTGTCAATAGCAAAGAAGCCCGCCTCTATGATCTTGCCAATATAACACCGCTTATTATAAGGGCCCCCGATACGGCGGGAACGCTAAAGATAATACTTCAGACCTCAAAAAAATCAGGCGTAAAGTCATCGCAATACAAGGGACTTATCTCCTTAAAAAAAGGGGCCTTTACCACCTCGCTCTTAAAAGAACGGGTAAAGGCGCTTGACGTGACTCTACGTCTTGAGGGCGATACCGCTAATCTCCAGGTGGAGGATTTTAAGTTCGGGGGCAGTGATCTCTACGGCTCTCTCAATCTAAAGTCCATATCAAAAGAAGACATTACATTCAACGTCATCTCCAACAGACTTGATACTGAGGACATCTGGGGTAATGGAGAAGAAGGGAAGAAAGAGTGGTTCGAAGATATACGCACACTGGCCGTAACTCACAAGGCGAGGATTAACAAAACTCGCCTTAGCGGCTCCGGTAAAATTAGTATTAGTGAGGGCCGCATCCTTGGTGAAGATATTCTGAACTTCAAGGCCGAAGCCCTCTTTCGCCCAAAGACCATAAGCCTCGACCCCATCATATTTATAACAGAGGGCGGTACAATAGAGGGTAAGGCGGTTTTTTACAAAGGCCACAAGAGCCCTCATGTCTTCGAGGCAACGGCCTCGCTTACAGGCATTCACATTAAAGATGCCCTGAGCCATCTTGGGGCAAAAAAAGACCTGCTCACAGGCACCATTTACGGTAATATAGAGTTACGATGCCGCCGAGGCGCTACGCCCTTCGCAAGATGCCTTAACGGCAGCGGATCTTTAAAGGCCGAACACGGACGCATGTGGAAGTTCCCTGTAATCAGCAAGATATTCTCCATAATAAATATTATCTCCATAGATGAGCTCTTCAAAAAAGGACTTCCATACAAGTCCCTCAGCGGTGATGTGAAGATTAGAGAAGGTATCTACACAACTGATAATTTACTCTTCGAGAGCGACTCAATGAAGATGAGCGCCGTTATGGACATAGACAGCTCGAAGAGTACAGTAGACGCAACACTGGGCGTACACCCATTTGTCACCATAGACAAGGTAGTAACGAGCATTCCCCTTGTAGGGTGGATAATAGGCGGGAAGGAGAAAAGTTCCGTCAGCCTCTATTACACGATTAAGGGCCCGTTGAAAAAACCTGTCGTAGCGCCTGCGATAATAAGAAACATTCAAAAGGGCATTATCAGCAAGATGGAGCGACTTATTACCTCTCCAATAAAGATAATCAAGGAGAGCAAAGATATGATCAAACACAAGGATAAGGGAGGTAAAGGCAATGGCAAATGAAGGAGCGGATACCTTCCACGACAGACCGGGTTTCTGGAATAAACTCAAGGCCAAGTGGTATAAAGAGGGGCTCGCGGCCTCTACCTTTCCCTCTACTGTAGTCCCCTATATCCTCTCTCATGCAGCTGGGGCCGAGACATTCCTCGACGTAGGCGCGGGCTGCGGCAGCCTTGCGCTGCCTCTTGCGAGGGCCGGTAAGACCGTGACAGCCCTTGAGCCCGCCGCCGCCATGATGGCACTCCTTGATGAAGATATACAGAGCGAGGGACTAAAGAATATTACGACTATTACATCACCGTGGAAGGAGGGGTTATGTGAGACGCAAGACGCAATAATCTGCGCCAATGTTCCTGGGTTATTAAAGGGCTCAACTGACTTTATTAAAGAAGCCAATGAGGCGGCAAAAAAATACGTCTTTATCATAGAGAGCGCCGACCCTGCGGCAGACAAATTCTATTACAAAGAGCTCTACCCCCTTATCTTCAACAGGCAATTTGGGCCAAAAAAGGACTACATCGCCACCTACAACGCCCTTCACTCCCTGGGCATCTTCGCCAATGTACGCATTGTAGAGTATGACTTTGACCAACCCTTTGCCTCCATAGGCGATGCCCTTGAGTTCTGGAAAGAGCACATGTGCATCGTTACCGGTGAGTTTGATGAGACCCTTAAAAATTTTCTAAGTAAAAAACTCGTAAAAAAAGACGGCCTTCTTGTATCGAAGATCCACAAAAGATCTGCTATAATCTGGTGGCCCACAGGCAGGTCTTGAGGAGTTAATATCACAAAAGCTTCTGATTAAAAAAAAACACCTCAATTTAGTATATTGACAGTAATTTAAAAAAATTCACAAAAAACTCTTGGAGGATACTTAATGAGACTCATGAAAAAAACATTTTTAGCTTTTTTACTTCTCACCTTCTGTCTCACAGCCTCAAAGGCCAGCGCCGATGATTCTCTTGCCCATACCATTAAGAGCGCCCTTTACGGAGGGGCGCTCGGCGGAATAGTCGCAGGCGCCGTAGTGCTGCTAAGCAGCGATACGAGCGGCAATCTCGGCTATATACCCACCGGCATAGGCGCAGGCGTTCTCATAGGCACGGCCTACGGCATTGCCACAAGCGAGGCCGTGCAGGACAGGGCCTTTGGCGAGATTAAGAACGGCAAATTCACCATGAACGTCCCCACGGTAAAGAGCACCTCAACCTTTGATGAAAAGTTACAGACCTACGAGACAGTAGAATCAATGGATCTGCTGAAAGTGCGGTTTTAGGCTTTAAAAAAACTTCCAATAAAAAAGGGCGGGCAAAGCCCGCCCTAACGAAGTTAATATTTATGAGTTACACCTCGCTCCCATCTTACACACTAAGAACAAAAACTGAGGTAAAAAAGGAAATTTTACCATGAGTAATCAAGGCCTGGAGATCGAAGAAAAAGTAAAACAAATACTACAGAAAGAATTCGGTAGACTCACAAAACAAAAGCTACCTATAGGAAAGAATAAAAAAGAATTTGACTTAGTTACAGATGATGGCCAAGTGGTTATTGAAGTAAAAAGTTATAAACTTGGCAACGAAACTACCAAGAAGGCCGGATATTCTACGACTCGTAAACAAAGACTTGTCACCGCATGTGTGTATCTTGATAATATAAATGCCAAGAGGAAAATATTGGCATTAACAAACAAAGAGCTTCATGAACAATTCAGGCATGATATGACAGGAGATGGTTTATTCACTTCTGTTGAGATATTATATGTCCCTATAGATAACTAAAATTTTACCTGCCTTGTAGGTCAGGTAGAGCTAAGCTATAGACAACCTAAATAAACAACAAAAGGTTTTTTTGAGGTATCAATATGTCCCGCCCTAAAGAACACAACTTATATAAAGTTCTAATATATTCTCAATTTTCATTCATCAAGAGAGGCATTAAAACTATAGATGAAATCTATAGTTCTGTTAAAGATCAGAATCCATCCCTTTGTGATGACTCATATTATTGTTCTAAAAACTGCCTCTCTGGCAACGATCAAGCAGAATGGAAGCACACTGTTAGAAATGCTCTTCAGCGTCTTAAATCAAACAATGGCCCCATAGTATATACAGGCCGTAGGGGATTTTGGCAATTTCTTCCCTAACACAGTATATTTTATAGCCTTGTAGGTCGGGTAGAGCAAAGCGAAACCCGACAACCTCATCGACAAAAAACGTTGCATTAATACAACTAACCCAACCTGCGAAAAAATTCGACGGCCCTTACGTCTTCTTGACTTTAAGCCCCCCCCTTAAAACATATGACTACTCTTCATAAGCAGGCTAACGCCTAAGTAGGTAAATAAGAGCAGGCCAAAGCCGATTACCGTGGCTACGCAGAGGCCTCTTCCGCGCCACTTTCTTATATACCAGGCGTGCATAGCCCCAGCGTAATAGAACCAGAGGATAAAACTCCAGATGCTCTTTGGCTCCCAGAGCCAGTAGGCCCCCCAGGCAAGGTACCCCCAGACAGCCCCTGATATCATGGCCCCGGAAAAAAGCAGAAAACCCCATAGCACGCCCTTACGGGCTATCTCCTCATATTTTTTCTGCCTATCGCCGCCCTTGCCTTCTCCCCTAAGGGAATAATAAAGATAAAGCACCGCGCCGGCAAAGGCCAGTGTAAATAGAGCATAAGCGGCAAAGGACAGCGTCACATGAGACTCGAACCAGCGCGTGCGAAGTATGAGGTTAAGGGGACGGCCCGCCTCATAGCGCGAGAGGGCAAAGATAATGGCGAGGATAGATACGGGCAGCGTAATCAGACCCGGGGCCCGCTCCCTGTAGCGAAGGATTACGATAATCGTTACAAGAGCTACGCACCATGAGTAAAAGACAAGTGTCTCGAACATGGCCGCCATTGGGGCGTGACCGGTGGCAGAGATCCTTAAGATAAGGGCTATTGAGTGGGAGATAAAACCAGCGAAGATAAGCCCCGTTGAGATACGCCCCGTAAGTCGGCATTTTCCTGAGCGCCCGGTGAGAATAACCAAGACGTCAAGAAAATAAAATACGGCCGCGGAGTAAAAGAGTAACCTCACCGTCCCTTCTCACCTGGCCAGATAACGGTATGGAGCTGCAGCTGAAATCGAAGAGAAAGGCCGTCAGATAAAACCCACTCTGCAAGAGTCTTAGGTAAGAGATTACCATTTACGGGAGAGAAAAGAATCTTATCAGGTTTAACAACATCTCCTATTGTAGAGATAAACTCCTTGGCAAACTCATAATCCCCTCTATCACCAATGACGAACTTCAACTCATCGTCAGGAGTTAAGGCCTTCAGGTTCTCTACCTTAAAACTATCGAGGACTCCGCTTGAGGGACACTTTACATCTACAACTCTTATGACCCCCTCGGGGACAACGCTTATATCAAGGCTCCCGTTAGTCTCAAGGAGTACAGTATCAAAACTGCTTAGCAACCTCTCTGAGAGGGCCGTCGTCTCTTGTTGCAGCAGAGGTTCGCCTCCGGAGATTTCAATAAGCCCACGTGGAAATTTTTCAACTTTCCCAAGAACCTCGTCAATACTAAACTCAGAGGCCCCATCCTCACTTCGGGCGTATCTCGTATCACACCACGAACAATCGAGGTTGCATCCTGCGAGCCTTACAAAGACGCATGGAAGGCCTGTAAAAGTAGACTCGCCCTGAAGGCTGAAAAATATCTCGTTAATCTGCATATTCAATATAAAGGATTAAGTTCAATCCTTCTTCTTTTCTTCCTTATTATTACCGTTCCCGTTATCATTCTCAGGTTTTGCTTTTTTCCTGGCGGCCTTTGGCCGGCCAAAGGCCTTGTAGCCCTTGGCAAGGTCACGGAGCCTGTCCTCTACCTTTCGGTTTACTGTGCCGGCGGGGTACTTTCCGTCCTTACCACGTACTCCGGCGGTCTCGCCCGTCAATATCTCAATACCGTCATTAACGTCATTTATAGAGTAGATGGCGAATTTACCTTCTTCTACGGCATCGCGTACTTCTTTTTTAAGCATAAGGTTACGCACATTACGCCCCGGTATTACCACACCCTGATCCCCAGTAAGCCCCTTTGCCAGACAGACGTCATAAAAACCCTCTATCTTCTCATTCACACCGCCTATGGGCTGAACCTCGCCTCTCTGATTCATAGAGCCTGTAATGGCAAGGCCCTGCTTGATGGGAATTTCCGAGAGACTTGAGAGCAGGGCGTAGACCTCGGCGCAGGTGGCGCTGTCACCCTCAATGCCCTCGTATAACTGCTCAAAACACACAGAGGCCGAGAGCGTAAGGGGAAAGCCGTTGGCAAAACGGGCGCCGAGAAAACTCTTGAGTATGAGATGGGCCTTGTTATGGATACGCCCGCTCATCTTTGCCTCGCGCTCTATATTCACCACGCCGCTGTCGCCCATATATGTACGCGCCGTTATGCGCGAGGGTTTACCAAACATGTAGTCACCGAGACTAAGTACGGCAAGGCCGTTAATCTGGCCCACCGCAGAGCCCTCGGTCTGCACCATGATGGTATCTTCTTCAATATACTCGCGAAGTCTGTCCTCTATACGGGAATGCCTGTAGACCTTTTCTTTCAAGGCCCGCTCCACATACTCCCTTGTAACGAGTTTCGCCCCGTCGCTCTCTGCCCAGTAGCTTGCCTCTTCCACAAGGTTCTGTATGTCGTTAAAACGAGTGCTAAGCTTGTTTTTTTCTCCCGCAAGGCGCGAGCCGTACTCCACAACACGTGCTACACCTGAGCGGTCAAAGGGCTGCAACGAATCCCTGCCGCAGCAGGCCGAGATGAAATAAGCGTACTTCTCGGCATTATCCTTGTCTCGAACCATGGAGCTCTCAAAATCAGCCTTTACCTTAAATAATTTTCTGTACTCCCTGTCCTGACTGTAAAGGAGGTAATAGAGAAATGGATCGCCAATAAGAACAAACTTTATATTAACGGGAATGGCCTCGGGCTTAAGGGTAGAGGTAGAGACAACCTTATACTGCTCCCAGACATCCTCTATCTTAACCTCGCGGTTCTTTATCATGCGTTTTATAGAGTCGTAGACAAAGATATTTTTCAGCACGTCAAGGGCGTTGACAACAAGATAACCGCCGTTGGCCTTGTGTATGGAGCCTCCCTTTATCATGGTAAAATCCGTTGAGGCCACGCCAAGCTGCACCCTGTACTCAATACGGCCAAAGAGGTTGTAGTACGTTGGGTTTGTCTCAAAGACTACGGGCGCCCCCTCTGTCTCGCCGTTATTAACGATAAGGTTTACCCTGTATCTCTCATAGGGCGGCTCTTGCTTCTGCCCAAGGTTAAGGCCGCCAATGGGAAGGGGCATAGGCTCGCTTGGTTTAAAGTCGTCAAGGTTGGCGAAGATATGGGCCTTCACATTGGTAATGTAATCAATAACCTTCTCAAAACCATCGAATTTCTCAAGCAGCTCGCTGATGATAGGATTTACAACATACTGCACCATCTCCCTGTCAAGGTCGGCTATCCTCTCTCTTGTATCCTTCTCAATCTTCCTTGCCTCGCGTATAGCAGCGGAGAGCTTATCTTGCAGAAGCTTTAAATCGGCCTCAAGCTTAGACCGCTCTTCAGCGGGAAGCTTATCATAGTCCTCCTGCTTCATGGGTTTGCCGTCTTTAGCGGGAACCATGGCAAGGCCCGAGGAGCTTTTTCGCAGCATAAGCCCGTGTTCAATAGCTGTTTTTTCAAGGCGTGAGAATATTGCCTTCGTGCTCTCCTGCTGACCGTCGAGTATCTCGTCGCGATGGCTCTCATAATCCTTTGTCTCAAAGACACGCGGTATATCACGCTTCAGCGAGGCTATAAGGCCGTCCATCTCCTGCACAAAGACACTGCCCTTGCCCTGTGGCAGAGTAATGGCCATGGGAGTATCAGGAGAGACGAAATTATGGACATAACACCAGTCATCAGGACAACACTCCTTGGCGGCCTTCTTTTTTATAAAGTCCATGACAGTGGTGTGCTTACCCGTGCCACCCTCGCCGAGGACAAATATATTATAAGAATTGTTACGTATTCCGAGACCGAACTCAATGGAACGGATTGCCCTCTCCTGGCCTATTATCTCATGAAGAGAGGGCAGGCCCTCTGTCGTCTCAAAAGAAAAATCCGAGACATCAAAAAGCTCGGTGAGTTCTGAAGTTTGAAGTTTCTCCGGTCCTGCCATAGAGTGAGCCCTCCTGAAGATTTTTTCCAACCTTCTCTGTGCGCTTTATGTCAAAAGCCGCAGTTACGCTCTCTTGACTGTTTGTACAAAAAACACCTGGTTAATTTTCGCCCTGCCAGCAGGATTTAATCAGTGCAGATGACCGTGGCCATGCTCACGGCCCCTGTGCGATACGCTGCCAAAGAGCCCCTGACTCGTACAGCCAATGCACTCCGCCTGTAAGGTAGTATAAAAGATATGGTGGTCACGGGCAAGATTTTCATTCAACTCCTTGTATATCTCACCCATACGCCACCTCTCATTCTTTATTATATCTATATGCGCGCTCATGGCAAATACGTTGTGACAGATACTCCAAATATGAAGGTCATGGACAGACTCCACGCCCTGCGTACTCGTCATATCCCGCACTACCGCCGTTATATCCACCTCAGGCGGCACGCCCTCAAGTAAAATATTAGAAGAATCCCTGAGTATACGCGCTACGCCGTAGAGCAGTACCACACAGATGGAGATACTGATAAGAGGATCAACTGTAGTCCAGCCCGTGTAGTATATTATAAGGGCGGCGAGTATAACACCTACAGAGGCGGCGGCGTCGCCGGCTACGTGTAAAAAAGCGCTCTTTATATTAAGATCAGTTGTTGAGAGAGGCGCGAGCCATACAGCTACGAGAAGGTTCACGCCCAGACCAACTACGGCTACGATAAACATGCCAAGGCCCTCGACCTCTCGCGGGGCGAGGATTCTCTTGTAGGCGCTGTAAAAGACAAAGAGTGTTACGATTAAAAGGGTAATGCTGTTGATAAAGGAGACAAAAACCTCTACCCTGTGAAGTCCGTATGTCCTTTTTTCCGTAGGCGCAAGCTCGGAGATATGTATGGCAAAGAGTGTGAGGCCAAGGGCGAATACATCAAGAAAGACATGGGCGGCGTCAGTCATAAGGGCGAGGCTGTTCGTGAGGTATCCGCCAACAAGCTCTACAAAGAAAATAATCCCCGTAAGGACTATGGCGAAGGCGAGCTTACTCTTAAGCCTCCTCTCGTCAGGGTTGCTACCGCTCACTCTCACACTCTTATCCTTTGTCATACTCCCGCCTTCAAGGTATTATCCAGAGACTCTCCTTCTTTAATAATAAACTGATATCATGGCCCTCGGCAAGGTCTAAATCCCTCATGACAAAGTTCGGAAGCTCTACCTTGAGCTGGCATCTGCCCGTATCTACAAATAGACTGTGCGTAGTGCCGCGGCCCGTAAGAGAGACAATGCGTCCCTCCATTAGATTGGCCTCAGTGCCATGGCCCATGCCCCGACCCTTTCGAACTACTGGTATCTCCTCGGGCCTTATGCAAAAAGAAACCTTTTGTCCCTCTCTCAGGCTGGCGCCAACTGCCGCCGTACTGCCTGCAACAAGCCTGCCCGTAGCCTCGCTCTTTAGCTCAATGCCTTTTTCTGACTGCGAGACAATTGTACCGGTAAAAATATTTCTTGTACCCACAAAACGCGCTACGTTTCGTGTCGCCGGCCTGTAAAAGACATCTTCACCGGGGCCGAACTGCTCGACAGCACCGTTATTTATAACGGCGATAGAGCTGCCCATCATGAAGGCCTCCTCAAGGTCGTGCGTTACCATTATAATGGTAATTGGATAACGTTCATGTATAACCTTGAGGTCTCCACGAAGCTTTTCGCGCACCTGATAATCAAGGGCTGAGAAAGGCTCGTCAAGGAGCAGTATACGAGGTGAAGTTGCGAGAGTGCGCGCAAGAGCGACGCGCTGTCTCTGCCCGCCAGATAGTTCATGGGGAAACCTCTTCTCAAGCCCCTTTAGACGCATTATTTCCAGAAGCTCCCCCACCAGAGCACCTCGCACCGCCTTATCCCCCGCCGCGCCATAGGCAATATTATCAGAGACACTCATGTGGGGAAATACTGCGTAGTCCTGAAAGAGATAACCAACGTGCCTCTTTCTTACTGGCACGTTGACTCCAGTGGAGCTGTTAAAGACGTGTTTACCGCCTATCTCCAAAAAACCCTCATCAGGGATCTCGATGCCGGAGATGAGTTTCAGAATAAGGCTCTTACCGGCTCCTGACGGGCCAAAGAGAACGTTCAGATCCTCTCCCATAGAGAAAGAAACATCAAGAGAAAAACCCTTGAAAGATTTTTTCAGTCTTAACTTAAGACTCATACCCCACCCCCTTACTTTCTTTTAGAAAAAAGAAAGTAAGACAAAGAAAACCAATATCCAGCGTGAAACAAAAAATCAAAAAAAATTATCAAACTCTAATGCTCTTTTAGAAAAAAAGTAAGATAAAGAAAACCAAAGGCCCGCGCGAAACAAAAAAATAAAAAATATAACCGCTAACTACTAATTCAAAAAATCAATAAAAAAACTTTAAAATCTGCCCTTTGTAAAGATACCGGCTATATAAAGCACAACAAAAGAAAAGAGCGTAACAATAAGGACAAGGATATTAGCCATGTGGTTATCACCCATCTGCACGGCATCGTATATGGCAAGGGGCATTGTTCGAGTAAGGCCGGGAATATTACCGGCCACCATAAGTGTGGCGCCAAACTCCCCTGTGGCGCGGGCAAAGGCCATGACCGTACCTGCGGCAAGACCCCTCCAGGCAAGGGGCAGTGTTATGGTGCGAAAGACCTGAGTCTCTGTCTTACCAAGTATTCTCGCAGCGTCCTCATACTCTCTGCTTACACCCTCAAAGGCCGCTCTTGCGGGCTTAACAAATAGAGGCAGCGCAGAAATCACCGCCGCAAGCACTGCGCCCTTCCATGTAAAAACAAGCTCAACTCCAAGTCGATTTGATAAAAAAGCCCCAATAAAAGAAGAGCGGCCAAGGAGCGTGAGGAGATAATAACCAAGCACAGTAGGGGGCAGGACAAGAGGCTGCATGATAAGGATATCAAGGACGTTCTTGCCGAAAAAATCCCTCTTAGCGAGAAGCACGGCAAGACAGAGCCCTATGACGGCAACTATTACAGTCGCTGTTATAGAGACTTTTATTGTGAGATAAAGGGGAAAGAGATTCATAAAATAAAGACCTTGCCAAAGGCGTTTTTACGGTCTCGAAAAACCGTATTTTTCAAGCGTGCCACGAGCCGCCTCGCCTGTTAGGTAAGAGATAAACTTTTTAGCCGCCACTTTTTGCTGAGAAGAACTTACAATGGCCACACTCTGCCTTATAGGGCCGTAGAGGGCCTCCTTTACAGGTACAATCTTTATGCCCTTACGCCTTGCAACAGAGAGAGCTACTACTGCGGCCTCAACATTACCGCTCTCTACAAACTGCATCGTCTGCCTTACATTCTCACCGTAAACAATTTTTTTTCTTATCTCTTCCCATATACCAAGACTCTTCAGGGCCTCCTCTGCTCCCCTTCCATAGGGCGCGTGACGAGGGTTGGCGATAGCGATTCTCTTAATATCACCGTGAGATAAATCTGTGAGACCACTCACCTTTACTCGCGATGCCACCGGCAGGGCAATTACAATTGAACCTCTTGCAAAAGAACTCATCGAAGCTCTCTCTACGGCGCCTCGCTTTGCGAGGTTCTCCATAAAAGCACTGTTAGCCGAGATAAAAATATCAAATGGCGCGCCGCGCTCAATTTGCCTCGCGAGCAGACCTGAAGAGCCGAAGACAAGCCTTACAGGAACATGAGCTGAGGCGGAAAAATCCTCGGTAATTTCAGTGAGGGCGAAGGAAAAACTGCTCGCCGCTGCGACGGTAATAGAATCCTCAGGAGCGGCAAGCAGTGGCGGCTCTGTAAGAAGAGAGATTAAAAGTGCAAGGATAAAAAAGAGCGGAAAATATTTTTTAATCATAATTTTTAAAAACCTGCCTGTGGAAGTTAAAAAAGCAGCGAGAGTAAATCATAAAAAAACTCTACATAGGCGGCGAGTATAATACTCGCAAAACTCTCCCACAAAAAAAACCGGCCACGGAAAGGCCGGTTAAAGCAGGCTCTCCTTTCCAAGTGGGGAGGCATGTCCGTTTCCCGGCATACCCTGAACGGCCCAGCCTCCTTAGCCAAGATGGCCTTAGGAGTGAGAGGCTCGGAGATAAATACTATTTAAATTTCTATATGATTTTAAGGTATTTTTTTACGCCTGTCAAGTGAAAGCCCTTTACTGCCTTATCAACGATAAAAATGAGCGGCCCGGGGCAAGACGCCCAAGTCCGAAGGCATCTGCAATCGTAGCGCCAAGGTCGGCAAAGGTCTCTCGTGTACCAAGGTCTACTCCGGCTCTTTGTGCGGCGCCGTATACCAGAAGCGGCACGTACTCACGGGAGTGGTCAGTAGAGGGCGTAGTAGGGTCGCAGCCGTGATCCCCTGTTATAAAGAGCAAATCCTCTGCGCCGAGAAGCTCCATTAACTCCGGCAGTTTCTTGTCTATGGCCTGTAAGGTACGAGCGCAGCCCGCTGCATCACGCCTGTGACCAAAGCGCATATCAAGGTCTACGAGATTTGTAAATACAAGGGCGCGCCGCGAGTCGGAACATGATTTCTTAAAGGCCTCTATGGTCTTATCCATCCCCTCCATATCTCCCGCAGTATGACTCTCATCCCTTAGTCCCCTGTGGGCGAAGATGTCTCCTATCTTACCAATGCCAATGACATTGACATTAGCCTCAATAAGTTTATCAAGAAGAGTAATTGGCGGCAAGATAGAAAAATCCTTTCTATCATAAGTGCGTCTAAAGGCCCCGGGTTTACCGATAAATGGCCTCGCGATGACTCTCTGGATTTTATAGATATCAAGAAAGGCTCGAACTTTCTCGCAGACGCTGTAGAGTTCTTTAGCGGGCAGCACATCTTCATGCGCCGCTATCTGAAAGACGCTGTCAGCTGAGGTATAGACAATAAGTTTTCCAGTAGCGAGATGCAGTTCACCGAGCCTCTCGATAATTTCCATACCAGAGGCGGCCTTTCCGCAGAGCCAGCCAAAACCCGTGACCTCTTCGAACTTATCTAACATCTCACGGGGAAAACCATGTGGAAAAGTAGCAAAGGGAGAAGGCTCTATAATACCTGCCATCTCCCAGTGCCCGGTAATAGTGTCTTTACCTGCAGAGACCTCTGCCATACGGCCATAAGCTCCAAGAGGCGACGCGGCCCTCTCCACCTCATGCACGCCCTCGATGCGTCCAAGGCCCAGTGCGGCGAGGTTTGGCAGCCGCAGCCCCCCAAAGGCCCTCGCCGTATTATCAAGAGTATGACTCCCGCCGTCTCCATACTCCTCTGCGTCAGGCAGCTCGCCTACGCCAAGGCCGTCGATGACGATAATAATAACTCTTTTTATCTTCACAAAGGCCTCATTTTTTTTTGGTGGGCAGTGCCCACCCTACAAGACTTTATTTTTGCGGGCAGTCTATATTTTGGTGGGCAATGCCCACCCTACAAGTCCACATAACAACTCATAAAAAATTCCAAAAGAAAGTGAGGGGGAGGGACAACATCAGATTCCTTTATACCCCCTTGGCGTAATCAAGAGGCCCTCTTTTTGAGATGTACTCTTGTTGCCGATAATAATTATAGTAAGCATATCTATCTGCTCGTAGAACTCGTGAATTTGACCAAGAGTCGTAATCCTAACCTCTTCTCCCTCTCGCGATGCATTTCGCACTATACCAACGGGAGTTGAGGGCGACTTTACCTCGAGCATCTCCTTAACGGCCTTAACGAGGCCCTCTTTACGCTTGGAGCTTCTGGGGTTATAAAGGGCGATGACAAAGTCGGCGGCAGCGGCGGCCCTGACCCTCTTTTCTATTACATCCCAGGGCGTAAGAATATCAGAGAGTGAGATGGAGGCAAAATCGTGCATAAGGGGCGCGCCGAGGATTGATGCGGCGCTTACAAAGGCCGGCACCCCGGGGATGACCTCTACTGCGATATCATTAAGGGAATAGGCGCTCTTCTTGGAAGTTAGTATCTCAAGGACAAGGCCAGCCATGCCGTATATACCTGCGTCACCTGATGAGACAATGGCCGTCGTGCGGCCCTCGGCGCATAACTCTATGGCTTTCTCGCATCTAGCCACCTCACCTGTCATGGCCGTGGAGTATATCTCCTTACCCTCTGTTAGAGAGGATATTAGCTCCACGTATCTTGTGTACCCCACAATGCAATCAACGCTTCGTATAATTTCAGTAGCGCGCACCGTAATCTCTTCCATGGCTCCCGGGCCAATGCCTACGATGTAAAGGATACCCTTGCCGCCGCTACTGTTACTCTCGCGCTCTTTTGTTTCTTTAACCATAACCTCTTTGCTCCTGATGATATAAGGGCCGCTGGCTCTGCGACTGCGCGAGCCCCTGTTGCGGCGAGCACAAATTCAGAGCCCTTGCCTGCCCTCTCGTTTAACTCCTCTGCCGTAAATAACTCAAGCCCATGACCCCTCGATTTTGCGAACTCAAGAAGGCCGACCTCGTTGCCCTTAATGTCAATAGTTGCGAGATTTCTTATACAGAGAGGCGATACGCCGCGCCCCTTAAAGGCGTTATCAACGCTCTTCTTAATATCCCGCGCGCTTGTGCCTCGCCTGCAGCCAATACCAGCGACAAATTCTCTTGGACGAAGTATTAAAGGAGGGCTTTCAAGGCCCTTTGGGGCCGAGACCTTCAGGGTGCTTGAGATAATTGCCGCAGTCTTACACCCCTTAGGCAAAGCAGTGCCAAAGGCAAAGACTCCGCTGGTCTCTTTATTTAAAAATTCTCTTATGGCAGAGAGGCGTTTTCTATTATTATCCATAATAAAAACAGGCCCGCCGCCGAGTATAGCGGTATTAAGGGCCTTAATGGCAGAGACGTTCTCTATGGCAAGATTAAAGCGAAGGGCCACGTCCTCTATGCAGGGTAGGCCGTGAACATCCGTAGCCGTAGTAATCACAGGTGTGGCCTTCAAAAGCTCGGCTATCTCCTCAGTAAGGCGATTAGCTCCGCCAAGATGACCTGAGACAAGGCTGATGACAAACCTCCCCATCTCGTCAATGACAATAACAGCGGGGTCTAGGGCCTTACCCTTAAGGAGCTGAGCTATGGAGCGGACGGCTATGCCTGATGCTCCGATAAAGACAAGTGAGGTTGAGGATAAAAAAGCCTCTTTTACAAGGCCTCGAAGCCTGCCGCGGCGAAGCTCTGCCGGCTCGTAAATATTTACCTCACCCCCAAGTTTTTTTAGGGTAAGGGCGAGGGCATATCCGCGCTCTGTAATGGGAAAGACTGTGCAAATATTTTTTATGCGCGCCTTTTTTTTCATAAATTTAAAGGAAGTTTAAAAACCTCTTTTTTCCATCTTATCAAGTATCTCAAGGACTTTTTTCACCATAACCTCAAAGAGCTCGCGCCCCTTCTCTGCCGTAGCCTTTCCAGGGTCGCCCCAGACCGCGCCGGGCCACTCGCTCACTTTATCGGCTATAATAAGGGGCTTTGTAAAGGAGGGATACTCCTCTGCTGAGCGCCCCTTCACAAGCTCCGGAGCAAGGTGCAAAATGATCGAGGTCTCCATCTCCCCTGCGTGAGAATCGTTCTCAGTCTCGGCAAGACGTGTAAGGTCGTCCCATATGACATCGTAAATAGATAAGGCCGCTATGGTAAGGTCAGGTAGAGTTGCGGCCAAGACCTCGGCGGCCTCTTTCATCGCCGCAACATGGGCGCCGCCGCCGTGCCCTGAGATGAGCAGTACAGAGCGAAGCCCCCTACCGTATGCGTCATTAACTATATCGGCAGTAATTCTTCTTAGAGTCGGCGGAGTAATGCCGATACTTCCCGGGTGCTGCCCCGTAGATGTACATACACCGTAATGCACAGGAGGTGCGATAAAGAACTCTCTCTTTTTTACCGCCTCTTCCAGCACACGGCACATAGTAAGGGTATCTGTATTAAGGGGAAGGTGAGTGCCGTGGGCCTCTAACGTTCCGTAAGGCACAGCGAGAGTCTTTGTTCTATGGAGCCCCGCCGTAAACTCCTCCATAGTCATCTCTTCAAGTATCATGGCAGCTCCTTATATTTCTTAAGTACGTCTGTAAAAAAAAGCATAGCAAAAAACCCCGACGCCCGCGCCAAGACCATTTGCAGCGGCGTCAAAGAAAGAGGCCTCTCTCACGGGCACAAAACTCTGGGCTAACTCTATAAAAAGACCGTAAAAAAAAGTAAGAACAAGGGCTTTTAAGAAGACTCTCTTAGGCCTCGTCCCAAATCTTCTTCGCCTCTGCCCCTTAAAGACCCTTACCCACAAGAGGGCCATAATAAAGTAGAGGACAAAGTGTACGAGCTTATCAAAATGATTAAAGGGCGCCATGCCGCCGGGGGGTTTAATGACGGAGACGATAAAGACAAAGACCATGTATAAAATAGTTATTAAAAGGTTCATTTACCCCTGTACTCGTGGCTAAAACCAGCGTCATATAAGAGAGACTGCTCTCCGTCTCCTATGCCCCCCGTGGCCTTACCAACTAAAACCATAGCGTGTTTTGTAATCCCCGCGGCATGCACCTTTTCCCCTATATCAGCGAGGGTTCCCTTTATCTTCACCTCATCAGGCCACGTCGCCCTGTAGACAACGGCAACAGGAGTATGAGGCGCGTAACCGCCTCTCTCAAGCTCGGGTACTACCTTGTCTATCATGGCTACGCTTAAAAAGAGACACATCGTGGCCTGATGTGAGGCAAGGAGATGAAGGGCCTCTTTATCAGGCACAGGGGTGCGCCCGGCAAGGCGAGTAAATATTACGGTCTGCGTCTCCCCGGGTACAGTCAATTCTCTACCGATACTCGCCGCCGCCCCTGAGGCTGAACTTACTCCCGGTACTACTGAGTAGGCCAGATCCGAGGCCTCAAGAATAGCCGCCTGCTCACGCATGGCGCTGTAAAAGGCCGTATCCCCCGTATGAAGCCTTACGACAAGCTTACAGGCTCTTGCGCCCTCTATCATAACCTCTGTAATTTCACCGAGGTTCATAGAGGCGCTGTTATATATCTTAACCCCCTCGGCGCAGTAAGTGAGCAGTTTATCAGCAACAAGAGAGCCGGCGTATACGACGATATCGGCATCTTGAAGCAGCCTCTTACCCTTAACTGTAAGAAGCTCAGGGTCGCCGGGGCCGGCGCCTACAAAGTATATCCAGACCTGCTCTGACACCTTAATCACCATATCTTAAAATAAAATTTCTCATCTTCCATCTCACTCACCTTATTATAATAAGAGGCAGCAGGTGTGCCTAAAAAAACCCTTCTTTAAATGTCACCTTTTTTTAAGATAACCATAGATAAGTACCCCGCGCCCCTCTCTAGGTCAAGGTCTCTTAAGTCTTTTATGACCTCCAGTCCCTGCCAGCCCGCACGCTCGACAAAGAGGGCGCTCACTCTGCTATCCTGTACCTTATCACGAGCCAATAAAAACCCCTTAAGCTCAGCGAGTCTGCTCTTTACCTTCATCAGCACTACTGTATCAAAGTCCTCCACCCACTCGTCAATATCCTGCAGGGTATAAAAGGCCGGAGCAATAAGGAGTTTTTCCTCGGCCTGCACAAGGGGCGCGCCAACCCTCGCCGCAGCGGCAGAGACTGATGTCACGCCAGGCACTACAGCAACCTCTACCCCTGGAAGAATTGCCCCTACAAGGGGTATGAGAAAAGCAAAGGTGGAGTAGAGCATGGGGTCGCCGAGGGTTAAGAATGCTACATCCCTACCCTCTTCAAGGCGCCTCGCCACCTCTGCCGCGGCCTCTTGGCGCGACTCTAAGAGGACAGCCTTATCCTTAGTCATGGGAAAGGAAAGCCTGAGTATCTCCTTATCCTCAAAGTCAGGCACGGCCCTCTTAATTATCTCAAGAGCGATAGTCCCCTCGCCGCCCTCCCCCATTCTGCTCTTTGATACAGGAACGGCAATAACAGGGCACTGCCCTACGACTCGAAGGGCCTTTAAGGTAATAAGCTCAGGGTCGCCGGGGCCGACGCCTACGCCGTACAGATTTCCTCTACTCAACCCTTTATCCCCTTTAAGATAAATACAGGGTTACTCGCCGAGAGAATACTAAGCCCTGATATCTCTTTACCGCGCGTTAGATTCAGCTGAACTATCTCGCGCTTCAGCCCCTTCTTCTTAAAAAATTCAAGAGTAGCGGCAGCCGTCTCCAGAGTGACTGCGTTTACTACGATAACGCCGCCTGCCTTTAGCCTCTTATATACATAAGTCAGTATCTTTCCAATTCCCGCTCCGCCGCCGCCGATAAAGACGGCATCAGGCGCGGGCAATCCCTTTAGGCACTGCGGAGCCTCGCCGCTTACGATAGAGACGTTTGTTGCCGTAAAGCGCTTTACGTTCTCCTCAATATCCTTAAGACGGCTCTTATTTTTCTCAACAGCAAAGACCCTGCCCTTACTTGCAAGGCGAGAGGCCTCAATGGCAACAGAGCCCGTGCAGGAGCCAACGTCCCAGATAATATCGCCGCGAGCCGGGGCGAGTTTAGAGAGTGCGACAACGCGTATCTCAGCCTTGGTAATCATATTAGCAGAATGCGCAAAGAGAGCATCGTCAAGACCAATGGATACGTCGTTCTCACCACTTACGACCTCATCTTCCGCTATAAATATCATTACACTAAGGGCGTGGTATTTTTTTCCCTCTGCGGTTCTCTTAAGGGAGCCGCAGCGAACTCTTTCTTCCTTATATCCAAGGGCCTCGCAGACATAGACCTTTACGCCAGTTAGACCTGCCTCAAGAAGGCCCCGCGCGACTTTGTCCGGGGTATTGTGAGTATCTGTAAAGAGAGCCAGCGTGCCGTTAGAGGATATCTCATGTGAGAGGGCTGAAAAATCCGCCTTTCTCCCGTGAAGGCTAAGTATTTTTAGCCCCTTTGAGCTCTCTTTAATGCGGGCGAAGGCCTCGTGAACAATACTGACGGCGGGAATAACCCTTACGTTCTTTTTACCAAAAGTTCGGATTATATAATTACCTATGCCGTAAAGAAGGGGGTCTCCTGTAGCAAGAACTGTAACAGTAGCGCGGTTATTTTTGCTGATATAATCTCTAATAGACTTTACAAGTCCAGGGAGATCTGAGGTAACGGGAATCCTCTCGCCCTTAATCTCTGATAAATCATCAAGGCCCTCAAGGTGGCGCGTCCCGCCGGCTATAAGCCCCGAGCGCCTCAGAGCGGAGAGCGCCTCGCTGCCAAGGCCGCCCACGCCCTCAAGACCTAAGCCGATAACATATATCATGGGAAAAGACCTCTCTTGTTGGTTAAAGAATACTACTTCGGATAACCGCAGACCACATCGGCCTCATACCCTATAAGCACAGCTCTCACGGCCTTGGCGCCGCCAGCCATCGTGGCGCAGTTCTTGGCAACCATCTTCGTAATGGACTTAAATACCCTCACATCACCCAAGTCTTTTAGTATAAAAAAAATCTCTCTTGCCGTATTAGCTCCGCGCATCTGTTGGATAATATCACCGCCAAAGCCCTCTTTTTCCGCAACCATGGCGATAAAGTCATTATTTACAGAAGAGCGTGAGCAATGAGTATCACCCCAGCCGGCGGCGAGTTTTGTGAATTTTCCAAACTGACCCGCTACGATAATATTTCTAATCTCATCTTTCGCCGCGGCGCAGCTCATGGCAAAACCCATGTGGTCGCCTGTGGTAATAAATGCCTGAGGAAGAAGATCGAGGCCACGGGCCGCAACTTTCTCGCTGCTCCTGCCTGTAGAGAATACAACGTCAAGACACTCTGAGGCCACGGCAACATCTACTGCGCAGGATATTGAGTCTTTGTAGGCCGCAAGGGACATGGGCTCCACTATACCTGAAGTGCCAAGAATTGAGATACCGCCCATAATACCCAGTCGGGCGTTCATAGTCTTCTTTGCCAGCTCCTCGCCGCGCGGTACGCTTACAGTAACTGAGACAGCAGGCACGACTCCGGCCTCTAAGGCGGCCTCAGAGACGGCCGTCCTTATCATAGCGGCAGGTACGGGATTTACAGCGGGCTCACCAACGGGGACTTTTAGCCCGGGCCGTGTAACAAGTCCCACACCAGTGCCGCCTCTTATCTTAATTACGGGAGTAGAAGTGGAGAAAGTATCAGTATTATCAAGGAGCTCTACAGTAGTAACTATCTCGGCCTTATTAGTAACATCAGGGTCGTCACCGGCGTCTTTAATAACAGTAGCCGAGGCCGCTGAACCGCTAATGGAGAGCTTTAAGACATTTATAAAAATCTCTCCGCCATCAGGCAGGCTCACAGCGACCTTTCCCCGGGCCTTGCCCTTAAATGGAGATAGGCCAAAAAGCTCAAGCGCCGCCGCCTTTGCTCCGGCGGCGGCGCTTGTCCCGGTGGTAAAACCTCTTCTAAGCCTTTTCTTAGCCTTCAAAAATTAACCCTGATAAGAAAAACCAGCTCCGCCTTAGCAAATGTCTCCAAGAACGCAAAAAAAAAATATAATAAAAAAGTCTGTGAGATTGCAGCGCCTACGCCTCCCCCCTACTCCCCCTCCACTACCCTTGCCCGCGATAACGCCTCATGCCGCAACGCCTACGAGGCCCTCAGGCCTCAACTTCCTTCTCTGAGGCCTTAAGCCCCATCTTCCAGAATGAGCCGAGGATAAGACCGAGTACAGCGGCGAGAAAGAGTCCCTGAAGAGTCTGCCCAAGCTCAAAATGATACCTGATGGGTCTTAATAAACTCAGCACAATACCCGCACCGCTAAGAGCGAACCATATAACAAGAGATATGGCTACGGCTTTTTTCGTAAGGCCCCATCCCGGCAAAAATCCCTGTGCTACGCTTAAGATACCGCCTGTAACAAGGCCAAATAACGCGCCGCCGAGGGCAAAGGTTACAAGGTCGTGTACAACTCCCGCCTCAAGGACAAAGGCCCCCGTAAAGGTATTAAAGAGAAGGGATATAAGACCCCAGAGAGCGCCAGAGAGCATGCAGAGGAAGAGGCCGTCCTTCCATGACTTAAAACCTGAGTTCATCTTAATCTCCTTGAAAATAAATCTAACAAAATAATTTCTTCACGAAATCAACTTAGGGCCCCCATCAGTGACAGGGCATGCCTATGGTATGCCTGAAGTCGTGGAACATATCATGCACGCCGCTTACTACGTTCTCCATGCCAAATACTACGACAACCATGGCAAAGGCCACGGCCATGAGTACAACGGCGGGAAGCAGTGTATTCATTACAAAATCTCTCTCAAAAAACCTCTCCATCTCAAGTTACCTCCTCTTTTATTGTTAGCTCTCTATTCCAGGTGCGTTAGAGAAGTATCCCTGCCCTATCGCCCTTGTTAAAAATCCGCCTGAAGCCTCAACCCGTAGATAAAGGCATTTTTCGTACTTCTATCACCTCCGCGGTTGATAATGTACTGAACGTCCGGGGCTACGTGAAAGCCCATGCCCGCCGTGCCGCCGAGGAAGACATCGTAATAGGCCTCAAGGTAGTGCTCGTTACCTGCGCTAAAACCACCTGCGCCATTACGCTTAAAGTCTTTATAATCCCTGCCTATGAAACTTACTCCGTAGCCGAGACCCATAGTATCATGCTCTCTGCTTAAAAACCATGGCGAAGAGCTGAGCCCCGCGGCAAAGACTGCCTTCATCTGCGATAGAGTCTCTCTCTGCAGACCCGCCCTTAACCAGAGCCCTATATTATCAGTTACGTACTGATCAAGACTTAGACCTACGCCCTGATTAAAGGCCCTCAGCAGGGTCGTATTTGTGTCATCTGCCAGGAACTCAAGGTTTACCGCCGGCCTCGATGGCCTTAACCAGTAATATATCCTGTACGTACCCTCTTTTCCAGATAATGTAAGATGAAAATCCGCCTCGGCCATTACAAAGGGGTCGTCAAAGGCCCGTGCGTAATCACCATCACCCTCAAAGACACCTACTGTTATATCAAGTATCTTCGCCGGAGAAAAGGCTAACGTAAGGCCCGGCGAATAAAAATTATCAGAGCCTCCAAACTCAATAGAGGAGTTATTTACGAAGATATTAGCCATAAACTGCGCCGTCTCATCATTGGCGAAGTTATTGGCGTCAAAGTACCCCGTAATATCAAGCTGACCTACGGCGAGGTTCAGGCGGCCTCCAAAGAGATGATGCTCGTAATAGAGCTGCGTAACCTTTACGCCAGTATCGTTAAAAGACTCTACGTCTGCGTTAATGCCCGTTGGGTTACCGTTAGGGGCGGTTAGAAGATTAAGGCCCTCTACGCCAACTCCGCGCTGAACATCCAAGACAATAACGGCCATGCCGTCTCTTCCGATTGGCCCCTCAACGGCGAGGTCTCCGGAGATTGACACCTCACTCCTATTCTGACCGGGAAGGTTTGCTATGCCGTGGGCTACAAGAGTAACGCCCCCTGTTATCTCAAGGCCAAACTCGCTGTGCACGGGGTGCAGCCTGTGAGAGCGCTCCACGCTCACAGAGTCGCTGCTGTCCCTGTCCTCAAGTATTTTAATCCTCTTCTCAAGGTCATTAACCCTATCTGCATCACCGGAGGCTAGGGCGAAAGCCGGAGCTGCCCCAAAGAGAACCAAGAATAAAAGAACGGCAATACCCCTACAAAAACCATAATCTCTTCTCATCATCATTCCTCCTGAAATTTTACATCCAGTGTTCGTCATGAGATGCCTAAGGACTATGGTGAGCTATGAACAACTGTACCGTGCCAATGCGCCTATTCTTCTATGAGGTTTACCTCTAAAAAAGCGATTGAGCTTATAAATATCGCCAGACCTACAGGAGGCCTCAGCCTCTTAAAGCGGGGCGCGCAGATGACGTCTCAGAGAGCCTCCGCCTTGCCCAAAGGAGAGCCGCCCCTCCTTTTATAATAAAGACCTCTTCGGCGGTATTTACCTTAAACTAAAGCATCTCTTACAAAAACACAGAGGGACGAGAAGATAATAGGAGCCGCTTCGTGAAGATTTAATAAAAAAATCCCCAAACCTAAACTATAGGTTCGGGGATGCCGTTTTTCATCCGCAAATCTGCTTACTCCCATACCACAGGGTTTAAGCATTGATAAATATTTTATATTGGCAGGTCTTCTGGCTCCCGGATTCTCCTACTCACCGCGCCTTCCCATCCTTACGGACAGTGACATCTTGCGGTTTTCGTCCCCGGTTACAGCGGCGGGTCCGCGACGGATTTGCACCGTCTTCCCTTTTAAGCCCTCTCAGGCTACCATTATTTAAATGCGAGTATAAAGCATACAAAGGTCTCCGTCAAGCCCTTTATCGGACTTCAGGCAAAAACCAGATAGACCCCTGCGGCGGCTATTGCCGCCCCTGAGTAGCGAATAAGCAAGGCGCCGAGCCTCTTATTGAAAAAAGCACCGCTTACAATACCACTCGTATGAAGCAAGGCCGTAGCCACCGCAAAACCCGCGCCGTAGGAAAGGCCCGAGACAGAAAAGGGCATCTCAGTGCCATGAGCATGACCGTGAAAGAGAGCGAAAACAGCCACAATAGCCATGCCTGCCGCCAGCGGCAGACGCGCCGCCGCGGCGATAAGTAAGCCAAGAACCAATAGAGAGGTTATGATGCCTCCCTCAACAAAGGGAATATAAAGACCCATTATACCCAGAAAACACCCTAAGAGCATTACAGTAACAAAAGCAGCCGGTACGGCCCAGAGGGCCTTACCGCCAATCTGATAGGCCCAGAGTCCAACTGCAAACATAACCAGGACATGCTCAAGCCCGCCAAGGGGGTGGACAAAACCATTTAAAAAACCGGCGCCGCGGCCTATTACAGGATGAGCATAAGCAGAAGCAGGCAAGAGAACGATTAAGCTCGACAAAACCAGCAAACCATAAAATTTTATAAACTTCATATCCCTCTCCTTCCAATCTCGGCGGAGCTGTCTCCTGCCGCATTACTACGCAGGAGTTAGTCTCTTTGCCGCCTCTATTATAAGGGCATTTACAATGGATACGGCTACGGAACTGCCGCCTTTTCTGCCCTTTGCCGCTATATACTCAATGCCTGATGCGATAAGGGCGTCCTTTGAGGCCTCGGCCCCTACAAAACCAACGGGTACGCCTACGACAAGCGCCGGGCGCGCCTTGCCGGCTTCGACAAGCCTCAGCAGCTCCGTAAGCGCCGTCGGAGCGTTGCCTATGGCGACAATAGCGCCGTCCATAAATGAAGCCGCCGCTGCCATGGCAGCAGCCGTTCGTGTAGAGCCTGTTTTTTTTGCCTCCTCAGCTACAGCCGGGTCAGAAGAAAAACAGCGGACTTTAGTGCCAAAGGGACGAAGACGGCCCATTGAGATGCCGGACTGCACCATCTTCACATCTGTTATTATATCCTTACCGCTCTGCAGGGCCGCCATACCCGCCGCAACGGCGCCGGGGCTAAAGCGCAGAATGTCCTTAAACTCAAAGTCGGCTGTAGCGTGAATAACACGCTTTACCACCTCTTTACTCACAGCGTCAAAGTTATCAAGGTTAGTCTCGGACTCGATTATGCTGAAACTCTCTCTCTCAATAGGGTGCTGGCCAACAACAAGACCTGGCTCAGACTCCGGGGCCAGGGCCTCAGTAAGCCTCTCTACGACTATATCAACGAGTTTACCGTGGACGCCGAGGTTTTTTGTAATCCTCATCTTTAGGTCAGGGTACTTGCTGCGCGCAAGATCCATCTCGCCGGGGATATCCTTTACCACATGTGCGCCGCAGTAGAGGAAATAAGGCATTACTGTAATATCCCTGAAACCTCGCTTTAGAAGGCCCTCAAGGGCCTGATGAAAGTCGGGTTCTTCAAGCTGCAAAAACGCGGGCTCCACTACGCCGAACTTCTTTAGATTATGAAGGGCCGCTGCCATCTCACGAAGGATATCATTGGCCTCTCCTCTCTTGCTGCCATGACCGAGCATAAGCACGGCGTGATCCGCCGGCATTCCATCTTCAAACTCAATACTCATCTCACTTACCTCATGGTAAAATGTTTAAGTTTATTTACCTGCCTGAAAGATCTCTTAAGCAGCGAGTACGGCCTGCTGTAGAGACTTCGCAACTCCTTACAACGGCGTGGCTGCTCACGATTCAGCGCGTCGCAAACAAAGCACGCCCCCCCCTCTATTCTCTCTGAGGGAGCTTGAAATAGGCGTTAATTTCTATTAAAACTATTACATGGCGAGGGTCAGGATGTCAACTAAAACCCCCTTCTTTACAGCCCCCCGCCCGCCCTCTCGCCACTTCGCTAAGACGCTAAAAAAGAGCTTTAGCGGTTTAACCTTAGCAGTATCTGAGAAAAAATCCCCCGCAGCATGGCAACCTCCTTTTCCATCAAAGAAGTCCTGCCAAAGAGTACTCGAAAATTCCTTATAATGGCGCGAAGGAGGAATTCCCGTTTATCATCGCCGTAATCAACGGCGCGAAGCATCTCTTCCATATGGCCGTACATCAGCTCCCGCTCTTCTCTTGGGGCGGCTTTTATCTCAGAGAGGGGCGAAGATGTTACGGAATCCATATAGATATAATGGCAAAGCAAAAACACGGCGTGAGAGAGGTTAAGTGAGGGATAACCCTCGTGGGCGGGCAGCTCCACAAGGGCGTCGCAGAGGGCCAGCTCAGTGTTGATGAGGCCTCGATCCTCGCGGCCAAATAATATGGCAACGTCGTTATTTTGGCTCATGCTCTTTATCATTGATACTGCCCCTGAGATATCCGTAAGGGGTTCGCGCAGCTTACCTGTTCTGCGGGTAGTGCCCATAATAAAACCGAAGTCAGCGACGCATTCAGTAAGCGTAGGATAGAGCCGTGCCTTAAGAACCACCTCGCCTGCGTTACAGGCCCTGCCAAAGCACTCGTCATTATCGTACTCGCAGGGATTTACAAGGACGAGGTCATGTAGGCCGCAGTTCTCCATTGCCCTCGCCGCAGCGCCGATATTAGCGGGCCCTCGTGGCTCAACAAGGACAATGGATATGTTCTTTAGAGGTACAGATTCCAGCGCCCTTTTTTTCTCTCTCATCTTCACCGCCATAGATAGTAGAATTCAAATAAACTTCAAATAATAAAAAAAATCAAGGAAGAGATTATAACAGAAAGAAGAAGTCTCTGAAATACCGGTAATGTAAAGTCGTGACTTTTTCTTACGAAAATACCGATGAAGGTAGACATAGACTTAAGAGAAAGAAACCCCCCTGCCCAAAAAGGCAGAGGGGTTATATGTGAAGTGAGGTTATTGGTAGGTGTGTGTATTGAAGTCTAATCTATACTAATCTAGCCGTTACAGAACATCACTTAAAGTCATATTGTGATCCGTGATAATCTGCTTTAATTTTCCAAGGGCCTTTACCTCAATTTGTCTTACCCTCTCGCGTGTAACACCGAGGCGCAGCCCTATCTTCTCAAGGGTCTCTGTCTCAGTTCCGTCTATACCAAAACGGAATTTTATTATCTCCGCCTCGTTGTTCTCAAGAAGTGTAAGCCAAGCCTTTACGTTCTTTACCCTCTTCTCGCCGTCAATAACATCCATTGGCGTAGGCGATGTCGTGTCCTCAAGTCTCTCAAGGAGAGGCTGCTCAAACTCGCCCGGTATGGTAGCCTCAAGAGAAGTAGTCTTTCGTACTATTGAATCGAGTTTCTTGACGTACTTTTCCTTAAAACCCGTCTTCTCCGAGACCTCTTCCGTCTCAGGTTCTCTACGAAGCTCTTCTCTTAGAAGACGGCGCGCACGCGTAACCTTTGCGAGATCATTAGTGACATGTATGGGCAGCCGCACTGTATTGGCCTGATTTGCGATGGCCCTGTCAACGGATTGCCTTATCCAGTACGTGGCATAAGTAGAGAACCTGCATCCCTTTATAGACCTGAAACGCTCAACGGCCTTTATTAGCCCGATGTTGCCCTCTTCTATAAGGTCAGGCAGCGGCAGGCCCCTGCCTGTATAACGCTTGGCGATGTTGATAACGAGGCGCAGATTCGACTCTATCATCTTTCTGCGCGCATCGCTGTCTCCTGCCTCTATCTTCAGGGCAAGTTTTTTTTCTTCTACGGCGCTTAAGAGCCCAAGGCCTTTGATGCTCTCAAAGTACTGACTAATCGCATCTCTGCCTGATACTCCGGCGACCTTTATAGGTGATACCTTCTTACCTCGTCTACCGGAGGAGCGGCGCCTCTTAATAGGCCTCGCAAGGGACGGTACAACTGAGGCCGCAGGCCCGGGTAAGAGGCAAAAGGCTGCATCCATCTGCTCAAAGTCCTTTATCTCTACTTCTGCATTAAGAACTCTCATCTCCTACCCCCTTTCATTGATGTAACGGGCAGGACCTATTCCTCGGCCTTCTCGAACTCTTTACCCTCACACTGTGGGCATGATTTCGGTCTGCATCTTGTCTCTTTTGAGTAACTGCATTTAGTACACTTCCAAAGGGCCATCTTAAAGCCTCCTGATTTTTTTATTTTTAACTCGTTAACTTTGCCCCCCCCCTTTTCTTAGAGGTGAGCCTTCGCGTACTCCTCAAGACCCTCCTGAGTGGGTTTCATGGAGTCGTCGCCTTTTTTCCAGTTAGCGGGGCAGACCTCGCCGTGCTTCTCAGTAAACTCAATGGCGTCAATAACTCTTAGCACCTCGTCTACGTTTCTTCCGATTGGCAGATCGTTTACTGTGTAGCTGCGAAGCTTTCCTGCCTTATCAATAATAAAGACACCTCGAAGGGCTACACCTGCGCACTCAAGTAAAACTCCGTATTTAGCGCTTATGCATTTATTGAGATCCGCTACGAGGGGGTATCCAATGGGGCCGATGCCGCCCTCTTTTCTATCGGTACCGCGCCACTTTGCATGGGAGAACTGGCTGTCTACGGAGATACCGAGAACCTGTGCGTCTCTTGACTTAAATTCCTCAATCCTGTCGCTAAGGGCAGTTATCTCAGTAGGACAGACAAAGGTGAAGTCCAGAGGATAGAAGAAGAGTACGGTATACTTTCCCCTGTAATCGGAGAGACTTAACTCTTTTATTGAACCATCCTCAAAAACCGCCTGTGCCGTAAAATCCGGTGCGTCTTGCTGAACAAATGCCTCTGACATCTTTTTTCTCCTTTTAAGTTAGTTTTATTATCTGCAGTTATCGCATAATCCGAAAAAATCAACGTGATTAGCCTGTACATCAAAACTCTCTAATATATCGTCTGGCAGCTCGAGACTCGCGGAGTAATCGACTAATATGTCCTCTATTCGGCCGCAAGACGTACACCTTATATGATGATGAATACTGCCGTCGGGGTCAAAATGACGGCGCTCAGGGTCTATATTAAGCTCAGAGAGCTCGCCCATGGCAACAAGGGCCTGAACTGTATTGTAGACAGTTGCAAAGGACAGTGTTGGGTTTGTCTCTTTTAAGTCTGTATAAATATCCTCGGCACTGGGGTGGCTCTTGTTGTCCTCGAGATAATCAAGGATGGCGAGCCTCTGCGGCGTCATCTTGAAGCCCTTACCCCTGTATTTTTTTATTATCTTATCCATAGTCCCGACTCATCCATGTAACTCAAGGGCCTCACAGCCCGCCCCTTCTTACCCTCTCACCACTTATCCCTACTCTCGCCCCCTAATACTCAACTTACGCCATCCTGCTCACTAATCCCCACTCGACCCCTTGCCCCCTCTCGACATAAGCACCTATCTTACACCCCCTTGCTTGCCCCACTGCCCCTCGCGCCACTTACGCCCCTCACCTGCCCCTTCTTACCCTCTCACCCCTTCTCACCCATCCCGCCCCGTTGCCCCGTTGCCCCGCTACCCCCTTGCCCCGCTTCCCCTCTTCCCTCCTTCCCCCTTTCCCCTGTTCCCAGTTTCTTCCCTCTCTCTTTTTTCTTCTATTCTTCTTT
>CAZEBZ010000006.1:0-45741 GCA_964510775.1 uncultured Thermodesulfobacteriota bacterium
CGTCCGGTCTGGTTGACCCGGGCGGGCTCTTCCTCCAGAGGGGGGTCTTCCCCCCTTACAAAACAGCCGCCGTACATAAGGCGGATAAGAGATAGATGTTAGTTAGTAGGATAGTCCTACGAGACAAGTGGTTCTTACAAAGACAATAGGAGAGAATGAGAAAATGAAACGTTTATTTATAATAGGATTATCAGTAGCCGCGACAGCGCTTATGACCATTACCGGAGCTAATGCCTCTGAGATGCTAAATGGAGCGGGTGCCTCCTTTCCTTATCCCGTATACTCTGCCTGGGGTCATAACTACCACAAAGACACAGGCGTAAGACTGAATTATCAGTCCATCGGTTCAGGCGGCGGTCAGAGGCAGATAGCGAGCCGCACAGTAGAGTTCGGCGCCTCAGACGCCCCTCTTAAGCCTGCTAAGCTTAAGAAAAACAAGCTCCTGCAGTTCCCAGCCGTTATCGGCGGCGTTGTACCTGTTGTTAACATAAAGGGTGTTAAGACAGGCGCCGTAAAGCTTGATTCCGCAACGCTCTGCAAGATATTCCTCGGTGACATCACCTACTGGAATGATGACGCAATAACACACCTTAATAAGGGTGTAAAACTTGGTCATAAGAAGATAACCGTAGTAAGGCGCTCTGACGGCTCGGGCACAACGGCCATCTTTACCTCATACATGGCCGGTGTATGTCAGGAGTGGAAAGACAAGGTAGGAGCAGGAAAGGCCGTAAAGTGGCCCGTAGGCATAGGCGGCAAGGGTAACGAGGGTGTGGCCAACTATGTACACAGGGTTAACGGCTCCATAGGTTACGTTGAGTTTGCTTACGCCAAACAGAACAAGCTTAATTACGTTAAGCTTAAGAACGCGGCGGGCAGGTATGTTGCGCCGAGTTTTGATTCATTTAAGTCCGCGGCTGCTTCCGGTAACTTCGACGCCTCGAAGGATTTTTATCTCTGGCTCGTAAACGCACCTGGAAAAAAAGCATGGCCAATAGCCGGCGCTACTTTTATCCTCCTTGCTAAAGAAAAGCAGGCGACAAACAAGAAGGTTGTGAAGTTCTATGACTGGGCCTTTGATAATGGTGATGATACCGCTACAAACCTCATTTATGTGCCACTTCCAGCCTCACTAAAGGCAAAGATAAGGTCATACTGGAAGGCAGAGGGTATTTACTAAGTTTAGGCTCTTTTTTTAAGTCAAATAGATGTAATTTTTGTTGAATCTGGGGACGGTTATGTAATAATTAAACCGTCCCCATTTTTTATGAAACTCAGGTAATTTTACCCTCGTTTTTACAGCAAGAGGATCTCATTGGCGCCTAATAATAATAAAGATATTACCGGTAGAGTTGTATACTTCATAACGGGAGCAGCATCCTTATCGATAATAGCCTTGATTATCGGTATCTTTTATACCTTATTTACCCAATCCTCTCTTGCCATTGGCAGGTTTGGTTTTTTTGGGTTTCTCTTCTCAACGGACTGGGATCCCGTGCGTGAGCTCTTTGGTGCCGCTACGGCCCTTTTTGGCACAGTCCTCATTACCGCCCTTGCCATGATAATGGCCGTACCTGTAGCCATTGGCATCGCTATTTTTATCTCAGAGCTATCTCCAAAATTTTTCAAGGGCCCCGCCGGTGCCGCCATAGAGCTGCTTGCCGCTATTCCAAGTATTGTCTATGGTATGTGGGGGTTATTTACATTGGCGCCTATAATGGCCGAGTACGTAGAGCCTGCGCTGCAGTCAGCTGTTGGTGATTTACCAGTACTTGGCAGGCTTTTTGAGGGCACCCCTCTTGGTATAGATATTCTTACGGCCTCTATGATACTGGCTATTATGATAATACCTTTTACGGCAAGTATCTCAAGGGACGCCTTTAACCTTACACCGGCTGTGGTAAAGGAATCGGCCTACGGCCTTGGTGCCACAAAGTGGGAGGTAATAAAAAACGTTGTTCTGCCCCATGCCAAGATAAGCGTACTCGGCGGAATAATCCTCTCTCTTGGAAGGGCCGTTGGCGAGACAATGGCCGTTGCATTTGTTCTCGGCGGAGCCCATAAAATATCGTGGTCTTTACTCGATATGGTCTCAACGATTACCGTGACCCTTGCCAATGAATTTACAGAGGCTGATACGGATATATATCTATCTTCGCTATATCTGCTGGCACTCATACTATTTATCTTCAGTTTTGCCCTCCTTGCCGGCGCGAGGCTCTTTGTAATGCGTTCTGAGAAGAGGGCTTGATATGATGACTGTCATTAAGAGACGGAAGATAAAGAGTCTCATAGCTCTCTCGTTATGCGTGGCGGCTACGCTGCTGGGCTTTTTCTGGCTTATCTTTATACTCATGGACGTTATCGTGCAGGGGCTTGGAGCCCTGGGGCCGGATTTCTTTCTTAACGACCCCGCACCTGTTGGCATGGCCGGCGGCGGGCTTAGAAACGCCCTCGTGGGCCAGCTTATCATTGTTTTTGTCGCAACCCTTATTGGCGTACCCATAGGGCTTCTCGGAGGCACATTCATAGCCGAGTACTGCCGCGGTAAACCTTACGCCCGTCTCATAGG
This sequence comes from uncultured Thermodesulfobacteriota bacterium, assembly GCA_964510775.1. GTDB lineage: Bacteria > Desulfobacterota > GWC2-55-46 > GWC2-55-46 > JADFVP01 > JAJRZX01. The sequence goes on from CAZEBZ010000006.1 coordinate 2,573, forward strand.
CGTACTCTCTGATACTATGGTGAGTGTGCCTTCCATAGTGGTGGGTACTTTTATCTACGCTATACTCGTAAAGCCTCTTGGCCACTTTAGCGGCTGGGCAGGTTCTGTTGCACTTGCTGTGATAATGATCCCCGTAGTGCTACGAACCACTGAGGATATGCTTAAACTCGTGCCCTGGTCTCTTCGCGAGGCCGCCTTTGCACTTGGCGCTCCAGCCTATAAGGTGATTTTCAAGGTTACATACAGAGGCGCCTCGGCGGGTATACTTACGGGGATTCTGCTGGCCATCTCGAGGATAGTGGGCGAGACAGCGCCGCTGCTTTTTACCTCTTTTAACAGCCCTTATTTCTCAACTAATATGAACGAGCCCATGGCGTCTCTCACTGTTACTATATTCCAGTACGCAATGGGGCCTTACGCATCATGGCACGCCCAGGCCTGGGCCGCCTCTCTGCTTATTGCCTTATTTATATTAGCCCTTACATTAGCAGGCAGGTTTATTATAAGATGGAAGTATGGAGAGCGATGAAGAGTGAGAGTAAGATAAAGATTGAGGTTAAGGGGCTTAACTTCTATTACCCTAACGGCACTCATGCACTGAAGAGCATAAGTCTGCCTATATATGAGAACTCGGTAACGGCCTTTATCGGGCCTTCGGGGTGCGGTAAGACAACGTTTTTGCGCTGTTTTAACAGGATGCACGACCTCTATTACGGTAACCGTTATGAGGGAAGTATAACGATGGACGGTAGTAATCTTCTCGCAGCGGAGACAGATCTTATGATACTTCGCAGCACCATCGGCATGGTATTTCAGAAACCCACGCCTTTTCCAATGTCTATCTTTGATAACATTGCCTTTGGTCTGCGCTTAAAGGGCATTAAGAATAAGACGGAACTCCTTGGCCGTGTCGAGAAGGCACTTAAAGACACCTCGCTCTGGGAGGAGACAAAAGACAGGATAATGAAGTCCTCTCAGGATCTCTCAGGTGGTCAGCAGCAGCGGCTCTGTATCGCCCGGGCTATAGCCGTTGAGCCTGAGACCATACTCTTTGACGAGCCATGCTCTGCACTCGACCCTATCTCTACGGGGCGTATTGAGGACCTTATAGCGGAACTTAAGGTGAATTATACCATTGTCATGGTTACGCACAATATGCAGCAGGCTGCCAGGGTCTCTGAGTATACGGGCTTTTTTATGCTCGGTGAACTCATAGAGTTTGATAAGACTGATAAGATTTTTCAGGCGCCGGATAAAAAATTGACAGAGAGTTACATAACAGGCCGTTTTGGTTAGGTTATAAGAGTGGGAGGTATTTTATGACAAGAGGTGCGTACAGGACGGCGCTAAAGGATGTTCGCCATGATGTGGTGGAAATGTCCGAGATGGTAACTTCGGCTATTGAACAATCTGTTGATGCCTTGAAAAGACGGGATATTCCCGCCTCCAAGAGGGTTGTAAAGGCTGATAAGCATATTAACAAAAAGCGTTTTTCCATTGAAAAAATTTGCATGATGCTCATAGCCACTCAGCAGCCTATGGCCAAGGATCTTCGTATGCTCGGTGCTGTGATAAATATTATTACTGATCTGGAGAGGATAGGGGATCATGCCGACGGCATTGCCAAGATAAGTATATCTATAGGCAAAGATCCTCTCGTTAAACCCCTTATCGACATTCCCCGTATGGCCGAGAAGGGAATAGGTATGCTCCAGAGGAGTATAGTAGCCTTTGAGAATAAAGATGAAGAGGCTGCGAGGAAGATCTGTGATGAGGACGATGAGGTAGATGCCCTTTATGATCAGATTTACAGAGAGCTGCTGCTTATGATGATAGCGGACCCTAAGATAATTCAGGGCGCTACGTACTTGATGTGGGCGGCGCATAATCTTGAGCGCATAGCCGACAGGGTAACTAACATCTCGGAGCGTGTTGTGTATATGGTTACGGGGAAGATGGAGGAGCTTAACGTATCTCTTTATTAAGTGCGGTGTTTTGCAGATTTGCGGGGCGCAGGGCAGGGGATTTGCTGCTCCTGACTAAGACATTTTTTCTCTATTGCTTGTTCCCCTTCTCTTACCGCATTGATTTGCTCTAATACTTATTTCGTAGGCATTCTCTTGCCTGCGCACCTCAAAACTACCTAAAGCTCTAAGCCTCTGCTCCTTTGTCTCTCTGTTCTATCTCCCCTTTTGCGCCGTGCTCTCTATTATCCCTTCGCCCCTATTGTGTCCACTCTCTCTTATGACCTTTGACCCAGTTGGCCCTATTTTGTCCACTTTTTCTTATGGCCCCGTTGTTTCACTGCCCAGATTTTATTGTCCAGTTGGCCTGGATCTCATGGCTCAGTTGCCTCGGATCTTATTGCTCGCTTTCCCATATGCTCATGGCCCGGATGCCCACTCGTTCTTATGGGCCACATGCTTTATGGCCAAGTTTGGCCCTTTGCTCTATTCTCCGCCCCTCTATGCCCGATGTACTCACTCCGAGTGCCGCTATATTGTAGCCTCCCCCCTTGTTGCCCCCGTTGGCCCTCTTATCTGAAGACGCCTTCCATTGAGACGAGGTGGCGTTCAAGGCCCATCTGGCGCGAGCCCAGCCCCAGTGCGAGGCCCACGAGTTGTGGCAGGTGAAAGACGGGCAGGGAGATCTTTGAGAGCGTCTTTTTTTCTGCGAGACCCTGGTAGTTATCAAGGTTTATATGGCAGAAGGGGCAGGGTGTTACCATGCAGCGGGCGCCTCTGTCTTTTGCGTTAATTAGTCTCTTACCTGTCATCTCAACGGCTACGTCCTCGGCTACAAGGTCTACCTGAAAACCACAGCAGCGGGTCTTGTCTTTATAATCCACTACATCTGCTCCCAGGGCCTTTATTATCTGCTCAAGGGTGTGGGGGTTCTCAGGGTCGTCTACGCCGAGGGCGTCTGAGGGGCGAAGAGAGTGACAGCCGTAGAAGGGGGCGACTTTCAGCCAGTTAAGGGGTTTTACGACCTGGCGTCTGAGGTTCTCGAGGCCATAGTCCTCTGCGAGCACCCATAGAAGCTGTTTTACATTAACATCTCCGCTGTAATGAAGCCCTGTCTGAGAGAGGGTCTTATTTACTCTTGCAAGGAGAGCGGGGTTTTCTTTAAGATCCCTGTTTGCCGTACTCATTACCATAAGGCAGGTGGAGCAGATTGTCATGATATCAAGGCCCATGGTCTCGGCCTCGGCAAATATTCTGGCGTTAAGGGTTATGGCCAGCTCGTAGTCGTAATCATTCATAAGGCCTGCGCCGCAGCAGTTGGCATTTGGCATATCAAGAAGCTCTATACCGAGGGCCGTCGCGACAAGGCGTGTAGTATCGTTGGCCTCTTTGGTTATCTCCTGTGAGGCGCAGCCCGGATAGTAGGCATATCTCAGAGCGGACATATATTCTCCCACCTTCTTGAGTTTATGATTTTTTCTTTTTGTTATCTTTACTCTCGACTATCTTAAAAATCTTCTTAACCTCTTCGAGGTTTTTTATCTGAGCCGAGAGAAGGGGTTTTGGCATCTTGCCGTGGAGTTCCATCTTTATTCCCAGCGGTATCATGCCGAGGGAGCGCAGGAAACCCAGGGTCTTGTATGTCATAGCGGCCTCATCAAGGCGGCCGAATCTTCGAATGGAGTTGGACATGGAGAGGGCGTGTTTTGCGCCGTGGTTGTTATGGATGCCTTTCTCAATGGCCGTTGATCTCAGCTTTTCTATCTGTCGAAGCGGTTTTACCCCTTTAGGACAGTACTCCGTGCATTGCACGCATCTTACACAATCCCACATGCCGTGAGTCTCGCTTAGGGGGAAGAGTCTTTTTTTAGTCATGTCGTCGCGTATATCACCGACAAAACGCCAGGATTTCGCAAGGGCGGCTGGACCGACGAATTTACTGTCAATCTCCAGGGCGTTGCACTCAGAGTTGCATACGCCGCACATGATGCATTTCTGGCTGCTGTCGATAGCTTCCTCATCCTCCTTGCTTATAGCAGGTGTCTCTTTCTGTCTTGAGGGGGGGATAAGAAATGGTGAGGTCTTGTTTATCTTTCTCCAGAAGGGGTTGAAGTTTACGATAAGGTCTTTTTGTACACTGTGGTTTGAGAGCGGCTCAATGAGTACCTCACCCCGCCTATTAAATTCGTCCATAATAGATGTATGGCAGGCGAGTTTTGAAAAACCGTTGATCTTCATGGCGCATGAGCCGCAGATTGCTGCGCGGCAGGAGCGTCTGAAGGCGAGGGTAGGGTCTTCCTCATCGACAATCTTCTGCAGGGCCTCAAGGACGGTCATCTTCTCTGAGACCTTTATCATATAGGCCTGAGTATAAGGGCCGGGAGAATCAATGTCATTTGGGTTAAGACGCCGTATCTTTATCTGAATTTTTTTCATATTAGTATGTTTTTCAGCCTGTCTTAATATGACCTTGCCTCAGGTTTGAATATGGTTATGGAGACGTCGCTGTATCTTAGGTTGTAATCGCCATTTTTTAATGAGACCATCGTATGTCTCAGCCACTCTTCGTCGTTTCGCTCGGGGTAGTCAATGCGCGAGTGCGCGCCCCTGGATTCTGTCCTCTTTAAGGCTCCGAGCAGTATGGCCCCGGATATCTCGAGCATGTGTCCAAGCTCCAGAACGGCGGGCAGCTCCATGTTATAAAGTCCGCTTCTGTCCGTGAGAGAGATGCTCTTGAAGCGCTCTCTTAGCTCCATGACCTTCTCCAGGCCCGCTTTAAGGGCCTTTGTCTCTCTGAAGACGCCGCAATGGCTCTGCATGGTATCGTTTAATTCGTCTCGAAGTCTTGTGACAGATTCGCCGTCTGTTCTGGTGAGTATCGCCGCTACTGCCATGGCGCTGTCCTGTAAAAAAGTGTCCTTAAATTCAGCAAAGGTGTTGTTATGGCAGAACTCCGAGGCCTTGCGTCCCGCCCGTCTTCCAAAGACAATAGTCTCAAGAAGGGAGTTCCCGCCGAGCCTGTTGGCTCCGTGTACGCTGACGCAGGCGCATTCACCTGCGGCATAGAGTCCGATGATAGAGGTGGCCCCGTCTGTGTCTGTCTTAATGCCTCCCATGGAGTAGTGGGCCCCGGGTTTTATGGGGATAGGTTCGTCTATGGGGTCAACTCCCGCGAACTTTATGGAGAGGTCTCTTATCTGTGCGAGACGTTCCTTAATCTTCTCTGCGCCGAGGTGTCGAATATCAAGGAGTACGCAGCCGTCAATGTCTCGGCCCTCGTTAATTTCTGTCTGCTCTGCACGCGATACTACGTCTCGTGAGGCAAGCTCCTTGGCGTTGGGTGCGTAGCGCTCCATAAAGCGTTCACCCTCTGAGTTAAGAAGATAACCTCCTTCCCCTCTTGCCGCCTCTGTTATAAGGAGTCCTGAGCGGGCGAGGGTTGTGGGGTGGAACTGGACAAACTCCATGTCCATTAGCTCAAGGCCGGCGTGTAGAGCGAGTCCCATGCCGTCGCCTGTGCTGCTAAGTGAGTTTGTAGTAGTACGAAATACGCGTCCATACCCGCCGGTGGCCATTATGACGGTCTTTGAGTGTAGGCGGTGCAGTTTGCCGCTCGCGAGGTTGTAGGCGATAATGCCTTGAGCACGGCCAGCATCAACGGCTATCTTCAGTACATACCACTCGTCGTAGACAAAGACACCGTGCTTAAGGATCTGTTCATATAGGACGTGGATAAGGCTGTGGCCTGTTCTGTCGGAGAGATAACAGGTGCGGGCGAAACCGGCGCCTCCAAAGGGGCGCTGAGCGATATTGCCGGCCTCGTCTCGGCTGAAGATGCCTCCCATGCTCTCGATTTCGAGAATATTCTCGGGGGCCTCTTCAGTAAGAACCTGTACGGCGTCCTGATCGGCGAGGTAGTCGCTGCCCTTTACCGTATCGAACATGTGGTCTTTCCAAGCGTCCTCAACATTGAGCGCGGCATTGATGCCGCCCTGGGCTGCTACGGAGTGGCTTCTGATGGGGTATACTTTTGAGACTATGGCGACGTTGAGCCCTTCTTTAGCGGCTTCTATGGCGGCTCTCATTCCTGCAAGGCCGCCACCAATCACAATAACGTCATGGGTGACCAAGATAGACTCCCTGTTTAAGCTATGTTAAGAGAGAGGATAGGTATCACTCTTTTGCCTGTTTTTACCATATTCATAACGTGCCTTCACAGAGGTGAGGGCACGTCTGATTACCGTTGAATAACAAGAAGAATGAGTACAGAAGATGTTTTTTTACTTTAGTGCGCGTGCCATGGAAAAACCCTTTTGAAGGGCTTTTTTGTTAAGTTCAAGAAATGGCTTTGGTACACGGGAGAGTACGGCGTTTTCCATAGCCTCGTTGGAGACTACGCCCGTAAGCTCTGTCATAACGCCAAGAGAGATGATGTTTGCTACGATAATCTTTCCAAGGTCTGTACGGGCCGTCTCTAATATGGGGAGGCTCATAACCTTAAAGCCGCCGCTCGGTACGTCAGTTACCTCGTCTGAGTCAATAATGAGCATACCGCCGTCTTTTATGTCTCCGTAGTACTTTGAGCATGCCTGCTGCGTTAGTGCGAGCATGCAGTCAATGGCCGTTGCCTTGGGGTAGTCAATGGGGTCGTTGCTGATGATAACCTCGGCTTTGCTCGCTCCGCCTCGCGACTCGGGGCCGTAGGACTGGCTCTGGACGGCGTTTTTGTCTCCGAAGATGGAGGCGGCCTCGGCCATTACGATGCCGGCCAGAATCATGCCCTGACCACCGGACCCGCTGAAACGTATCTCATACCTTGCGCCCATCGCCTCTATACCTCCTCTTTTATCAAAGGGGAAAACCCCTTAGAAGTGCATGTATGTGGTCTTGATATACTCTATCTTTTTCTCACAGCAGCCGTGACTATAAGGGAAAATCCCTGTATTTACTTATTTAGTCTGAGTGGCCTTTGATACTATGAGGTTATCGTAGTTCTCGCAGTACTCGGCTCTCTCGGCGCGGTGCAGTACGCCTCTTAGTTTCCTGCCGTCGATTTCCTCTTCTGAGAGTTTTGCCGCCTGTGCAACGGGAATGGTGCCTCCTTTTTCCAGGAGTTCCATCATCTGGCTCGCGCTCTTATACTTATTCATCCTGCCGTAGTAGACGGGGCAGGAGTCGACTATATCTACTACTGAGGTGCCTTTGTGATTTAGGGCCTCAAGGAGTATCTTTTCCAGTTCTTTTGTGTGGTAGGCCGTGCTTCTCGCTACAAAGGTAGCTCCCGCGGCCTTTGCCATCTCGCATGGGTCAAAGGGCGGTTCTATGTTGCCGTAGCGGCTCGTAGTGGCGATATCGCCCTGTGGTGTTGTGGGCGAGTATTGGCCCCCTGTCATGCCGTATATTGCGTTGCTGTAGACAAGGACTGTTATGTCTATGTTACGTCTGCAGATGTGTATGAAGTGGTTGCCGCCTATGGCCATTGCATCGCCGTCACCGGAGACTACTATTGTTTTTAGCTCTGGTTTGGCGAATTTGATGCCCGTTGCAAAGGCAAAGGCACGTCCATGCAGGGAGTGAACAGTATTAAAGTCCACGTAACCTGTGGTTCTGCTCGAGCATCCAATGCCTGAGACCATGCAGATATTGTCTTTTTCCCAACCTGTCTTGTCTACGGCACGCAGAAGCGATTTAAGTACTACGCCGTGTCCGCAGCCCGGGCACCAGATATGTGGGAGTTTTCCGGCACGAAGGTATTTATCGTAATCAAAGGGTACGCTTAGTCTCTGTTTAGCGGCTGGTACAGCCATGATAGCCTCCGGTTATATATATGGCTTATTTGTATTTATTTATAAGCTCTATTATTTGTGTTGGGTGTATACTCTCGCCGTCTACACGGTTAATTCCAACGACCTCGCAGGCACCTTCAGCGGCGCGTTGAACTTCACCGATCATCTGGCCGAGGTTGAGCTCAGGTACGATAATTACTTTTACCTTCTGAGCCAGTTCCTTAACGGCCTTGTCAGGGAAGGGCCAGATGGTAAGGGGCCTTAGAAGCCCTGTCTTGACGCCTTCCTTTCTTGTAGCGTTTACGGCAAAACGCGCCGAGCGGGATGTGGAGCCAACGGTAAAGAGGCCTATCTCGGCATCATCGAGTAAAATCTCTTCGTTTTTCTCAATATCTTCTATGTTTTCATCTATCTTTCTCATTATACGCTCGTTATTCTCGCGTATAACCTCGGAGTCGTTAACGGGAAAGCCATCGGCCTTGTGGTTAAGGCCTGTTACGTGATACCTGTATCCCTCGCCAAAGGGCGCAAGAGGGGCAACGAGGTAATTATCGTCATAAGGCAGATAGTCTTCTTTGGCGCACGTTGGCTTAGCCCTGTCTATTACCTCGAAATCACCGGGCTGCGGAATGGTGATAGGCTCTCTCATGTGCCCCACTACTTCGTCGTAGAGCATGATTACCGGTGTGCGGTATTTTTCCGCGATATTAAAGGCCCGTATGGTCTCAGTAAGTATTTCCTGTACAGAGGCCGGGGTAAGGGCTACGGCAGGATGGTCGCCGTGGGCGCCCCATTTGGCCTGCATTATATCTGATTGCGATGGGCCTGTGGGGTATCCCGTAGATGGGCCGCCGCGCATGACATTTACAATTACGCAGGGAATTTCAGCGATACAGGCGTATCCAAGACACTCCTGCTTTAGTGAGAAACCTGGGCCCGATGTGGCCGTAAGGGCCTTGCTTCCCGTAAGTGCGCCGCCTATAACGGCTCCGAGAGAGGCAATTTCATCTTCCATCTGAATAAATTTACCGCCTCTTTGCGGCAGTTTTACGCTGAGTATCTCAGCTATCTCCGTAGAGGGTGTAATCGGGTAGCCGGCGAAAAAATTGCAACCCGCGTATAAGGCCCCCTCAACGCAGGCCTCGTTGCCCTGCATGAGTCTTTTTTTTGTATTAGGCATTTGTCTCTATACCCCCTTGATGGCGGTGAAGCTTCGTTGAGTACCTGTTGTTATCTATATTTTTGTTAGTAAATTTATATTTAATACTGTGCAACGTGAGATATGAGAGCAACCCCATATCACTTATTACTGCTTTCCCCTGTCCTATACCCCCATGTGCTACCTTCGGCCCACTTACCCCTTCGCCCCGCTCACCCCTTCTGCCCACTCACCCCTTCGCCCCACTTCACCCCTTCTGCCCACTTCACCCCTTCTGCCCACTTACCCCTTCGGCCCCTTCACCCCTTCTGCCCACTTGGCAATTAGTCGAAGACCCTGATGGCGAAGTCCGGGCACCTGAGGTCGCAGAGCTGACACCTTGTACATGCCTCGAGATTCTGTACTGCCGCTATGGTTCCTCTCATTACAAGAACCTTTGTGGGGCAAAAATCTACACATATAGCGCAGCCTTTACAGCGAACTGCGTCTATTTCTATTCTTGGAAGTTTCTTTTCGGCCTCTGCCATGATAAGCCGTCCTTATTATTTTATTAAAGGTTATATATGGGGTTTAGTAATTGGTTGTGTATATATTTTTACCATGTAGCAGGTCTAAGGTCAATAGGACCTGCTGAAAAATCAGGATTTTTTGAGGATTTTCTGTAATGTAGAGCCTATCTCCGCGGGGCTCTCCGTGACGGCTATACCCGCTTCCCTCATGGCTGCCATCTTCTCTGTAGCTGTGCCCTTGCCGCCTGATATAATGGCTCCGGCGTGGCCCATTCTCTTTCCCGCAGGGGCAGTGACTCCGGCGATGTAGCCTACGACTGGTTTTGTCATCTTTTCTTTTACAAATTGCGCGGCCTCTTCTTCTGCCGTACCGCCAATCTCGCCTATCATTACAACGGCTTCTGTCTCAGGGTCGGCCTCGAAGAGTGTGAGCACATCGATAAAGTTAGTGCCGTTCACAGGGTCTCCGCCTATGCCCACGCAGGTAGTCTCGCCTATGCCCAGCCTTGTAAGCTGGTCTACTGCCTCGTAGGTGAGGGTGCCGCTTCGTGATACTACGCCTGCTATGCCTTTTTTGTGGATATGCCCCGGCATGATGCCTATCTTACACTCGCCGGGGGTTATGACTCCCGGGCAGTTTGGCCCGATAAGGCGTGAGTTTCCTCCGTCCATGAACCTCTTTACCTTTACCATGTCTTGTACTGGTATGCCCTCGGTTATGCAGATAACAAGGGGGATTGCTGCATCTACGGCCTCCATGATGGCGTCTGCGGCAAAGGGCGCGGGCACGTATATGACAGTGGCGTCGCAGCCTGTCTCTTTCACGGCTTTCGCTACGGAGTTGAATACGGGTATGCCGTCTATATCAGTGCCGCCTTTACCGGGGGTGACGCCTCCTACCATGTTTGTGCCGTACTCTACCATCTGTTGTGTATGGAATGTACCCTGCGCGCCTGTAATACCCTGGCAAATAACCCTTGTGGAACTATTAATGAGTATGCTCATAAGGGGCTCCCTTATTTTATTTAATTGAACCGCAGATAAGTGTTGTTATCTTGAGGCCTCTACGGCCTTTCTTGCCGCGTCGTCCATCTTGTCGGCGGTAATAATATCTATGCCTGATTTAGCTAGTATCTCTTTGCCTTTATCGACGTTAGTGCCTTGCAGCCGTACGACAAGGGGGACGTTGAGGCCCACTTCTTTTGCCGCCGCCACAATGCCCTCGGCGATAATGTCGCAGCGCATGATGCCGCCGAAGATATTAACGAAGAGCCCTTTTACGCGCGGATCGTTTACAAGTATCTTAAAGGCCGCAGTAACTTGTTCTTGCTGAGCGCCGCCGCCTACGTCGAGAAAGTTGGCGGGGTTTCCGCCGTAGAGTTTAATGATATCCATAGTGGCCATGGCAAGGCCCGCGCCGTTAACCATGCAGCCGATATGACCGTCAAGGGAGACGTAGTTGAGGTCGTACCTCGATGCCTCTACCTCGCCGGGGTCTTCTTCATCAAGGTCGCGCAGCGCCTCGATGTCTTTATGACGAAATAACGCGCTGTCGTCAAAGCCGAACTTCGCGTCAAGTGCGATAAGGTCGCCGTCGCCTTTTAGGACGAGGGGGTTTATCTCTACAAGTGAGCAGTCAGATGCCGTAAATGCGGTGTATAGATTTGTGATGAGTTTGACGAATTTATTAATAGAGGGTTTTTCAAGGCCGAGGGCAAAGGCGAGTTTTCTGCCCTGAAAAGGAATAAGGCCCGTTGCAGGGTCGATGTACTCTGTGAATATTCTCTCAGGAGTCTTGGCGGCAACAACCTCTATCTCCATGCCGCCCTCTGGGGAGGCCATTATGGCTACGCGCTCTGTTGCGCGGTCAACTACTATACCGAGGTAGAACTCTTTTTTAATATCACAGCCCTCCTCGATGAGGATTTTTTTTACTTCTTTACCCTCAGGGCCGGTCTGATGAGTAACGAGCGTTGCCCCGAGTATGCTCTTTGCGTGCTCAAGGACTTCTTCAGTGGAGCGCGCGAGCTTTACACCCCCGGCCTTGCCTCGGCCACCTGCGTGTATCTGCGCCTTTACTACACAGACGCCGCCGGGCTCGGCTAAAAATTCTTTTGAGGCCTCAACAGCCTCAGCCGGTGTAAAGGCGATGTTCCCATTTGGCACGGGCACATTGAATTTTCTCAGTACCTCTTTTGCCTGATACTCGTGAATATTCATCTTTACTCCCTCTTTTCTTTTACGTTAGGGGGTTTGCTGAAGCTCTTCCATTGAGAGACCTATAAATCTTTTAATCAAAACGCCTCTTGGCAACATGCTCGGGCGTATAATCGGGAAGCAGCAGAGGGCCGCTGGCGGCATTTGCGATGCCGGCGTTCTTTAGCTCCCTCTGAAAGTCCTTAACGTGTTTAATGGAGACCTTTTTCGATGGTTTATTTGCCGCAGAGTACTCTGAGGCGTTAAGGCCCGCGCGTCTGCCAAAGACGAGTATATCAAGGAGAGAGTTGCCCATGAGGCGGTTTCTGCCGTGTACTCCCCCTGCGACCTCGCCGGAGGCGTAGAGCCCCGCTATTGTCGTCTCGGATTTATCGTTAATGCTAAGGCCGCCGTTCTGGTAATGGAGCGTCGGGTAAACAAGCATGGGCAGCCTTGTAATGTCTATATTATAGCGTTTGAACTGAATGTACTTTGCGGGCAGCTCTTTTCTTACCGTACCCTCTCCGTGCAGCATGTCTATCATGGGAGAGTCGAGCCAGACGCCGTACCTGCCAGTTGGCGTGAGCACGCCCTTGCACTCATCGAGGCATTCTCTGATGATGCACGAGGATTCTACATCGCGGGGCTCTAATGGAAAGCAGAACTGCTCACCGGCTGTATTAAGGAGCTGCGCTCCGAGGCCGCGGACTTTTTCCGTAATAAGCAGGCCCACGTTCTGCTCTGGAAAAACTGCGCCTGTGGGGTGGTACTGCGTGGAGTCCATGTCCTGGAGCTTCGCGCCTGCGCGGTAAGCCATGACAACACCATCGGCTGTGGCGCCGTAGTGGTTAGTTGTTGGAAAACCCTGTATGTGGAGGCGGCCAAACCCGCCTGTGGCGATGATTACGGATTTAGCGCGAACAACGTAGTATTCCTTTGTCTCCATATTATATAAGACGGCTCCGCCGCACCTGCCCTTGTCGTCAATAAGGAGCTCTACGGCGGGGGTGAACTCAAGGACCTTTATGGAGTCCGTGCGGTTACGGGCCTCGTCACGAAGCACGCGCATTATCTCGGCGCCTGTCATGTCTCCGGAAGAGTGCATTCTCTTTCGCGACGTTCCACCGCCGTGGCGCACCCTCATCCTGCCGTCGGGGTGTTTATCAAACATCATACCGAGATCTTCTAACCAGTGTATAATAAGGGGGGCGTCATTGGCCATAGCGGCTACGAGAGGAGTCTGGTTAGAAAAATGACCTCCGCCTATGACGTCAAGGTAGTGATAATAGGGAGAGTCGCACTCCTGGTCAGCGGCCTGAATACCGCCCTCGGCCATGACTGTGTTGGAGTCGCCGTGGCGAAGTTTTGTGGAGACTATAACGCTCAGCCCCTTCTCCGAGGCCGTTAGCGCTGCTGCCGTTCCTGCTCCGCCGCCGCCTATTACAAGTACGTCAGTCTCGTAATCAGGTTTTGAGAGGGTAAGGCGCGCCGTTGCTATCCTGCTCTTTGACTCTATTACAGAGGCAAGTTCTTCAGGGAGAACGCTACCCTTATTGGGGCCGACTGCAAGGGGGCGGCGTCCGTCGCTCTTGTAATCGGGGTGGTATCGTTCAAGGCGGGTTGCCCTCTCTTCCATGGTGAGGGCAGGAAAATGCTCGCCCTTTCGGGCAATGGCAACCCTCTGGTCCCTTGTGGCCTCTACCTGCTTAATCTGTTCCATTAGTTCCGGCGTATATCCGCTCATTTCAGCTCCTTCTTACTCTCATCATATTCTCTTCAAAGGCCTATTATCTTTACAGGTGGCTAATGTCCTCGGGCATCCAGGCTCCGGCAGTAGACATATCAGGCTCACGCTGTCTCTCAACGTAGAGTTTTTTCACGCTGTCTTCGTCCATACCAGCAAGCTCCGCGAGCATACCCTCGTATTTACCCCCGCTTATCTCCTCTACTCGTTTGCCGAGGTGGGCTGCCTTTGGCATAATTTCGCGGCCATACAACCTTCGAACGAACATGGCGGCGGTAAACTGGGAAATCTGGGCAGGGCACCTTGAGGCGCAGAGACCGCATAATACGCAGTCAAAGCTCTTAATTGCCGCAGATTTAAGGTCGCCTCTCTTCATAAGGGCGATGTAGTCCATGACATCTATATCCATGGGGCACGTCCTTGTGCATGTGCCGCAGCCAACACACTTGAATACCTCGGGGTATAGCGCCCTTAAGACCTCATGGGGAGTATCTTTTGTAGTCTCCAGCTTGTAATCAGGGCGGTTAGAGGGAAAAAATGGTATCTGCATGATTATCATGCCCTCTGTTGCCACGGTCTGGCAGGCAAGGCCTGTCCTTAGCCTGTAGTCGCCTACAAAGCGGTAGAATGTGGCGCAGGCCCCGCATATGCCGCCCCTGCAGCCGCAGCCCCGTGTGTACTTGTAGCCCGAGTACTCAATGGCCTTCATTATGGTGAGTGTCTCGGGGACCATGTACTCGCGGCCCATGATGTATATGGGTATCATCTTCGCGCCCTTTGGCGGGATAGTGCGGTCACCTGTTGCGGCTGGTTTTATCTTTGTCATAGCTTGTCTCCAAATGTTAGTTCTTTATTCTCGATTTTTTAATAGTCTCTAAAGCGGCCCTGTGGTTAGCGGCGTAGGGGTGAGTGTTTTTATTAATAGGGGCGCTGTATGCCTCTCTCTTGATGGGGTACACTACGCTCTACCTATCCTACGATATTTTTCATGGGTTGCACTACGCTTCAGCCATCCTGCAAGACTTTTCTCATGTCTTCATTACTTTAGTAAGGTGGTTTGCTTTTGATGGGTTAGAGTACGCTTCACCCATTCTGCAAGACCGGCCTTTTTAATGAGCCTCATGGACGGTTAATACGCCTTTTTTTAGACCGGCCCACGTTAAAAGTCGAAGTACATCTTTTTTATATCAGCTGCGGTATAGACGGGGCCTTCCTTGCAGATGTATACATCGCCTACGTTGCAGCGGCCGCATTTACCGACGCCGCACTTCATCTTGTTCTCAAGTGTGGTATAGACGTCCTCATCAGAGAAGCCGAGACTCTCAAGCACGGAGAGTGAGAACTTTATCATAATTGGCGGGCCGCATATTACGGCGACGGCGTTTTTTGGCGAGGGCGCGGCCTTTTCAAGTATCATGGGCACAAAACCCACCTCGCCCTTCCAGTCAGGCGTCTCTCCGCCGGGATCTACTGTCTGGTAGAGGCTTACGTCCTCTCGGTCGTTCCAGTGCTCAAGCTCGTTCTTGTATACGAGGTCTTCTACGCACTTTGAGCCGTAGACGATTGTGATCTTGCCAAAGTCCTCTCGGCGGTCAAGGCAGTTTAGGATTACAGACCTCACAGGGGGCAGCCCTATGCCGCCGGCTATGAAGGTGATGTCCTTACCCTTCCACTCCTCAATTGGGAAGTAGTTGCCAAAGGGGCCGCGAAAGCCCATGGTATCGCCTATGGAGAGGTCGAATAATCCGCCTGTAACACGCCCTGTCTTTCTGAAGGTACATTGAATATAACCCTTCCGTGTAGGGGCGTTGGAGATACAGAAGGTGGACTCGCCGAGGCCAAAGGCCGAGTATAGGCCGAACTGGCCCGTCTTGAAGGTGAAGCTCTCGCGAAGGGTCTTGTCCTTAAAGACAAGCCTGAAGCTCTTTACGTCAGGTGTCTCGTTGTAGGCGTCCTCGATGGTTACGAGTTTTGGCAGATAAAGGTTTTCCATTTTATATTCTTATCCTGAAATTTTTGTTATTTCTTCCATGACTTCTGTTATATCAAGGCGCACCGGGCAGACTCTGATGCAGCGGCCGCAGCCGACACAGCCCGTGGTCTTGAACTTATCGGGGTAGTACTTGAATTTGCACATAAAGCGGTTGCGCCAGCGCTTGAACTGCGTGTCGCGGGGGTTATGCCCGCTGGCGTGGGCCGTAAAGTGGTCGAACTGGCAGGCGTCCCAGTTTTTTCTTCTCTCTCCGCCAAAGGCCGTGCCCTCGTCGGTAATATCAAAGCAGTGGCATGTTGGGCAGCTGAATGTGCATGCGCCGCAGCCAAAGCACTTACGCGTCAAGTTGCTCCATAGCTCGTTCTGATAGTTGTCTGTCCGTGAGAGCCAGCTGTTGATTTTTTCTGTATCAACGCCTGAGACCGCTTCAGGAAGTTTTAGCTCTATAAGCTCAGGCTCGCCTGTGCGTTTTTGGTGAAAGACCTTGTTGTGGGCCTTTACGAAGGCCTCACCTTTTTCTGTGACGGCTGTTACGAGGTACTCATCATCTGTAGTCTCTCGTAGATAGAGATCCGAGCCCGTTGTAGAGGCGGGAGACAGCTCGACTGTGGTGCAGAAGCACTCGTCGTCTATCGCCGTACATCCTATGGTGATGACCACTGTGCGGTCTTCTCTACGCGTGTAGAATTCGTCGTCCTCGCCCCAGGTGAATACAGAGCGAAGTGAGGCGAGGGAGGCGGCCTCGCAGGCGCGCGCCCCGAATACTACGACCTCCGGAGGGTCAAGCTCTACGCCCTCAAGGTCTACCTTGTCTTTTGTAACGCTGAAGGTAGCGACGACCTCTGTCTGGGGAAAGACCCACTGCTTGTATGTATTAACAGGTATTATATAATCACTTGTTATATCATCAGCACACTCAAGCTCTTTATATACGACGCGTCCCGCCTCACTTGCAGGGGCCACAAAGAGGGCTTCACTCTTTCGTACTGAGGTAATGAGATCGTTGAGCTCTGCCTTTTTAAGGTATTTTTGACTCATAGCTTGGTCTCTTATTTTATAAAGTTTTCAGTATCATCGGGGCTGTAGACGATCATGGGAGGATGCACTTTATCGTCATAGCCGGATTTAAAGTCAAAGGCATTCTTTACTGTAAGCACGAGTTTCTGGTTTACGAGATTTAGTTTTATATTCGCCGGGCAGGAGCGCTCGCACTCTCCGCAGAATGTGCATCTGCCCGCAAGGTGCATGGCACGTACGAGGTTCCATGCGATGTTGCCGCGCTGGTGCGCGCTTGTCTCTATCCACTGCGGTACGTTCTTTTCCGTAATGCAGCGCTCGCAGTAGCAGAGAGAGCAGGCCTGTCGGCATGCGTAGCATTTTATGCACCGTGAGAATTCTTCGAGCCAGAAAGACCACCTCTCTGCGGGGCTCTTTGCGTCCAAGTCGGCGATCTTATCAAAGACCATGCCCCTTGGTTCTTCAGGAGGGGTAAAGTCGATCTTATCGCCTATGACAAAGTCCGTTACATGAGGGTTACGCACATCGCAGTTATGGCACTTTACGGGCATTATCTCAGGTCTCAGCTCGCCCTTCCAGAGGGGCTGCTTGTATACGACGCCGTTGCAGGAGACGCCGATAATAACAACGTCCTCGCGCTTAACCTGACCCTCGGTGATAAGGACGACGATGTTCTTTATATCGCAGCCCTTGGCTACGATAGCAGGTTTACCCATTCTCTGAATATCCTTATTCTTGCGAGTAAGGTATATGGAGAGGTTATTTACGCAGAGGGGGTTGAATATAAGGCGCTCTACCTCGTCGGCCTGAGTGATAAATGCCGGTGTGGCGCGCGTCTTGCGTTTATTCCACTCGTAGCCGATAATTACATTGGCCTCACCAGTGGTAAGCAGTTCTTTTGCCTTTTCTCTTAGCGCTTTTTCCATGTTTTATATCAACTCTTTTAGAGACTGTATTTATGAGGGTGTGTTTCCCACCCCCTCTGCACTTTAGGTCTATCTCAATTTTTTTACTCCGTCCCGATTGTTCCGCCCCTAATATGCCGCCCCGACTGAGCCGCCCGACTGCTTCATCACTATTATCCCGCCCAAATTGACACGCCCCGATAAGCCGCCCGACTGCCCATCAGCCCTTTAGTTCTTTAAAGTCCATAAATGGCCCAAGGGCCTTAATGTCATTGGTGACGTTGTTTATAAGGTCTACCCACTTTAGGGCCTCTGAGGCCGATATCCACGAGAACTGAAGTCTTCGCGTATCAATGCCCGTAAAGTCCATGAGGCTCCGAAAGGCTATCCAGCGCCGTTTTGCGTGGTAGTTGCCAGCCGTGTAGTGACAGTCCCCGGGGTGGCAGCCTGAGACGAGCACTCCATCGGCGCCGTTCTCAAAGGCCTTTATTATAAATAGCGGGTCGATTCTGCCCGTGCAGGGCAGCTTTATTATACGCACATTAGGCCTGTACTCCATACGGCTCGTACCTGCGAGATCGGCGCCCGCGTAAGTGCACCAGTTGCAGACAAAGGCCATTATCTTGGGCTCGAAGTCTTTTGCCGCCACGCTCTCTTCTATTATCTCTTCTGTAGTCCCTTCGCTCATTAGTGTCTTTCCTAATCTTTTATTTTGAAGATCCAGAGGGGAATCTTTTCTGCCCTGTGGTGATATTTAATTTAATTACGTCTGCCTCTATCTTTTTATACTGTCCCCTGCTCTCTGCTGAAAAAAGAGAGTAGGCAAAGAAAAACAGTTAGTATGAGGCATTACATTATTTAAGTGTATATCGCCCTCTTTTCGTCTATGCTCCCATTTTTTTATATTCGCCATGGTGCCTGCCTTAGAAGGCGTTTATCGCCGCAAATACCTGCTCGTCTGTATAACCCTTCAGGTCTATGGCCTTACTTCTGCAGGCCGCTACGCATGTGCCGCAGCCCGTGCATACGCCGTCGTTTACATGTGCGAGTCTTCTTATGACATTACCCTCGCGGTCTTTTATCTCTGTCTTGTCTATGGCCGAGTATGGACAGGCCACAACACAGTCCCAACAGGCGTTGCAGGTAAAGTCGTTTACTACTGCCGTAGTGGGGTCTTTTACCATCTCATCAGCAGATGTGAGGACAAGGACTTTACTTGCAGCGGCGCTTCCCTGGGCTACGGACTCAGGTACGTCCATTGGGCCAAGGCATGTGCCAGCGAGAAAGATACCTGCCGTTACTGTCTCTACTGGTTTAAGTTTGGGGTGGTACTCGTTGTAGAACTTGTGCTTGTCATACCCTATGCCGAGCTTCTGAGCGAGCGTATCGGCGCCCTTTCTTGATACAAGGGCAGTAGCGAGAACGACCATATCGGCCTCTATCTCTACCTGAGAGTCGCTTAGCGTATCGGCGCCCTGAACGATTATTTTGCCGTCTTTTTCATATACCCTGGAGACGCGTCCACGAAGGTACATGGCGCCGTCTTTCTCAATAGCGCCGCGCACGAACTCCTCGTAACGTTTCCCGCCTGAGCGTATATCCATGTAAAATACGTATGCCTGACCGTCATGGACTTTGTGCCTGTAGAGCATGGTGTGCTTGGCCGTGTACATACAGCATATCTTCGAGCAGTAGCTTACGCCTTTTTTCTCGTCTCTTGAGCCGGCGCATTGGATAAATACGATGCTCTTTGGCTCTTTACCGTCAGAGGGGCGAAGAATTTTACCGCCTGTAGGGCCTGAGCTTGAGGCGAGACGCTCGAACTGAAGGCCGTTTATTACGTCTTTAATCTTACCGTAGCCGTACTCGCCAAAGTGCTCGTTGGGCATGAGTTCAAAGCCCGTGGCAACGACGATGGCGCCGACTTTTTCCTCTACTATGGTATCTTTCTGATCGTACTCAATGGCCCCCGGCCCGCAGACCTTGGCGCAGATACCGCATTTACCCTTCTGTATCATGGCGCAATTTGGGGCGTCGATAACAGGTATGTTAGGCACTGCCTGAGGGAAGGGCGTGTAGATAACCTTTCTCTTATTAAGGCCGTGCTCGAACTCGCTGTCTTTTTTGAATGGGCATTTTTCCCAGCACTCGCCGCAGCCTGTACAGAGGTCTTCATTTACGAACTTTGCTTTTTTCCTGATAGTGACCCTGAAGTTGCCGATAAAGCCGTCTATCTTCTCAACCTCAGAGTAGGTGAGGAGCGTTATATTGTCATGGAGTTCCGCCTCTACCATCTTTGGCGTAAGTATGCACTGAGAGCAGTCCATCGTCGGGAAGGTCTCGGAGAGTTTTGCCATGTTGCCGCCTATGGAGGGCGTTTTTTCTACGAGCAGTACCTCGCGGCCGCCGTCGGCGATATCAAGGGCCGCCTGAATACCGGCTATGCCCCCGCCTATTACGAGAGCGCGTTTGTTTACAGGAATCTTATTGGGCTTAAGTGGCTGATTTTTTTTCAGCCTCTCTATAGTCATTCGCGTAAGATCGATGCTTTTTACTGTGCCCGTCTCTTTTGTCTTATCGTGATGGACCCAGGAGCACTGCTCGCGGATATTTGTAATCTCGCACATGTAGGGGTTAAGCCCGCTGCTCTTGCAGGCGCGCCTGAAGGTTTTTTCGTGCATATGGGGGCTGCAGGCAGAGACGATTACGCTGTCGAGGTTATTCTTTTTGACGGCCTCTTTTAGCATCTTCTGTCCCGGGCTGGAGCACATGAACCTGTAGTCCTGAGTGTGCACTACGCCGGGGATTTTTTTCATCTCTTCGGCTACCTTCTCCGTATCAACGGTATCGGCTATGTTGGTGCCGCACTGGCATATGAAGACGCCTATCCTTGACATGGTTACCTCTTCTTATAAAAGCTCTTTATCCCGTAAGAGAGACAAAGGGCTAAATTTATTGTTATCAAATCCAAGGGTTGCCTCGTCTTGTCCAAGGGCAAGGCCGAGTATCTGTGTGAAGTATACTATTGGCAGGGCGCTGTCGCCGCCTGCCTGCGTATTCTCAAGGTTATACTGACAAAGGGGACAGCTTGTTACGATTAACTCGGCGCCTTCTCTTGCCGCCGAGGCAATGACGTTGCCCGATAGTTTTGTTACTACGTCTTTATTATCCATGGCAAGATGTGCGCCGCAGCACTCTACGCGGTCTGGAAAAAACACGGGAGTCGCCCCGAGGGCCTTTAGGAGATCTTCTATAATGGTAGGAGACTCGCTATTGTCTATACCCATGTCCTCAAAGGGACGAAGCAGCATGCAGCCGTAGTAAGCCGCAGTCTTTACACCCTTTAATGGTCTTGTCACGGCCTCTTTTACCTTATCAAAACCAATTTTATCGCGAAGCACCTCAAGGTAGTGGGCTACCTCTACGCCGCCGCTGTAGTCTTCTTCCATAAAGCCGTTTACTACGGCGAGCTTTTCTTTATCGTCCTTAAGGGCCTTGTTAGTTCTTTTTAATACGTTGTAGCAGACAGAGCATAGAGTTGTGAGGGTATCGCCCTCTTTTTCCGCATTTACGAGAACTTTTGCCGGAGCCGTAAGTCCCATGATGTTATCAGGGGTAAGGGGAAAGGTAGCTCCGCAGCAGTTCCACTGCTTGAGTTCGCTTATCTCAAAACCCATTGTTACGGCAGAGTCTCTTGCCGATGTATCAAAGTCCTTGGCAGTGGTGCTTAGCGTACAGCCCGGATAATATGGTATTTTCAGCAATGTAGAACCTTTGTAGTCTTTAAAAAGTGAATGGCGCTTAGAGTTAACTCTCTATTTATCGGCCTGATATGGCCTTTTTTTTATTCTTTAAGAAGTCAGTTATTTATTCTTTGTTACGCTTCTTGTTGCTCTCTTTATTGAAGTCCCGTAGCCCCCAGTTGATTAAGCCCCTGACCTTAGCTGACGAATTTTCTAAAGCCGCAGACAATAGCCTGCTGAGGAGCCTTTTGCATGAATTGCGCCGGCAGGTCTTCTATCCTCTCGTGGTCTGTGCCCTTACGAAGAGATAGCTGACGTGCCGCCTCAAGGGTATTTGCTACGCTTACCCCCTTTGGGCACCGCGAGTAGCACTGCAGGCAGCCTACGCAGAGCCACATGGAGTTGGCCTCCATTACCATTTCGAAGCGACCGAGCTGTAAAAAGCGTATTATCTGACTCGGCGGTATCTCCATGGCGTAAGATACGGGACAGCCGCCGGAGCAGTTGCCGCACTGGTAGCACTGCTTAAAATCCTCGCCGCTTACGGCAGCGAGCTGCTGAACAAGGGCGCTGTCGATATCTGATTTTGAGAGTTTTATCTTCAACTCGTCTTCCTGTATTTTTGTACTCCCTCGGAGAAGAGATCTCCGCCTTTGGAGTCGTTTACTACTATTGCCGGAAAGTCTACGACCTCTACTCTTCGTACGGCCTCTGCGCCGAACTCGGGGTAGGCGATTACCTCGCTGGACTTTACGCTTCTCGCTATAAGCGCCGCCGCGCCGCCAACGGCCATGAGGTATACGGCCTTATTGCGTACTATAGCCTCTTTTACCTCGTCGCTTCTCTGCCCCTTGCCTATGGTGGCCTTTAGGCCGAGATCAAGGAGCCTCGGCGTGTAGGCATCCATGCGGCCGCTTGTAGTCGGGCCTGCAGAGCCTATTGCGCGCCCGGGTTTAGCGGGGCTTGGCCCAACAAAGTATATAATCTCACCCTTTATGGGTATGGGAAGCTCCTCGCCCTTATCAAGGAGTTCGAAGAATCTCTTATGCGCCGAGTCTCTTGCCGTGTAAATTACGCCGCTTATAAGTACGCGGTCGCCGATGGTAAGGGCGGCTGTTGTCTCTTCATCAAGGGGAGGGCTTAGTCTTATTTTTTTTTCGTCCATTGATGGAACCTCAGAAAAATGTAATTACGGCGACTGATTTAAATAGCATAGCCGGGCGCTTGAGCTAATGCTGTGCCAGTTGAAACTATAAAATTATCTCTTTATGCCTGTCTGCGTGGCACTGAATATTTACGGCTACGGGCAGGCTCGCTATGTGACAGGGGTGCGTCTCTACATGAACGGCAAAGGCCGTAGTGGAGCCGCCAAGACCCATGGGGCCTATGCCGAGGTTGTTTACACGCTCAAGGAGTTCTTCCTCGATTGCGGCTATCGCGGCATCGGGATTTCTTTGGCCAAGGGCGCGGATAACGGCCTTTTTTGCTATGATGGCGGATTTTTCAAAACTACCGCCTATGCCCACGCCTACGACTGTTGGCGGGCATGGGTTTCCGCCGGCAATTTTTACGGTATTTACGACAAAGTCTTTTATGGCCTCTAAGCCGTCAGAGGGTTTGAACATTTTTAATGTGCTCATGTTCTCGCTGCCCCCGCCTTTTGGGGCTATTATCATACGCAGCTTATCGCCCTCGACTATTCTTGTATGGATAATAGCCGGGGTATTGTCTTTTGTATTTACCCTCGTAAGGGGATCGCAGACGGATTTTCTGAGAAAGCCGTCTTTATATCCGCGCCGCACGCCCTCGTTAATGGCGTCTTCCAATGAGCCCTCAAGGTGCACGTCTCTGCCAAGCTCAACAAATACTATTGTGATGCCCGTGTCCTGACACATGGGCACGGTCTCGTTCTCGGCTATCTCAAAATTATCGGCAATCTGCGTAAGCACGTCTTTCCCCGTAGGGGACTCCTCAGAGTCGCGGGCCTTTAGTATGGCCTTTTTTGCATCGTCACCGAGGTTGCAGGCGGCATCTATGCAGGTATCTCGAACGCCTTGTATAATTTCATCTGAAGTAATGGTTCTCATATTATCCTTTTATTGCGGGCTTATATGTCTTCTGTTGAGATTTGTTGTATACAGTTTTACAATATATATTACTTCATATATCAGAACAATTATGGCATCTAATGTCGCCTCATTCTGACACGTAACTCTCTCAACTTGTCGCTCTTTTTGATGGGTTACGCTTTACTCATCCTGCAAGTCTTAGTTAAAGTTTGCCCAAGAGGCCTTTTATGGCCGTTGCAGAGGCCTTGAATGCCTCCTGCTCCGGCGCCTCAAGGTTAAGCTCTATTATTTGCTCAATACCATTTGCGCCGAGTTTAACAGGTACGCCTATGAAAAAACCCTCTTGACCGTACTCTCCCTGCAGGTAGGCGGCACAAGGTATTATACGTTTTTTGTCTTTTATTATTGCCTCGGCCATCTCCGCGGCGGCGCGGCTCGGTGCGTAGTATGCGCTGCCCGTCTTTAGAAGTGCGACTATCTCGCCTCCGGCTTTTCTGGTGCGCTCAATTATGGCGTTAATGCGTTCATCTGGTATAAGTGTGGAGATTGGGATACCCGCTACGGTGGAGTATTTTACAAGGGGCACCATCTCATCAGCGTGTCCGCCAAGTACCATTGCCTGTACGTCCTCTACAGAGACGCCGAGCTCCATGGCGATAAATGCCCTCATGCGCGCGCTGTCAAGGGCTCCGGCCATGCCGATAACTTTTTCCGGCGCAAGGCCGCTTGTCTCCCAGGCCTCGTAGACCATGACGTCAAGGGGATTTGTGATGACTATTAAAATCGTATCAGGGGAGTAGCTGATGACGTTATTTACAACATCTTTTATTATACCTTTATTCTTCGCTATGAGGTCGCTTCTGCTCATGCCGGGCTTTCTGGCGAGCCCCGCGGTGATGATTACGAGGTCTGACCCTGCCGTATCCTCATAACTCGTCGTGCCAATGACATTGGAGTCAAAGCCCTCCATAGGTGAGGCCTCCATCATATCAAGGGCCTTTCCCTGCGGTACGCCCTCTACAACATCAAGAAGCACCACATCGCCAAGCTCTTTTTGGGCGAGCCAGAGCGCCGTGGTGGCCCCTACGTGACCTGCGCCTATTACAGTAATCTTTTTTCGGGACATGAACTCCTCCCTAATGTTCCTGCTCTATGGCAGGTGCGGCGTGTATGGAAAAAGATAATAAAACCCGTTAGATAGCTAAAAGAGGACTTCTTTTACAACTCTGTAGGTCTTTAACTCTGCAGTAGACTGAAAACCTGAAAGGCCTGCCCTATACTGGCAAATAAAAGGGTAGACCAGAGATCTGAGGAGCTGCCAAGATGTTTCTCGTATTGTATACAGTATACAATAAAGCGCTCTCTGTCAAGGTCTTTTTATCCCTCCCGCAGCGTGCTTTTAGACGAAGAATGATGATTTTTGTCTTCTTGCGTCCAAGTTGCCCTATTCTCAGACTTACGGTTACGCTTAAAAAACCACTCTTCATAGTCAAACCTTAATTATTGTGTGAGATCTCTTCCTTTTTTTTTAATTCCGTGACTTGATAATATGGATATGTTATGTTACAAAACTTCTTTGTGTACGGCTTTTGTTGATGAGTCGGCTGGGACGGGGCGTGGCGCAGTCTGGTAGCGCACCTGCTTTGGGAGCAGGGGGCCGGAGGTTCGAATCCTCTCGCCCCGACCATTTACTTTCTTTTTAGAACTTACTTTCTTTTTGGAAAAAAAGAAAGTAAGCAAAGAAAAACCAATTACGCAATTAACTAAGATTATCGGCAAAAGTCAGTAGGTAAAGAAAAACATGTTACTAAACTATCAACAAAAAGAAGACAAGCAAAGAAAATCCACTTGGCCCAGTTATCGGCAGATGAAAAAGAGGTGATTATTGTGAAAAAAGTAGTGATTGCTCTCATTTTACCTCTATCTATGTTTTTGTCAATATCTTTCATCTCTACGGGAGGTGCTTTTGGCGCCGGAGATGCTGAAAGAGAGCTTGCAGCCCTTAAAAAAGAGTTCGGTCCTGTCTTGCGCCTTCGCGGCACGGCTGCTGCGAGAGAGATTAGCGCCATAGCCAATCTTCTCGTACCAAGAAGCGGCATGATGGCAATTGACGTAACTCACGCAAGCGGTGAGTTCTGTATGCTTGAGCCTGCGACTAAGCATTATATGGTGCATTTTTCCCGTGACCCCGAGCATACGACAGAGGATATACTTTATTTTTTGAACCCTCAGTCTTTTAAGGCCGCCGGACTCAATGTAAAGGCCCTGCCGACGCTGCCTACGGAGCTTGGCAAGATGAAGCCCTTTACGTGGTATTACTACTCCGGTAAGACTAAGGAGCCTCATCACGGCGCTAAACTGGGCCGTGAGTTTCTTGTTATGGCCATTGATGTAAAGTAGGGCTGTGATTATTGTGCCTTGCCTTTATGGTCTCCTGAATATAGTCTCACAGAGCTTTTAATGTGACCTCTAAAAGTATAAAAAATTGCGCCTGTAGCTCAGTTGGATAGAGCAACTGCCTTCTAAGCAGTGGGCCGGGGGTTCGAATCCCTCCAGGCGCACCAGTAAAAAAAAAGAGGGCCGCGAAAAGACGCGGCCCTCTTTTTTTCGTTATACTCAAAAGTCCCATCTATTCTGCAAAAAATACGTTCCGCTCTTTTTTGTTAATCATTGTGAGGAGTCTGTGTTTGCAATCCAGTCCTTAATCTTGTTACTCTACAGTAACAAGATTAATCTTATTACAGAGGAGCCACTGCTGTGGAAAACATACCTCTACTAAAAGACCTAATTATCCTCATGCTCGCGGCCGTACCCATTACTTTCTTCTTTCACAGGCTGGGACTGCCGACTATTGTAGGTTTTCTTATAACCGGTGTTGTCATCGGCCCATTCGGCTTTGGTCTTATCACCGATCATCACGCCATCGAGGTCCTGGCGGAGATAGGCGTAGTACTTCTGCTCTTTACTATCGGCCTCGAGTTCTCTATCTCCAAGCTTATCAAGATTAAGAAAGAGGCACTTATAGGCGGTGGGCTGCAGGTTGTTTCTACGACCCTTATTGTTCTTATTATCGCCAAGTTTTTTAATCAGCCCCTGCCCGTAGCGATTATTCTTGGCTTCATTGTCTCTCTTAGCTCCTCGGCCATAGTCCTCAAGCTTCTTCTTGATAAGGGTGAGCTTAATTCATCTTATGGGAACCTCTCTGTCGGTCTGCTTCTCTTTCAGGATATCTCCATAGTTCTCATGGTGCTTATCGTTCAAGGTCTGGGGGTAGAGGGCGGCGCCTCGACCTTTGCCATAGCCAAGAATCTTCTTGTAGCCAATGTCGCTGTTGTCGTAATTATCGTCGTTGCCTCCTACATTGTCCCAAAAATTCTTTATCAGATAGTAAGGCTTGAGAGCAGGGAGCTCTTTATCCTTACCATACTCCTGCTCTGCATGGGCACGGCGTGGTTTATCTCTCTCTTTGGATTATCACTTCCCCTTGGGGCCTTTATAGCCGGTATCGTAATCTCCGAGTCCGAGTACAGTCATCAGATTGTGGCGGAGATACTTCCCTTTAAGGATACCTTTCAGAGCCTCTTTTTTATCTCCATAGGTATGCTCCTTGAGTTTTTCTACTTTATAAACCACCTCCCCCTCGTTTTAGGTGTCTCTCTTGCCATACTTATCCTCAAAACACTTATTATTATCGCCGTGGGTCTCCTATTGCGTTATCCTCTTCGTATTTGTATTATGGTTGGCCTTAGCCTCGCCCAGATAGGTGAGTTCTCTTTTGTACTCTTAAAGATGGGAAGTGATTACAGTATCCTCACTTCACCTGCATATCAGACACTCCTCGCCTCATCTATATTGACTATGGCCTTAACCCCTTTTCTATTTCAGAAGTCTCCATTTATCGCTTTTTATCTCGGCAGGGCGCTGCATCGTAAGGGCAGGCGCCCCGGTATTGAGAAGAGTACAAGACTTGGCAACCATGTAATTATCGTAGGCTACGGCCTAAGCGGCCGCAACCTCGCTCGAGTTCTGAAGGAGACGGGGATTAATTACATCGTCCTCGATATGAACGCCGAGGAGGTTCGACTTGCCCGCAGAGAAGGGCATAAGGTGCGCTTTGGGGACTGCAGCCACGGCGATGTCTTGAAGGGGCTCGGCATTAAGGACGCCCGCATGGTAGTCTTTACTATTCCCGACCCTATAGCCACGCGGCGAGGCGTAGTTACAACAAAGGGGCTAAATGATAAGGCATCCATAGTGGTGCGGACGCGGTACCTTAAAGAAATCGAGGAACTCTACAGGCTTGGCGCCACAGAGGTAATACCTGAGGAGTTTGAGACCTCTGTTGAGATCTTTTCAAGGGTACTGCAGAACTACAAAGTACCGACAAATATCATTGAGAATCAGATAGACATCATCAGGCAGGAGGGGTACGCTATGTTCAGAGATCCTGCCATTGCCGGGGAGAAGGTTGCCGAGCTTGGCGCCATATTAAAAGAGAGTGTTGTAAGCACTTTTTATGTAGAGGAAGGCGCCGCTATCGCTGGTATGAGTTTTGCCGGTCTTGACCTTGGCAAGGCCAGCGGCGTAAGCATTATCGCCATTGTAAGAGACGGCAAGGCCAGTACCTCGCCTCCAGCTGATTTTACCATTAAGAGCGGCGATGTATTTATCCTCCTTGGAACTCACGAGGTTATGCACAAGGCATTTGAGATTTTGCAGTATCTCTGCCTGCTTTAAATAGGTTTAAGCTCCGAAGGGGAGTAGGGGGGGCTTCTTTTTTTTGGCGCGCAGCCGAGGTGATTGAGATAATCAGGTGATATGCTCTCTTACATACTTCTTGTTATAGGTTTTGCTCTGCTTCTGAAGGGCGGAGCTGTCCTTGTTGACGGAGCCTCCTCCCTTGCCCGCAGGTTCGGCCTCTCAGACCTTGTTATCGGCCTTACCGTAGTCTCCATAGGCAGCTCTTCACCGGAGCTTATCGTAAACCTTCTGGCGAGTTTTAGAGGTAACGCCGACCTTGCAGTAGGTAATGTCCTTGGAAGCAATACGGTAAATATCCTCCTCGGACTTGGTCTCGCAGCCTTAATCCATAATCTCAAGGTTCGAAGCACTACAGTCTGGAAGGAGATACCTTTTAGTCTTCTGGCCATACTTGTGCTTGCCGTACTGGCAAACGACGCACTTATTGACGGCCAGGCTTTTTCTACTGTAACAAGGGCCGACGGCTTTGTTCTTCTCGCTTTTTTCAGTATATTTCTCTATTACATATACAGCTTAAGTAAAAAAAGCAGCGTAGAGCGCACACTTTCGGGGGAGTCTTCTGTGGCAAAGTCCCTGCTTATGGTGGCGGGCGGAGGGCTTTGTCTTACCCTCGGTGGAAAGTGGGTCGTAGATGGCGCCCTTGAGATAGGAAGGGCGCTTGGTGCGAGTGATGCCCTCATGGGCCTCACCGTAGTGGCTATCGGCACATCTCTACCGGAGATAGTTACCTCAGCCGTAGCTGCGAGTAGAAAGAAGGCCGATATAGCCATTGGAAATGTTGTGGGTTCGAATATTTTTAATATCTTCTGGGTCCTCGGTCTCGTCTCCCTTATAAGGCCCGTTGCCTTCAGCGCGCCATTGAACCTGGATATACTCGCCCTCATACTCGCTACTTCGCTCCTTTTTGTCTTTTTATTTGTAGGTAGAGAACATACTCTATCGAGATGGGAGGGGCTGGGTTTTATCGCTATTTACGTGCTTTATGCGGCTTATCTTATCTACCGCGGTTAAGGCCGCTCTCTTAAGTGCGGTGAAATTTGTCATAACTATGCGTAAGGGTTGTTTATCCGCTCTTCTTGCGTTAAAATCCCCATAAGTAATCACTTATGTTTTTTTTGTAGCTTCAAGAGAGGTCTTAAGGCTCTTGTATTTACTAATTAATATTGGCGGGGCAGGGTAAATGAGAAGAAGAAAGAGTTCAGTCTCAAGAGGCAAGGCCGCTGTTGTTCTTGCCGTACTTATAACAGCAGTTGTTATTTATGCTTTTTTCACCTTCCTTGAGGTCTTCTCACCTACGGGGCAGTGGGTGAATAAGTCCGAGAGCCTTGGCCGCAAAGCGGTGATAGAGATAAAGGCCGCTGACAGCGGCTCCGGTCTTCGCTCTGTAGAGGTAATTATAAAAAAGGGTGATAAATCTACTACCATCTACTCAAAAAATCTACGGGGCAGCGGCCCTGCGGAGAAAAAATTTACAGCTACGATAAGGCCTAATCTCAGAAAACTCGGCGTCGGCGAGGGTAAGGCCCTGCTTGTCCTGAAGGTTACTGACCTCTCGCACTGGTTCTCCGGTAATACCCTTGTGGCAGAGTACCCTGTATTGATAGATACTACGCCGCCGAGGATTGAGCTATTGAGCAGCGATCATATTGTCATAAGAGGCGGCTCCGAGGCCGTAATATTTAAGAGCTCTCCAGATACGGTGCGGGCTGCGGTTACGATTGAAGGACGCGAGTTTCCTGCCTACAGGGGCGGCTTTAAGGATAAGGATAAGTTTCTCGGTTTTTTCTCCTACCCCTATGATCTTAAGGCAGGTAAGGCCTTTCATATAGAGGTAAGAGACGGCGCGGGCAACAAGAGCGTGCGCTCGCTCTCTGTCCTGGTCAAACCACGTGAGTACCGAAAACGTCAGATTCGCCTTAGTGACAGCTTTCTTGAGAGCAAGGTCGCCGACTTGCTTTTGGCCGCCGATATTCCATCTACGGGAGACCTTATAGATGATTTTCTTCTTGTTAATCGAGACATCAGGGCCCGCAACGAGGCTACTATAGCCTCTGTTATGAAGACATCAAGGCCAAAGCTCTTCTGGAAGGGGCGTTTTTTACAGCTGAAGAACTCTGCCGTACAGGCACGCTACGCGGATTTTCGCACATATAAGTATAAGGGCCGTGTCGTAGACAAGCTCTATCACCTCGGCGTAGACCTTGCCTCAGTAAGTAAGGCCTCTGTAGGCGCGGCGAATAACGGCGTCGTCGCCTTTACGGGAGACCTCGGCCTCTATGGTAACGCCGTCATTATCGACCACGGTTTTGGCCTATTTTCTCTTTACGGCCACCTAAGCTCTATTAAGGTAGAGGTAGGTGATGAGGTGAAAAGAGGCGCCGTGATTGCCCGTACGGGCTCAACAGGTTTTGCCGGCGGAGATCATCTCCACTTTGGTCTCTATCTCCACGGTATGCCTGTCTTTCCCCTTGAGTGGTGGGACGGCCGCTGGATAAGGCATCGTATACTGAAGAAGATAAGGCAGTAGCGAGGTGAGGGGCGAGGAAGAAACTAAGGATAAATCCCCTGCCTATACCTTAAAAATATGGGTAGACTCTGACGCCTGCCCGCGCGTGATTAAGGAGATTATTTTTAAGATCTCCCGTAGATTGGACGTGCCAGTATGCCTTGTGGCCAATTCCTGCATGACGACCCCGCCAGAACCTCTTATAACGTCTATTCAGGTGCAAAAAGGCAGCGATATCGCCGATATGTACATCTTTGATAATATTAGGGAAAAAGACCTCGTCATTACCGCTGACATTCCCCTTGCCGCAAAAGTTGTGGAAAAGGGCGCAGTTGCCATCAACCCCAGAGGCGAGGTTTATACAGAGCATAACGTCGGCGAGCGCCTCTCTATGCGCGACTTCATGGAGGGCCTTCGTAATAACGGCGTGGACACGGGCGGGCCAAAGCCTTTTGGCCAAAAGGACAGAGAACGCTTCGCCAACTCAATTGATAGAATACTTACGCAGATGCTGAGGTAGGTGTTTTTGTAGGGTGGGCTGTGCCCACCAGTGTGATCTTATACTATGTGGCTATATCCGGTATGTATATTCTATTACAGTAATTAAGTATGGTGTCCCCGCAATTCAGGGCTTTTGTAGGGTGGGCACTGCCCACCATTTATATAGTATTTCTTTTCCCCATTTATTTTTAAATTTTAAGTCAAACTTCAAAAAAGTTGTTTATTTTTCGTTCTTACGTTATAATGTAAGAACGGAGGTGCGTTATGGATAAGGTGTTATCAGCACGTGTTGATGAGAGGGTCTTACATCAGATTAATATGCTCGCTAAAGAGCTTCATACAAGTAAGAAATCTGTTATTGAAGAGGCAATTCTTACCTATGTAAAGAAGATTGAGTCGGAAAAGGGTTTGGATGTCCTTGACCTTACCTCCGGTGTATGGGAGCGTGACGAAACGCCTGAAGAGATTGTTCGTCATGCCCGCAGGGCCTTTACCAAATCAATGAAACGGCATCAGGAATGAAGGTCTTTATTGATTCAGATGTTCTTATTTGGCATCTACGCGGTAAGAAAGAGGCAAAGAATTTTATCCGTGCTCTTAGAGAGAATAAGGAGTTTGATCTCTGGATAGGGGCTATGCAGAGGGCCGAGGTGGTTTTCTTCATGCGTCCTGAAGAGGAAGAAAAGACCCTTCTTTTTCTCTCTCTCTTTGAGACAGCCCCAGTTGATCAACCTACAATAGATAAGGCCGGAGAGATATTTAGAGCCTGGAACCCAAGCCACGGCATTGATACTAACGATGCCATACTCGCGGCCACGGCCATGGAGACTGGAGGAAAGATTTTTTGTCTCAACACCCGCCATTACCGCATGCCTGACCTGCTCGTGGAGCGGGCGTGGTGAGTGGGAAGGGGAAAGGATAAGTTTGTATTTCTTGTTTTGTAGGAGGTACATATTTAATGCTAACAGCATACCTTGATACCAATATTATTTCCGCCTTAGCAAAAAAAGACTTCTGTGAAAATACCATGAAGAGCGTCTTGGAAGTCATAAATTATTCTAAGCTTGATGCAATTGAGTTACATACATCTGAACTTACGCAAGAAGAAATAATGAATATACCAGAGGAATATCGCTATCATCATTTCTTGATATATAATTTAATTAAAAATGTTAGTATTGTGTCTGAGTGTCGTCCTTCGAATATAGTAATAGGCGGTTACGGTGGAGGGAATATCGTAACAAGAGGGTTTGGTGGAGGGGGTAAGGACACCTTGTTGATATCGATAGATGAAATTATACATAGACCCAATAACGAACAAAAAGCTAAAGCTCGTGATGCTGATGTTAGGCATCTTTATCAGTGTAAGAAAAACAATCTTGAGATCTTTTGGACCGAAGATAAGCAAACAATATTGAATAAAAAAGGAGATTTGGCACGCATCGGCATCATCGTAATGTCTTCTGAACAGCTCATTAATAGAATTAACAGTTGAAATTGTAATGTGGGATGTTATATGGATACCTCTGAGTGACTGAATATTACCTTTTCATACATATGTACCCCCCCACCCTACCTCGGAAAGAGAAAGATAGCCCAGCCCGTTACGGCGACGTATATCCAGACGCCTGCCGTAAAGGGGGCGATTTTTTTATGCCTTGAAAAACGCGTCTTAAGGGCGAGGTAGATGGTGTAGGCCGCAAGGGGAAAATTTATCATGGCAAGCAAGGTGTGTGACCAGAGGATAGAGAGAAAGAGGGTACGGTGGTCTCCGGCGTAGCGCTCAGGCGGAAAGAGAGAGGAGCGAAGGAGGTACAAGACGACAAAGACAATAGCAAAGGCCGCGGCGCTGAGCATGGCTTTTTTATGAGTATGACGCAGACCCTTCCTGATGAGTAAAATACCTGTGATTATCAAGAGCCCGCTCATGCCTATGGTAAAGAGGCTCGAGTATAAGAGAAACTCCTTCAAGATTAGAGTCTCCAGGCCAGGACTATCATATTAAAGAGCATGATAACGGCGATGAGTATACCTATCTTAATGGCGAAGTTTCTCTTTTTTATTTTTGTCTCTTCAGTTACTTCATTTGTTCTTCTGTTAGGCACTTCTTCTTTCCTCCTTAAAGAGTGATACACCTGTGTAAAAGACAAATAAGATGCCGCCGATGACGGCGAGCAGCGTTCCGATGCCCATGACAGTAAGGGCCGTAAGGACTATGGGGTCTGATGTGAATGATACGCCGTACGTCTTTCGCGGCGCACCGAATAGCCCTGATACAAATAACCCTATTATAAAAAATACCATACCAAGGCCGTAAATAACAGGCTGAACGCGGGCGATAACCTCGGCGAAGATAGGGGTCTTCCGCTCCTTTATCATATAGTAGGACAGCCCCATGAGGGCGAGGGTGAGGCTCGTAACTGCGCCGTGATAGTGCGCCGGTACGCGTAGATCATTACCAAAACCGCTGTAGGCGATGGCCATTCCAAGTGTGTATATGGTGATGGAGAGTATCATGGAGATGCAGGCTACGCTAAGGCGGCTGTCTCTCTTATTATCTCTCCCTAAGGTGCGCAGAATATTTATTATATGTATAAAAATAGGTAGACCAAGACCGATGCCGTAAGTAGCCTCGGCGGCTATCTTGGCGCCCCGAGTAAGTGGGTCGCCCGTAAATGGAATGATAAAGAGTAAGATGGCCGAGAGGGGAAAGGCCGCTGTGAGGTAACGGAGAAAAGGCCAGTTGGAGGCAGCGCTCTCGCTAATACGCTCGCGAAGGGCGTAGAGTACGGCAACAAAGAGGGCGCCGCTCATGACCTGCTGAATGTGCCCCGGTATCCAGAATAGGCGCTCGTAGTAGAGTATGGGGGCGGTATTATTGTCCTGCATGAATATGGAGAGAGCCATGGCGATGACCATGATAAGGGCGATGATTACAGAGGAGGAAAGGGCGCCTGTTAAGAGGTTTGGGGAAAATATGTTTTTCAGGGCCTCTCTTATATAGGAGAGTACGTTTACCGTAAAGGCAAGATAGAAGAGACCGAGGCCGATGAGGAAGAGTGGCGTGTCAATAGTGGGCACATAGTTGTTTATTACGGCATCTCCCCTTCCCGTAATGACGGCAAGGGTGATGAGGGCTGCGCCGGCTATGGCGAGCCACTGTGTAAAGTTCAGCTCACGGCCCTTAAAGGTTTTGCTCCATAGCACTACGGCAAAGGTGAGCAGCCAGAGCAGTATGGCAAGCACTACGTGACCAACGAGGGTGCGGTGCAGGGCGTCGGCGGGAAAGTACTTGTAACCAAATGGGGTACGGCTCATGCCCACCATAAAGGCGAAGGCTCCGCCCATGCCAAGAAATATTATGGCGAGGATAAACCACTTATAAGTATATCTCTTCTCCATGCTCAAGTCACATTAAGTATCATGGCCGTGAAGAGGAGGGTAAGGTAGAGTATGGAGAAGAAAAAGAGGAACATGCTGTACTGCCGTGTTGATGGCAGAAACTTCAGAGCGAGTCCGATATAGAGTAGACCAAGGGCTATTGCGGCGACAAGGTAGGGTGCGCCCGTTACGCCTGCAAAGTAGAGCAGCGTTGAGGCCGGTAGAAGAAAAAGAGTATAGATAAAAATGCGTACCTTTGTGGCATGAACGCCTTTTGCAACGGGTATTACCGGTATAGAAGCCCGCGCGTACTGCTCTCTGTATTTCAGGGCGAGGCTAAGGGCGTGGGGCTGCTGCCAGAGGGCGACTATGGTAAAGAGGATAAGGGCCCTATTGTCAATGCCGCCTGTTACGGCGGCGTAACCGATAAGGGGCGGCAGGGCCCCGGCAAGCCCGCCTATCTGGTTGGCAAAGGGACTCCTTCGTTTTAGCAGTATGCCGTAGCAGACAACGTAACCAAGTGAGGCTATTGCCGTTAGGAGAGCCGTTGCTGTGTTTACCGTAAGGGCAAGGACTGTGACTGATAATACGACAAGGAGCAGGCCCGTAAGAAGGGCCTTATTTGGTGATACCTTTCCCTGTGCCAGCGCCCTCAAGGCCGTTCGCTCCATGAGGCGGTCAATGTCTCTATCGAAGTAGTTATTAAGAAGAGCAGAGCCCGCCGTTGCAGCACCGAGACCTCCGAGAGTCCACAAGATGAGCGAGAGGTCGTACTCGCCGCGCCCGCCAAGGTAGATGCCCGTAAGGGCGGCTACGATTACAAGGCCTATAATACCGGGCTTTACGAGGGTTATATACTCAGCGGCTGTGGTGCGTACAGGTAGAATGCCCTCTGCTATGTGCTGACCCTGACTCATTATGCTCTGACCTCCCCATACGCTCTACTTGAGAGGAAAAAGGGCATGGCCTGATATGCCAACCAGCCGAGGAAGAGAAAACCCGTAGCGGCGTGAAGAATAATCACAGGAAGAAACATTCCCGTGGCTACGATTAATATACCGAAAGTCGCCTGCGCCGATACAAGGACGAAGGTTATAAGCGTGGCGGCGACTTGTTTTTTTCTTGATACTGCGGAGTATAATCTCACCGTGGTGATTATAAAGACAGTAAGGGCCGTGAGCCTGTGAAAGAAGTGGAGAGTAACACCGTAGTCCGTAAAGGCGGGAATAATTTGCCCGTTACAGAATGGCAGATCAGGACAGGCAAGCGTGGCCCCGGAGTAGCGAACGAGTATACCGAGCACTACTTGAATGTAAACGAGGCAGAAGAGGAAGAAGAAAAAATTTGAGCCATTATATCTCTTGCGTGCGCCTCTTACATAGTGAAATGAGAAGGTAAGGCACGTTAGCACCAGTGTGGAGATAATAAGGTGCGATGAAATAATAGCTACGTTCAGCATGCTGTCAAGGCGCGGAGCCTCCACAAGTACGGTAAGGCCGCCAAGCCCTACTCCCGTAAAGAGGAGCAGAACTATGGCGGAGGTAAATACTCGAGGCAGCCCTCTGTAGCTTCGCCAGACAAAGATGGTTGATAAGATAATTAAGGTTCCTGCAGTCGCGCCGAGGAGTCTGTGTCCCCACTCGAACCAAATATGCAGGTGCATGGGCGGGGCCACTGTTCCGTAACAGAGCGGCCAGTCCGGGCAGGCAAGCCCAGAGCCTGTTGAGGTTACAAAGGCGCCCATTACCATGAGCAGATAGGTGAAGAGGAGCGTCGCGGCCAGAAGCAGGGGGAGCCCTGATGAGTAATTCTGCCTTCCCATGTAAGGTGTACTCATAAGAATAAGACTCCTCTGCCCTGAAACCTCTTTACTCTCATATTTAATCTCATCCTCTCATTGTGAGGCGATTCTTCTTTACCTTTATGTAACTCTGGCGAAAGCTATTAACTTTGACTTATTGATTGCCCTGCATCAACTCTGTCCTCAGCACATCAATCGTCGGGGTTACGTCCGTAACCGTATGGATCCCAGTCGGGAGGCAGGTTAAGGGGTTTACCACCAAAATTTCCCGGCCCGGGAGGTGATTCCGTATGCGTCCACTCAAGGGATCTCGACTCCCAGGGGTTGGACGGCGCTTTTTTACCGAAGAAGAGACCGTGGAGCCAGGTGATAAGTATAAGCAGTGCTCCTATGCCGATGATAACGGCTCCGTAGGTCTGTATCTTGTGAAGATGCTCAAGCTGCGGCATGTGGCTGTAATCAAAGTAGCGCCTCGGCATGCCCTTGAGGCCTACGATGAACATGGTGAAGAATGTGACGTTTACACCGACGAAGAGGACGAAGAATGCAATTTTGGCGAGGGCCTCATTGTACATCTTGCCCGTCATCTTTGGAAAGAGGTAGTAGACACCTCCAAAGACAGCGAAGGTGCCCGATACGGCCATGACGTAATGGAAGTGGGCTACGACGAAGTGCGTATCGTGAAGCGCCAGAGTAAGTGCCGCCATTGCGTGAGGTATACCCGTAAGTCCTCCGACAAGAAAGAGGAATATGAAGCCGCAGGCATAGAGCATGGGCGTCTTGTATATGATTGCGCCTCTGTAGAGGGTTCCGACGAGGCCTATCATAAGGAGCCCTACGGGAACGCTTATAAGGAGCGTGCTTACCATCATGCCCAGGCGTATCCAGTTAGGCATGCCAGATGTGAAGAGGTGGTGTACCCAGACCTCGCCGCTAAGCACTGTTGTACCGACAAACCCGCCGAAGACGACTACTTTTTTATTGAAGATGCGGTTCTTTGCAAAGGTGGCGACTATCTCATAGATTATTCCCATCATTGGAAGAAGTATGACGTAGACGGCTGGGTGGGAGTAGAACCAGAAGAGGTTCTCATAGAGCAACACGTCGCCGCCCATTGACGGGTCGAAAAAGTGCGTTCCAAGATA
The DNA here is from genome assembly GCA_964510775.1 of uncultured Thermodesulfobacteriota bacterium. GTDB lineage: Bacteria > Desulfobacterota > GWC2-55-46 > GWC2-55-46 > JADFVP01 > JAJRZX01. The sequence goes on from CAZEBZ010000006.1 coordinate 39,753, forward strand.
TTTGTCAAGGGACAAGAGAGTAACTGCTGAGCCAAGCACGGGGACGAATATCAACTGGAGTATAAAGGCGCATAAGGTGGCCCAGACAAAGATATTGAGTTTAGCCCATGTTACGCCCGGGGCTCGCATGTATATGATGGTGGCGATGAGGTTAATGCCTCCAACGATAGAGGAAAAACCCATAATCAGCACTGTAAAGGTATAAAATGACGTATTACCGGGGCTTAATATGGAGTAGGGCGGATAAGCCGTCCACATGAAGTCCGGAGGGTTTGGTACTACAAAGGTAAGCAGAGCTACTACGATGCCTATCCAGAAGAGCCATAAGCTCAGGGCGTTTACCCGCGGAAAAGCCACGTCTTTAGCGCCTATCATTAGCGGTATTAGATAGTTAGCGAGAAAACCCGTTAACGCCGGTATCTGAAAGCCCAGTATCATGGCCGCACCGTGAAAATAAAGCCAGACGTTATATGTCTGAGGGTTCGCTGTTATGGTGGGCCCTATTGATGATAGCTCTATCCTGATAAGCATGGCCATGGCCCCTGCCACGGCAAAGGCGGCGAGTGAGCCTATAAGGTAGAGTACGCCTACTCGCTTATGGTCAGTAGTAAATATCCACTGACTTAGGTTTTTTCCGAAACTAACTGACTGGCTCATAGTTTGAGTTCCTCATAGTTAGAGATTGGCTTTTTCTTTTTCCAGCCATGTATTAAATTCATCTACGGGCATAATAATCAGTGTGCCTCTCATGGCTGAGTGCATGACGCCGCAGAACTCAGCGCAGGTTATTACATGCTCGCCCGGTTCTTTTGGGTAGAACCAGAGGTAAGTAACGCGCCCGGGCATAGAGTCTTCTTTTACTTTAAAGTCAGGTAGATAGAAGCTGTGAATAACATCTCTGCTCTTCATCCTCATTACAATGGGACGGCCCGCGGGGACGCGCAGCTCGTTAGTGGCTTGAACGCCGTTGGGATAGGTGAAGTTCCAGCTCCACATGGCGCTCTCAAGCTTTATCTCCATGCTGTTCTCAGGCACGGTTCTGTAGGTGTTGTAGAGGGCCCATGTCTTTCCCGCAAGATAGAGGTCGTCGGCCATGAAGATGAATGCGGGCACGAGGGCCCAGAGCATCATGCCTGCAAAGGTAAGCTTAACCTGCTTACCCTCTTGCTGCGGGAACTTTCTCTTATACTTCCACATGAAGTAGAGTGTGATAAGGGCAAAGATAATGCCCATGACGCAAATGTCCCAGAGCATCTCGTGCCAGAGGTCGTTCCACCCCTCAACAGGGTCGGCAATACCAAAACCTTCGTTACCCGCCTCGATCTCCGAGCCTGCAAAGGCCTGCCCGGCAAATATCAAGAGAGTTACTAAGGCCGTAGACGCACTGTAGATTTTCCTACGCATATCCTTACCTCCTAACCTTTTTCCTTGCTACGATTAATCCTATTAAGATCGATGAGACACCAAGTGAGAGTGAACCGATGGCGATAAAGAGGGGGTAGTTAATGGAGTATTTTCCCTCTTTATAGTTGTAGCTAAAGCAGGCAAGGAGCACTAAATCTTTTAAATCCTCAACCTTTGAGCGGCCGCTCTTGCCAAAGGCGGCCTCGTTTATGGCAAGTTCCACGTCTTGACTTCCGATGGTAGCGCCGTACAGGTATCTCATAACCCTGCCGTCGGGGGAGATAAAGATGAAGACATTGGGGTGAAGAAACATCTTGTCCCGCAGCGACCAGAAAAACCTGTAACCCACGCTCTCAGTGAGTGGTTTGATGTCTTCAGTATTCTCAAAGAGGGCTGTCTTCCAGCCTTTATCCATCCACTTCGGGTATTTTATCTTGTTGTTAAACATCTTAAGTCTCTCAATGTTGTCGTCTATGTCAAAAGAGAGGCTAAGTACACGAAAATCCAGACCAAGCTTCTTTTTTTTCATCTTCTGCACTATTGTTCGAAAATCTTTGTTCACCGTAGGGCAGACTCCGTCGCAGCGATAGTAAGAGAGCAGAAGAATGAGGGGTTTGCCTTTAAGCATATCTTTTAGCAGGAATTTCTCCCCTTCTTTATCTATAAGCCTAAGGTCTGTGTCTACAGGGGCTCCGAGATACTTTATCTCATCAATCCTTAGCAGCTCAGGGTCTATCTCAGACTGCACGGTACGGCTAAAAGTGGCAAAGCAGTAAGTCGGGGCTAAGCAGGCCGTCATAAGCAGGGTGATAATAATGAGGTTTTTTGTCTTTATTTCCCAGAATGTGCCTCTCAATGCCTCTCCCTGCGACTCCCCCTGTGTATTTACAGTTCTAAGATCTTTACACTCAGGCCCTTAGCTTGTCTTGTGAGTATTATTTAGTATATTTCGTCACATAAGTTCTCTTGTCAGAGCCAGAAGTAGACCTGCGAGGCGACAAAGAACCATACGATATCAACAAAATGCCAGTACAGCGCCACTGTCTTTACAAAGGTATTGTTTGTCTTACCTAAATGCGCCGGAATGAGTATACAGATAAATAAGATCACACCTATTAAGACATGTGAGGCGTGCAGCCCTGTTATGGAGTAGAAGACAGTGCTGTAGGCGTTTGTCGTTGTGTCAAAGCCCTCACCGATAAGGTGAGACCACTCGTTCATGGTTATGGCGAAGAATATACTGCCGAGGATTATAGTGAGCCAGAGCCAGAGCAGAAAGCCCTCGTGGTTCTCTTCTTCGTGTCTCATCTCCGCCAGATGTATGGTGACGCTTGAGGATACGAGAATAACAGTCATTATAATAGGTGTTATCTTTGAGATATGCGGTGTGCCTATGGGCGGCCAGTGTGGCGCGTTAAGCCTGATTACCCAGTAAGCGGCGAAGAGGGCGGCAAAGATTAACGCCTCAGCGAGTATGAAGAATGGCATGGCGGGAAAGCTTAAGCCCGCTCCCCAGCCGTGTTTATCCTCAAGGCCGTCTTTTACCCAGCCTATGACGGAGATAAGGATTAAGGCTCCGCCGAGGGCAAGGCAGACTATTGATGCCGCGGGTTTCTCGTAAACATAGTGGAAGGAGAAGGCCAGGGGGGCAAAGAGAAGAATCCCTATGCACACAATTAGAGGCCAGGGACTTGTTTCCCACTCCAGTTCATGCGCATGCTCGCTCATATCAGGAACCTCCCGTAAGCTGTTTGTTGTCTGAAGTCTTTATCCTACAATTATCTCTAAAATTAAGATGGTTATGTTATATACCTGAACTTTTTACAGTTGCTTAAGGTGCAGCAGTGCCTTCTCCAGTTAGCTTCCCGCCCTCTTAATTTCAACTCTCATGGGGTGAGACTCTTTAGTTTAGCTGAGGTTATAAAACCTTGCCGTCTGGACAGCCGTTTTTACTGCTTGAACAATACTCTAGGACAATTAAGACTGGTTGTATCTTAATTGATATTTTCTGTCAACTGTTTTTTTCTATTCTTATTATTTTTCAGTATATTGAGGGGGGGTAGCTTAAGTTCTTAGGGGTATGGATTAAAAGGGGGGAAGTATCAGAGGGGTGAATTGAACCCCCTGCAAGCGGTATGTTGCACCAAACTCTTTTGTGCCGTCATATCAGTCTTTATACTGTCTTGTCTTGAATTTAACGGCGAGTTTTTCCGCGTCTTTAATCTGCTGCTGCGTCATCTTTGCCTCAAGGCTCTTTAGCGCTGCCTCGGCGTTGTCTACCTTGCCCTCTGCGGCGAGAGTAAGCCACATGTATGCTGTCGCGTAGTCTTTGGAAACGCCCTTACCATAGGCGTACATAAGTCCGAGGCTGGCACTGGCCTTGGCGTCGCCTCTTAAGGCGGCGCGGTGGAACCAGACAAAGGCCTTTTTGTAGTCCTGCGGTACGCCGTTACCGTATGTGTACATTACTCCGAGCCTCATCTGTGCGGCGGAGTAACCCTGTAGCGCCGCTTTTTTATACCACTTAAAGGCTTTTTTGTAGTCTTTTGGTACGGCGCGGCCCTCGTAGTACATGAGGCCCAGTATACTTTGAGCCCCTACGTCGCCCTGGAGCGCCGCTTTCTCGTACCAGTGAAAGGCCTCCTTATAGTTGCGTGTTACGCCGTGGCCCGCGGCATACATCAGGCCCAGTATGCTCTCTGCGCCTGCGTCGCCGTGAAGGGCCGCCAGATGGTACCATTTGAAGGCCTTTTTATAGTCTCGAAGGACTCCGTGACCCTTATAGTACATAAGCCCCAGTATTGTCTGAGCCCTTGCGTTACCTTGTTTGGCGGCTTTATTAGCCCACTGAAAGGCCTTCTTATAGTCTTTTTTTACTCCTATTCCCACATAGTACATCTCGGCCATGGCGGAGGCGGCCTCTACGTTACCTTTTATTGCGAGTGTCTGTATCTCTTCCAGGCGGGCTGCTGCGTGAGCCATGCCCTGGGCGTGAGTGTGCTTTGTCTTTTCTCCAAAAGAAGGCGTTGGGATAGTAAGGAGGAGGAGAAAAAGTATGAGTGATGCAGGGGCGGCCCTGATTATCTTTAGCATATTATTTCTTAAATTCCCTTGAGAGGCTCTGCGCTTGTCTTACCTGCCTCTGCGTCATCTTTGTCTCAAGGGTATCAAGTTTAGCCGTCGCAGGTTCAAAACCGCCGGAGCTTGAGAGGTTGAACCACATGTAGCTTAAGATGTAGTCTCTTGGCAGAATACCGCCCTTCATATATATCTCGCCAAGCCTGAACTGCGCCGAGACATCGCCTTTTTGGGCTGAGCTTAGAAGATCTGTTAATGAGGGGCGAGTGCTTGCCGCGGCCATCGTTGGAGTTATTACCTCGGCATTTGCTGACCGCGGGTTAATAAAGATACTTAGTATGGAGATAAAGAGCGCCGCGAGGACGGCGGGAATTATTGTTTTTGTCATTCTATTTTACTCTTAGGCCGTAGATAAGTCTGTCCCGGCAGTTATAGGGGCACATATACACCTTATCTTATAATTATAACGTAAACCTCTTCATCCTGTCAAAAGTCTTGGCGGTATACCCTTTAGAGTCTTGTAAAAAAACTACTCCCCCGTCTTTACGAGAAGGCCGCGGTCTTTTACCGCGCGAAAATTCCATGAGAAAAAGAGTATGGAAATGGCTACATAGGCTATGTTCAGTAAAAAGGCCCAGATGAGATGGCCCGTTGGAAAGGGGCCACCGCTTATAACGGCGCGCATACCCTCGAAGACATGGGCGCTGGGGATAAAGGCTACGATGTGCCGCAGCCACGGCGGCAGGACTGATACGGGGTAAAAGACGGCTGATATTGGCTGAAAGAGCAGCGCAAGGCCCCAGGCCAGCACCTCGGCCTGCTGACCGTAACGCAGTATGACGGCCGTTGTGATTATGCCTATAGACCAGCCCATGATGATGAGGTTTAGCGCAAGGGGTATTAGGGCCGGGCCTATGGTGAATACGTTAAAGGCGTAGAGCAGCCAGGCAAGTACGGTGAGTACGCTTGTCGCCAGACTTAGTTTTATGAGACTCATTACAATAAGGCTAACGACGTACTCCACGGGGCTAAGGGGGCTTATGAAGATATTTAAGAGGTTACGCGACCAGAGGTCCTCGAGAAAAGAGACTGAGATGCCTTGCTGAGAGCGGAAGAGTATGTCCCATAGTATAAGGGCGCCGAGAAAGAAGGTGACAAAATTTGGCACACTGCCCTTGTACCTTGTGAGATATAACCCTACAAAACCCCATAACGTGAGGTCGAGTATGGGCCAGTAAAATATCTCCATGAGCCTCGGAAGACTCCGCTTGTAGAGGTAGAGGTGGCGAAAAGTGTATAATAATACGCGTCTTGAGTTTATCAATTTTTTTTGTCGTCTTTGTTGTTGGTTTTCTTTGTCTTACTTTCTTTTTTCTAAAAGAAAGTTTTCTGTCTGACAAATTTTAGCTAATAGGTTTCTTCGTAGCCGCTGTGTTTATCATGCATCTGCTGTCATGCACGGCCAAAGGTTTTTCTTTGTCCTACTTTCTTTTTTCTAAAAGAAAGT
>CAZEBZ010000007.1:0-29270 GCA_964510775.1 uncultured Thermodesulfobacteriota bacterium
ATCATAAGGGCTATGGCAAGTACCACGCCGCTCTCATCACCAAGGAGCCCGCATAAACTCAATCCTCTCTGATTCCTCTTTTTTTCTCTAATCGCCTTCATATATCACCTCTCTTATAGTTACATCCACAAAAAAAACATGATAAGCATCTCATTGACAGTTCCAAAATGAGCTAAGAGCGTTCTGAACTATGCCGGCTATGCCGCAATTAGCATCTGTAAAGGCATTCTTCGATGACGTAAGAGCCACGTCAATAGTCTTGTTATTATAGAGCTGAGTGGCCGTGTACGTATATATGCCTGGAGTAACGCTGTCCTCAACCATAGTCCCCGTCTCCACAGCACCACTTAAAGTATCTGTTATCTTAGCCGTTATATTACCCCCTGTTACCAATGACCAATTCTCGTCAAAGAGGATTGCAGTAAGCGCCACAACCTCGCCGCCGTTTCCGCTCCTGACAACACTTATATACGTATCAAACCTCGAGTCCTGATCATAAGTATAGACGCCTACAGAGGGCTCAGGCTGAATGTCAAAATTAGAGTTGCTGTCAGTCATCTTTACGTAATACCAGACCCTCTTGCCCGTGAGATTGGGGATATGATTCGATACGCAGGAACCTGAAGAAGATGTCTGATAGGTATTTGTTGTGCCTACCTGACACATATTAATGGAAGACCAGCCAGATGGCGCGGCTGAGTAATCAGTAACGGGCGCTGTAAAGGTAGACTTATCAGTTGTATTATAATAAAGCGTAGCCCCGCTTATGGCATTTACTCCATCAATTGTTACCGTGTCCTGAACATCGACATCATAAGAAGTCCATACAAAACTCGCGTCCTGAGTACCCGTCTTAACAGTCACGCTTGCGGCGTTGACATTTGATGTTGTAGGCGTAAGGGGCCTATCCTGTACGCTCCCCGTTATAGTAGGCCCTACTGTTACAGGCACGGTAAAGGTAGCGGAATTACAAGTAGCTCCGTCAAGGTCATTTGTATAATTAAGGGTTACTATTATATTGGTACTCCTCATATCAACAAAACCTGTACCCACCGAATCTCTGAAATCAAGGGTAAACTTGTTAAGAGTTGAGTTGCCGGAGAGCCGTCGCAGCGAGGCTGTAGGCTCAAAGGCTGAGAAATCAACGACATTGCCTGAGGCCACATCAGTATTATCCCAGAGCGTGTTGCTGCTGCCGCCAAAGGGCTTTAAGACCACCTTATGGAGCTTTGCCGCGGCGTTAGTCCATATAAAGGTAGCGGAATTTATAGTCACCGAGCCGTTTCCTGTATTCTTTATCCCCATGGTCACCACATTATGCTGACCGCCATTAAGAGTAGGTACAGCAACAGTGCCGTTGGTTACGACGGTGATGGACGGGTCCCAGTTGATATTAGCGGGCATTACAGTGACCTCAGGTGAACTAACGGTACTCTCTTTCAAGGCGCAGTCAAGGGCCTTCACAGTGTAGTAATAAGTAGTACCCGATACCACCGTACTATCAGCGTATGTCGTACTCGTTACGGGAGTAGAGTTAAGAAGTGTATAAGGACCGCCAGATGCAGTGCCTCTGTAGACATAATAACCAACGACATCGTTCTCAGAGGCGGGGTTAAAGAGGTTGCCGTTCTCACTGCCCGCAGAGGCCGTCCAGCTCACGGCGGCAGTAGAGCAGGTAGCTGTGCTAAGGGACGCAGGAGCCGAAGGCGGCCCAAAATGCTTGGAACCCGCAGAGCCGTCACCGCAGGGGGCGGCTGTTGCCAGAGAAGAAGCCCCTGCGCTGAAGTTGCCGCACCTGTCATAAGCAAAGGCCCTGTAGTAATAAGTAGTTCCAAGGAGTATGCCGTAGCTGTCTACAAGAGAGTATGTCTGAGAGGGAGTAAGGGGCTCGTAATCTTTTACATTATTAGGCCCTACCGCACTCGTATCTGTCGCTCCAGTGGGATACTGATCCGTCCTCCTTAGTATCCGCACTCCATTAGTATCGAGATCCGCAGGCGTTGCCTCACTGAGGTATATCTTATCTGTAGCCGCAATGGCCTGAAAAGATGCGGGGTCCGCCGGGGGTACGGTCTCAAATGGACTGGTATTTGTTGCTCCGCTCACGGGAGTATCAATACCGCTACCGGAGCCGTCACCATAGACAGCGCTCTGCGTTGACTTGTTCTTCTCATTAGCGGCGCAGTCCCATGAGACTACCTTATAGACAAAAGGATTAACAGGACAGTTCACTACGGTAATGTCGCTGTAAGCAAGGTGCGTGGAATCAAGCTCCGCAACCTGCGTGTATGTGCTTCCGCTGTCATCGCTCCTGTACACATGATAGCCGCCCGTATCGGCAGAGATACTGGCAGTCCACGTAAGGTCAACTGTGCCATCGCCCGCCGCTGAGTCCGTATTAAGAGGAAGCTCCGGGGCAGTATTGTCATTAGGCGTTGTATCAGCAGTACCGCTCGTACCTGATATAGGTGTGCTGAACGCGGCGTTAAGATTACCTGATGTATCATAGCATTTAAAGGCAATATCGTACTGCGTGGCATTAGTAAGACCTGTCAGCGTATAAGACTGCGTGGAACCTCCTGGCACATCTACAAGGCCCGTATAAAAAGTAGCCCCCGTTGGCTTATAATAGACCTTGTACCCGGCGGCATCAGAGCTTGTGCTCTTTGTCCATGAGAGATCCAGTGTGCCGCAGAGACCGGGGTCTGCTGACTGTATATTAGTTGGAAGATTACACTCAGTAGTATCTGTGGACTGATTAACCCCCATACACCGAAGAGATACACTTGTCTCAAGATTAACGGTGTCTATCTTGTTAGTAGAGGGATTAGGATATGCTGTAGCCGCTGTAATGGAAATGCCTACCTTCCTTATCCTGTCCCTGTTGGCCTGCGACTGAATTGGCGCGGCAATAAGGGCTCCGGTCTCGTCATAATATGTAAAAGCAAGGCCCGTGATGTTACCGGCAAGGTCTACACCCGTACCGTAGGCCCCGTAGGACGCTCCGTTCCAGGCCGCGGAACTCCTCTTAATCTCTTTTGCAACGGTGTCAATATTATACTTTATCTTCCAGGGGCCAAGATTGGGGTCGGGGTCGGAGTCGGATTCAAACTCGAGGCTGCTGGCATCTGCCGTAATTATAGGCGTATCCTTATAATAACACCCCGCGGCACGCACCTCTTTAACCACCTTCTCCATTGTAACCCTTGTCTCCTGCTGTATCTCAAGAAGCCTGTCCTGACCGGAAGAAGCACGTTGAAAAAAATTGTAGACAGAATAAACGGCTCCTATTACGGCCACGCCAATGGCCATGGCAACGAGGAGCTCAACGAGGGTAAAACCTCTTCTGTCTCTATTTATACGCTGTAAATGCATTCTTATCTCGCTATGTGTGTTCTAAAGATAGTATTGTGACCTGAACCGATACCATCACTCCATAAGATCTTTACGGCTATATCCTTGGAATTTACAGGCATGGCGCCGTTCGTTATATAGGTCTCTCTTCTGAATGAACTATGCCCGGCAATAGTGCCGTAGTCTTCCACCACATCGGGGTTAAGACCTGCAACAGGGTCGCTTCCCGGCACGGAATCTACAACAGCATCAAAATTAAGCGCCGCGTTACGGGTAATACTCTCCATTGCCTCACGGGCAAGATTGGCGGCCTCAGAGGTTCGTCGGCCAAAATTAGTACTTTTGATAGTACTCGTCATAAGCCCTGAGAGCGTTAAGAGTGCAACGCTCAGGATAAATATGCCAACAAGAACCTCAATAAGAGTAAATCCACCTTCTTCAGCAAAAATATTCTTTTTCATATCCCTCACCATGTCGTTAATATCTTAACGCGGCCGCTTGCCGATGATACGCTCACCATATATTTATCCGCGGTATTACTTGCCACATTCAACCTTATGCTCGCGGCCGTTGCCGAGCCGAATGGATCGAATGCTATTACTGCCGTAGTTCCAGACGTATAAGTCACGGCCCCTACGGTGACACTGAATATATTCACGTCACTCTCAAGCTCTTTTGCCGCCATAGCAGTATCCGCCGTCCAGGGGTCGGTATCAGAGGCCCTTGTTACTACAAGATACCTCTTTGGCCCCGCGTCAAGGTCGAACTGAACACCGTACTTCTGAGTAGCGTTTACCGCCTTGCTCCGCGCGTACTGCAGCATGGAGAAAATCTCCCTTGAGGCACTCTTAAGCTTCATGTGCGGAAAAGTTGTAGTTAAGAAACTCGGGGCGGCAATAGCAAGTAAGGTTCCAAATATAGCCAAAACCACGAGAATCTCAATAAGGCTGAATCCCTTCTCTTTGTGACCACGACGGGTAACCCCCCTTATGAGAATAGGCCGTAAAATACCTCCACGAAGAGCTTCGCCGCCCCATCTATCCTTAGCAAGAGAGACCTCGGCGTGCTTATATACTCTAAGATTTAATCTTTTCATAATTACCCCTCTTTAATTATATAAACCCACCAAATAATTAAGCAACACCTGTGCCAAAGCATAACTACCTAAAAAAAAAGAGTTTTTTCCTCAAATAAGAGAAAAAAACTCCGCAAACTTTGCATGATATGATTACTTTTTATCGAATTTAAAGCTTTCTCAGGGTTTTATATCAGAAACCATAGGTCTTTATCTTATAGAGAAGGGCCCGTTGGCTAATTTCCAGCAGCTCGGCCGCACGGGTCTTGTTGTTCTTTGTGACCTCAAGGGCCCTCTTTATAAAATCCCTCTCCATAGCCTCATGGGCCTTTTTAATGGAAAGCCCCACTGAAGAAGCCATGGAAGAATCTGCTCTCGGTGAAGAAACGCCCATTGGAAGTGATGATTTTTCTATAAGATCGGCCTCCTCAAGAATCATAGCCCTCTCGATAACATTCTCAAGTTCACGCACATTACCGGGCCAGGTGTACTTCTGAAGGGCTTCAAGGGCCTCAGGAGAGAGCCCCTTAACCTCTTTTCTAAACTTCTTCGCGTATAGGGTGGTAAAGTGCCGCGCCAACTTATCAATATCACCGGGCCTCTCGCGCAGCGGCGGCAAGGCTATTTCTATGACGTTAAGCCTGTAGTAAAGGTCTTCTCTGAAACCGCCTTTTTTAATCTCCTCAGGAAGATCCTTTAAGGTGGCCGCAACAACTCTCGTGTCTATCTTTAAGGACTTTGTGCCGCCAACGCGTCGCACCTCTCCCTCCTGCAGCACGCGCAGAAGTTTTACCTGCAGATCCATGGGAAGCTCTCCTACCTCGTCAAGAAATATCGTACCTCCCCCTGCCTCCTCAAAAAGACCAGCCTTATCACGCCTTGCATCGGTAAATGCGCCCTTTACATGACCAAAGAGCTCACTCTCAAGAAGAGGCCCGGGGATGGCGCCGCAATTAACTGCCACAAAAGGCCCTCCCGCACGCTCACCGCATGTGTGCAGGGCCCTTGCTATAAGCTCCTTGCCCGTGCCGCTCTCTCCGCCTATAAGCACGCTCGTAGTATAGCTTGCAACCTTTTTCACAAGTTCGAGGATCTCAAGCATCCTCGCGTCAACGGTAATTATGTTTTTTACGTCAAAACGACGCGCAGCCTCTTCCTTCAGACGCCTGTTCTCACGCTTAAGCTTCTCTCTCTCCTCAGCTTTTTTAAGGGTAAGTATTATCTCATCGGCCTTGAAGGGCTTGGAGATATAATCATAGGCGCCAAGCTTCATACACTCAATGGCCGTATCAATGGTACCGTAGGCGCTCATCATAATAACAGTATGGTCATCACTGCCGCCCTTCTTCAGGCTCCTTAGGAACTCAAGGCCGTCCATCTGCGGCATGCGTATATCGCAGAGAATAAAATCGAAATCATCTGAGCTTAGCGCCTTAAGGGCCTTTGAGGCATCGGCAAAGGCCGTAGCCTCATAACCCTCCATCTTCAGTATTACAGAGAGCATATGACGCAGGCTCTCCTCATCATCAACAATCATCACCTTCATGTATTCTCCCTCCCTCGAGGTAATCTTACTGTAAAGGTAGACCCCACGGCCACCTTGGATTCAAAATTTATCTCCGCCCCGTAGGCCTTTAGTATGCTCTGCGAGACAAAGAGACCGAGCCCCGTTCCCTTTCCAACATCCTTTGTAGTATAAAAGGGATCGAATATCTTCTTGGCGTCTTCCTCGCTTATACCAGATCCGCTGTCTCTTATCTTTACCTGCACAAGGCCGCGGTAGATTTCATCACCTGGGCTTAATGGTTTATCACTCTTACGCCTTCGAAGATTCGCGCCCCTTACAAGAACCTTCTCAAGGGAGGTATCAACGGCTATCACGGCAGCGCCGCCGGACTCTCCCATAGATTGAGCGGCATTAACAAGTAAATTTACAAAGACCTGCCTTAACTTGCCCTCATTTATCCTTACCGGCGGCAAGGCCTCGCCGAGGCTCGTCTTTACGGATATACCCTCAAAGTCGTTATGCCTCTCAAGGCCGCTTATAATGTCAAGTAAGAGGGCGTTCACATCAACAGATTGAAGAGGTTTTTTCTCGCTCCGTGAGAACTCGAGAAACTCTCTTACAATGGCATCTATCCTCGACACCTCGCTGCCGGCCCGCTTGATTATATCCTTTTCTTCAGCACTCTCAAGAGAACCACGCTCAAGTATCTGAAGATAACCGCCAACGGCTCCGAGGGGGTTGCCTATCTCATGAGCTATGCCAGCGGCGAGCCGTCCTACGGCCGCGAGAGTAGAGGATCTCAACACCTCTTCCTGGGCGCTTACAAGCTCGCTGTTAACCCTCTCAAGGGTATGTATCTCCTCCTCTATCTTACCGGCCATCTTGTTAAAGGAGACGGCCATAACACCAATCTCATTATCAGAGTCTATATCCACCCTCTCGCCAAAAGACCCTCCGGCTATACGCGAAGCCGCCTCTGTAAGCCTCCTAATTGGATTTATAATAGAGCCTGAGAGAAAGAAGAAACCAAAACCAATAATAATGGCGCTATCAAGGATTATATAAATAATAAGAAATTTTCTTACAACTGATAACTCCCCGTTCACGTCATCAAGGGAGAGTGTGAACTCAAGGGCCCCTGCGAGGGGGCCCTTGTCACTTAAGATGGTTCTGACATAAAGCAGAGTCCCGGGACCTCTTAACCATCCTCCGCCGTAACGCCTTATTTTTATGCCTTCAAGAATACTAACGGGTCTGCCGCTCTCTCTTGGAAGCTCACCGTGCTTAATAACAGTACGCCCAACTGCCGTAGTAAGAGTATAGTCCATTACGCCCGCCTCTCTCATTACAACAGAGAGCAGAGAGAGGGCCTTCGACTCGCCGAGCCAGGGGCTTAACTGCGAGTTGGCGGCATTGGCAAGAGACGCGGTCTTCTGCGCCTCGCGTATCTTCCACTCAAGGGCCCTGTCCTCGACGACCTTTATACTCATAAGACCGATAAAGGCTACACCTGCAAGGGTGATAAGGGCTATTCCAAAGCCAAGCTGAGCGCGTATGCCTATCTTGAGATTCACAGGATTAAGACCGCCTTAAAGACCACGTACTACGCTCTGAATATACCACTGAATTAAGAAGTCGCCGTAAAAAAGATACGCCGCCGCGCCAAGGGCAAGAAATGGCCCAAAGGGCAGCGCGTACTTACTGTCTCTGGAAAAGATAATCATAATAATCACACCTGAGACGGCCCCGAAGATAGAGGCCGTAAAGAGCGTAAATAGTACTCCCTGCCAGCCGATAAAGGCACCTATCATGGCAAGAAATTTTATATCGCCTCCACCCATGCCCTCCTTTCCGGTTATGAAGTGATAGGCGAAAGCTATGCCCATGAGTATGCCGCCGCCGGCCACTATGCCCGTTAGGGAATCAACTACGCCCGGGGCTGGCATGACAAAAGACGCGGCAAAACCTATGACTATACCCGGTAGAGTAATGACATTAAGGATAATCCTCTTATCAAGGTCTATAAAGGTAATGACGATAAGGGCTGCGAGAAAGAAAAAAGGTATGATTATCCTAATATCAGGGCCGTAGCGGTAAAAGAGCGCAACAGCGGTAAGGCCCGTAAGGGCCTCTACAAAGGGATAACGTGCTGAAATAGGGCTCTTACAGCTGCCGCAGCGCCCCCGTAAGATAAGGTAGCTTATTATTGGTATATTAAGATAAAAAGGAATATGCCGTTTACAGACCGGGCAACTGGAGGGCGGAGAGACGATGCTCTTTCCCTCAGGCAGGCGGTAAATACAGACGTTAAGAAAGCTTCCCACAACGGCTCCGAATATAAAGGGCAGGACGAGGGTAATATACAAAGAGCAAAAACCTCCATTTCTTTATACTTAAGGCAAACTTGAGCCGGTAGATTAAGAACAACTACAAAAGTGAGTCTCTCAGAGAGTATCGGGAAGATAATCCTTCCGTATCTTTTCCACCATTGCAACTATATTAGAGGCCTGCCTTATAGCGTCTCGTGAGTCCTTATCAGTTATAACCTCGGCAGGGATACCGCCTGGCAGGGCGTCTGGAAAACGCGATGTCTTGTAGTAGATATCCAGAGACGTAGTGCCTCCCACAAACTCCTTAAAGGCCTCATCATAGGTCATGGCCCTGTCAAGGAGATCTGCCACTGAGCGCGTAATTAGGGCGTCCTCTCTGTAAAGAAAGAGAAAACCGCGAAGCGCCTTTGCCGCCGACTGCTGAGCGTAAAAACATGCGGGGCCATGAAAACCGCCCTGCTGATTCCACTCCGCGGCCTTCAGATCATACTCTGCCTGACGAAGCCATCTCGCCGCCTCTTTAAGAACAATCTCCATAATAGACACCCCCAAATTATAAGTCAGAGCACTGCCTGACTACAGTGAGTCATCATGTCCTGTAGGCTGAATTTATCTTCACATAATCATAAGAGAGGTCAGTAGTCCAGAACGTGGCGCTGCCGCCGCCTGTATTAAGGCTTACAGTAAGTAGAACGTTCTTTCTCTTCATAACACGGGCAGCTTCTTTCTCCTTACCCGTATCAAGACCGCCCTTTGCCACACATACTCCATTAAAGGAAATATCCATACGGCTCTCGTCCATCTTTACGCCTGCCCTGCCAATAGCCGCGGCAACACGGCCCCAGTTAGGGTCGGCTCCGAAAAAGGCCGTCTTAACAAGGTAAGAGCCTGCTATGGTTCTTGCGGCACGCTCTGCATCCCCATCTGAGGCGGCCCTCTCAACAAGAATCTCTATAAAACGCGTAGCCCCCTCGCCGTCCTTTACGATCATCTTGGCAAGTCGCGTTGAAAGACCTGTTAAGAGCTGTGAGAACTCTTCATACTCTACCGTACCACGCTTAACAGAGAGACCGCTTGCGCCGTTAGCAAAAATAAGCACCGTATCATTAGTAGAGGTATCGTTATCTACCATAATACTGTTAAAAGATGTTCTGCATGCGCTCTTTAAGGCTGCCTTCAGAGGCGCCTTTGTGAGAGCGGCGTCTGTCATAAAAAAGGCGAGCATCGTTGCCATATTAGGGTTTATCATACCCGCGCCCTTGGCCACTCCAAGTATTGAGACCGTCTTACCGCCTATTTTCTTCTTAACAAGGGCCCTCTTTGTAAAGGCGTCTGTAGTGAGTATAGCCTCAGAGGCGTCGCAGAAACCAGACTCGTTAAGCCCCTCGGCAAGTCTTGGCAGGCCCCCTCTTATAGACTCCATAGGCAGCGGCACTCCGATAACACCTGTAGACGCCACGAGCATCTCACCCTTATTAAGACCAAGCAGACTCTCTGCCAAGTCGGCAGTTGAAGCCGCGTCTTTTAAACCTCTGCCGCCTGTGCAGGCATTGGCATTACCGCTGTTTATTACCACCCCTCTTGCGAGACCGCCTGCCACCCTCTCCATATCAAGGAGAACGGGCGCTGCCTTTACAGCATTAGTAGTAAAGAGCCCCGCCGCAACAGCAGGGGTATCACTTACGATAAGGGCCATATCAAGAGCGCCGCTCTTCTTAAAACCCGCCGATACTGCCGCGGCGCGAAAACCCGGCACACGCAGCGAACACCTTTTTCGTCCCGTCTCTGTCTTTAAGGCATGGCGTGAGGCCATAATACCCAACATCTCCCAGTAGAATAGGATACATTACAAAAGAATATATTTGAACCCTTAAGCCCCGCAGTTTTTCATGCCTACCGCAGCAAAAGCTTCGAAACATTAACTCGCCCTATCTTCCTACACTTGGGCCCTTGCTAAGCTCCGCAGTTTTTTTATACCTACCACGTCAGCCGCTTCAGAACAATAATTCGCCCTACTTCTTACCCATAGCCTCCCTTAAGCACCGCAGCATTTTTTATACTTCTTACCGCTCCCGCAGCTGCAGGGGTCATTTCGCCCTACCTTCTCGCCTTCCCTCTCAACGGGCTGTATTTTTTCCTGCTCATGCTCCTCTTCCTCTTCCGCTTCATCTTCGCCGCGGCTGTAAGTCACATCAGCGGAAGTTTTCTCAACGGGCGGCGGAGGCGGAGCGACCTCCTCACCTTCCTCTATTTTTATCTCTACCCTAAAGAGCCTCTCTACCACCTCTGATTTAAAGCTGTAAATCATATTAACAAAGAGGTCGTAGCCCTCTTTCTTATACTCATTAAGGGGGTCTTTCTGCCCGAAACCTCTAAGGCCTATACCGCCCTTGAGGTGATCCATTGAGAGGAGATGATCCTTCCAGAGATTATCAATGGTATTAAGGGTTATGATGCGCTCAAATTCGGAAAAATTTTCCTCTCCTGCAAGTTCAACTTTAGCGAGATAAGAGGGCCAGGCCTTCTCCACTATAAGCGGGGCAAGAGCATCGCGGTTATCAGCGCCGCGCGCAACCTCCTCAGGAAGCTCCCAGCCAAATTGTGGATAAATAGCCTCATTAAGGCGCTTAACGTCCCACTCCTCAGGGCGCTCTTTGTCCTCTATGTGAGTCTCTACGACCTCGGCGGCTATCTCGCCTGCAAACTCCTTAACCATATCACGGAGCCCCTCTTTACCGAGTATCTGCCGTCTGTATCCGTAAACTACCTCTCTTTGCTGATTCATAACATCGTCATACTCAAGGAGGTGTTTTCTTATATCAAAGTTATGGGCCTCTACTTTTTTCTGTGCGCTCTCAATTGCCCGCGAGACAAGGCCATGCTCAATAGGTACGTCTTCTTCAAGGCCGATCTTGCCCATTATGGAAGCTATGCGGTCGCTGCCAAAGATACGCAGCAGATCGTCCTCAAAGGAGAGATAAAACCTCGATGAACCGGGATCGCCCTGACGTCCCGCGCGCCCGCGAAGCTGATTGTCAATACGCCTCGACTCATGGCGCTCTGTGCCGAGTATATGAAGACCTCCAAGCTCAAGGACCTTCTGCTTCTCCTCGGCGCACAACTTGCTAGCCTTCTCATAGGCCTCTTTATACTCAGGCGTAGTCTCGTCCTTACCTGCCGCAGACATGGCCATGTGCTGAGGATTACCGCCAAGGACAATATCCGTACCTCGCCCGGCCATATTTGTTGACAAGGTAACGGCGCCGAGCCGGCCGGCCTGAGAGACTATCTCGGCCTCGCGCTCATGGTGTTTGGCGTTAAGGACATCATGGGCCAGACCCTGCTCTTTTAGCATATTTGAGAGTATCTCAGAGTCGTCTATAGAGATAGTACCTACAAGCACAGGTCTACCCTCGCTTATAAAACCCTTTATCTCCTTTATAACGGCCCTGAATTTTTCGGCCTTCGTCTTATATACAAGGTCTCTGTTATCTACCCTTACCATAGGCTTGTTTGTGGGAATTACCACTACCTCAAGACCATAGATGGAGTTAAACTCCGCGGCCTCAGTATCAGCCGTACCCGTCATACCCGCGAGTTTGTCATACATCCTGAAGTAGTTCTGAAAGGTAACGGTAGCAAGGGTCTGATTCTCACTCTCTATCTTAGCGCCCTCTTTAGCCTCAACGGCCTGATGCAGCCCATCGCTCCAGCGTCGGCCCTCCATTAGCCTGCCCGTAAACTCGTCAACGATGATTACGGCGCCGTCCTTTACGACATAATCAACATCCCTCTGAAAGAGCACATGGGCCTTAAGGGCCTGATTAACATGATGAAGCGTCTCAATATTCTCAACATCATAGAGATTGCCGATGTTTAGCAGTGACTCCACCTTCTCTACGCCTGCGTCTGTAAGAAGGGCCTGACGGGCCTTCTCGTCAACTGTGTAGTGATCGTCTTTCTTCAACTTGGGTATTACCACATCAATAGAGTAGTACTTCTCCGTAGAATCCTCTGTAGCACCGGAGATGATTAGGGGCGTCCTCGCCTCATCGATAAGAATAGAGTCAACCTCATCTACGATAGCAAAATAAGGGTCGCGCTGAACATACTCCTCCATGGAAAACTTCATATTATCTCTAAGATAATCAAAGCCAAACTCGTTATTCGTACCATAGGTAATATCAGCGTGATAGGCCTCACGCCTACCCACGAGACGAAGATGATAATGTCCGCTCTTATCATCAGTAAACGAAGGGTCGTAGATATAGCTTACTTCGTGGCCAATAACACCTACGGAGAGGCCAAGCCTGTGAAAGAGAGGCCCCATCCATACGGCGTCTCTCTTTGAGAGATAATCATTTACCGTAACAAGATGGGCGCCCTTACCCGTTAGCGCATTAACATAAAGAGCGAGAGTAGCGGCGAGGGTCTTACCCTCACCTGTCTTCATCTCGGCTATCTTACCCTCGTGCAGCACGAGACCACCGATTATCTGAGTATCAAAATGACGCATCTTCAGTACCCTTACAGAGGCCTCCCTCACGGCGGCAAAGGCCTTTGGAAGCATATCGTCTACACTTGTACCATCAGCTATAGAGGCCTTAAATTCATCAGTAAGGGTCTTAAAACCATCATCTGGCACATTCTTCATGGCCTCCTCAAAAGAGTTGACCTTTGCCACAAGAGGACGAAGCCGTTTTATATCTCGCTCACCCTTGCTGCCAAAAACCTTCTTTAACATTCCATTAAGCATTGCGTTCCCTATCCTTTTAAAAAAAATTTATTCTCAAATATTGATACTAACATGCTTCAGAGCATGATTCCACATCAATGGAGAAATGAACCCTCAGAAGAAATTAAAAAGGGTGTATCAAGATAAATTAACATAAATAAACGCCATAGCCGCGTTTCACCAAGAGAGTAGAAAAGGGGCGGGGTTACAGAGGGGGGAGATAATGCCTTAACAACAGGAAGGAAACAACGCTTCAGTTCAGTATATATTTTGCGGGGTTACGATATGTCCCGTTAACAGCTACGGCATAATGCAGGTGCGCACCCGTGGAGCGCCCTGTATTGCCGAGGGCCCCAACTTTCTGCCCACGCTTAACCCTCTGTCCGGCCTTCACAAAAGTCCGCGAGAGATGGCCGTAAACCGTCCTTATCCCATAACCATGACTTATCTTGACAAACCTTCCAAGGTTGGCATCACGTCCTACCTTTGTAACCCTGCCGTTAGCTGTTGCAACAACGGGAGTACCGATACGGTTGGCAATATCCATACCCCTGTGAGAGTGTATAAGACCGGTAAAAGGAGAGGTCCTTCTGCCAAAACGTGAGGTAACCCAGCCCTTTACAGGCCTGATAGACGGCGTAGAGGCTAAGAGACTGGACTTTTTCATTAGTCCCTCGCGAAGTCCCGTAAGACTCGACTCCATAGAACCGGCGTTTATCTCAAGCCCTGTAAGATCAGAGCGTATCTGACTTACAAGCTCATCAACCTTGGCCCCGGGAGTGAGAAGATAATCGGCGTTGGAAGCAGAGGCCCCGCCGCCTATGCCCTTTACCTCCGCCTTTGCGGCGAACTTGGCATCAGGCTCGATATGGGCGATGATACGGAGCTTTTTGTCGAATATCTCAAGCCTTGCCATCTGCGACTCAATATCGCGAATCCTTGATGAAAAACTCTGCAGCTCTATCTTCTGCGTGGCATTCTCACGTTTCAGTCTGTATAATTCACGGGAATCGCCGCGAAGTGTAATGTAATCATAAAAGACAAAGACCGCGGCAAGACTGATAACAACGGCGGCAGCTACAAGGGCCTTGGCCGCCCCCATGCTAAGCCTTAACCGCCTCGGCGCCGAGCTGTCATTTGTAAGAAAAAAAACGGATATTGTCCTGGCGGAATTTTTACGCGCAGCGGATCCCTGAGCTTTATTTTTTCTATTTCTTGTAAATACTGAACTAAACTTCAATGGTGTGACCTTACATAATTATTAAAGGGATAAAAAACACCCATTTTCGCTCTTATTAGCACAGCGACGGCTCCAAGTCAAGGTATAATAGAGCGCCATCCGGTTATGACGCGTAAGAGATGTGATAAAGGTCACCACAACGGCGGGCATTACTGGTGCATAAAAAGAAGTATCCTCTTCTTTTCTATCTTTATATAACCCTCACCGCTCATCTTCTTCAACGCCCTGCTCACCACCTCTCGTGATGAACCAATCATAGCGGCAAGCTCCTCATGCGTAGGCCGCTCTATCTCCACTACCTCCTCGGCCCCCGAGGCCTTGGCCATACCCATAAGCGTATGTGCGATTCTACCGCAGACATCAAGTAGGGCAAGGCCGCCTATCTTCCTCGTAGCGTCTCTAAGTCTGCCCGTAAGATAAGCGAACATCGTCGAATACACCCTGTGATGAACGCTAAGGTAATGAATAAAGGCCTCTTTTTGCACTACAAGACAACGCATGAGCCTTACGGTCTCAACATTGGCGGAGCGTGGTTTCTCGTCCATAATAGCCATCTCACCAAACATATCACCCTCTTTCAGAATAGAGAGTACAATCTCACGGCCCTGCTCGCCATAAAGCGTAACCTTTGCCTGACCTGATATTATAAAAAAGACGGCATCTCCGTAATCACCCTCGCAGATTATCTGACTGCCTACGGGCCATGACTTCACATCGCCGATAGTCAGCATATCATCAAGATAAAAATCATCAAGTCCCGCAAAGAGAGGATTCTTGGAGAGAGCAGTTTTTATAACCTGTAAGTCTTCGTCTTCAAATTTTTTCATTATGCCCCGCTCGCCTCCAACTCGTTTATCAATATACTGGGGGCGCCTATAGATCCGAGGAACCTCATATCAGAGGCAGTCGCCGCAACAGCGCCGAATAATCTCAAGAGGTTTCCAGAGACTGCGAGCCCCCTTACGGGATACTGCAGCTCCCCGCCCTCTATCCACAGCCCCGAGGCCCCAAGAGAAAAATCTCCCGTAACAGGATTAATAGTATGCACACCCATAAGCTCTGTTATAAAAAGGCCGCGGCCCGCACTGGAGAAGAGGTCTTCAAGGCTCCCGGCACTTTGAGCGGTCTCCATGTATAAGTTTGTAACTCCAAGACCCGGGGCGCCTGTATATCCGCCTCGTACGGCGTTACCTGTAGTTGCGGCCTTCATCCTCGCCGCCCAGTAGGAGTCATAGAGATAAGCGCGTACAACGCCATCGCTTACAAGGGGAGTCTTCTGCTGAGGCACCCCCTCTGCGTCAAAGGCCGCGGTAGACCAGCCTCCCCTTAAGATGCCGTCATCAACAATATTCACCACATCAGAGAATATCTTCTCACCGAGTTTATCTCTCAGCATGGATTTTCCCTTGGAGAGATTATCTCCAAGAAAAGAACTGGAGAGGGCCTCAAGGAGCTCGCAGACAACGGTATTCTCAAGTACGGCTGGGAGCCTGGCCGTCTTAATGGTTCTGGCTCCAAGCATTCTCACAGCCCTCTTCGCCGCGCTCACACCTGTCTCGTAAGGAGCCACATTATCTCTCAAGTGATCAAGGCTCATCTCCCAGCCCATCTGTGCCTCGCCGCCGCGCTCGGCAACGGCCGTTACATGACCTGTAAAAAAAGTGGCCCTCTCAGATACGTCCGCTCCCTTTGAATTAAGAAGCCTGCTTTGCACGCGGCGCTCCTGATAAGTGGCGTTTCTCACCCTTACAACCTCAGCTGAGTATGCCTTCGCACCCTCTTCCACGAGGACAGCACGTTCTATAACCCCCTCGGCAAGGTCTGGCTCGTATGAGTCATCATATACATCAAGGGGCTCCTCAGTAAAGCCTCCGCCGCACTCGGGGATACTCATATAGGCATCACTCTCTGTAAGGGCGCAGAGCGAGAGAGCCTTCTGGGCAGTATCTCGCAGCTCCTCCACCTCAAGAATACTTGAGTAGGCAAAACCAACCCTGCCCTCAAGTATTACCCTTACACCAACGCCTGCGCTCTTCTTTATATTAAGAGAATCCACGGCCCTGTCTTTAGACTCGGCACTAATGCCTTCCTCGTTTATAAAAAAGAGCTCATACTCGCCCCCGGATCCTGCGAGGGACTTAACTAAAGTATCTGCTGCGCTTGTAAAAATATTCTTATCCATTATCTTCTCTCTTTTACCGTACCAAAACACAATTTACCTGGGCCATCTGTTGTATTCGGGTCAAGGATACGCATAACAGCCGTCTCGTCACATCCGGGAAACTTTCTGCACACAGCGCAGTCTCCCCAGATTTTCTGCGGTAAGAGCGTCTTTTCAACTACGCTAAAACCCATCTTCTCAAAAAAACCAACGGCATAAGTAAGGGCAAATACCCTCTTGATACCAAGCTCAAGGGCCTCGCCAAGAGATGCCTCTATAAGGGAAGACCCGGCGCTTACACCTCGAAAAGACTCTGCAACGGCGAGGGAGCGAATTTCAGCGAGGTCTTCGTCCCAAATATGCAAAGAGACTATACCGGCGAGGGTATCACCGTACCATGCTACAAAAAAGTCTCTAAGGCCGCCGTATATCTCCTGAATAGAGCGATGGAGCATCTCGTCTCTACTGGCAAACTCCTGAACAAGGGCAAATATGGCCTTTACATCACAAACTCTGGCCTTCCTCACAGATATTTTCACCGGCTCTACAGACAAAGTACCCATTATGCTCTCCTCCACTCTCTGCTTCTAAATACATGACGCCGCTGCCTACTCGCCTGCGGCCGTAATAAGCTCTCTTGCGTGCTCTCTTGTTGCCTCGGTGACATTATTCCCACCGAGCATCCATGCTATCTGTTGTAAATTCTCATCATCACCGAGCCTTCGTACTGAGGTAACGGTACGCTCGTCTCCGCTGCTCTTTGAGACTGCAAAATGCCCCTCTGCAAAGGCCGCTATCTGCGGTAGATGTGTAATACAGAGTACTTGGTGTGACCCTGCAAGTGCCTTCATCTTCGCTCCCACCACACGAGCCATAGCCCCGCCAATACCTGTATCTATCTCATCAAATATAAGAGTAGGCACCCTCCCGGCGGCGCTTACGGTCTTAATAGCGAGCATTATCCTTGATAACTCACCGCCTGAGGCTACTCTTGATAGAGGTCTAACCTCCTCGCCGGGGTTGGCTGAGATATAAAAACAAACCCTCTCCGCCCCTCTTGCCGTAAGCCGCGGCGTTGCCTCTTCGCCATGGGCTTCCTCGGCCCTAAACTCAACCTCAAAGACAGCTCCACCCATGCCAAGGTCTGCAAGCTCACTCTCCATCCTTGACTTAAGCTCTACGGCAGCCTTCGCCCTCTTTTCCGAGAGTCTGCCTGCTATCTCTTCGGCCTTAAGCTCTTTCTCGGTTAAGGAGTTCTCAATCTCAGCAAGCCTCTCATCAAGGCCGCCGAGCTGCGCAAGCTCCGAGTCTATCTTCTTCTCCAACTCAAGTATGCCCTCAATGCTCGGGGCGTACTTCTTTTTTAGACTCTCTATTAAAAAAAGCCGCTCATCAACCTCGCCAAGTCTTATACCATCGAACTCCACTGCGGCGGCTCTGTCGCGAAGCACTCCGCCTGCGTCCTCAAGCTGAAAGAGACTTGACTCAAGGGCCGAGAGCGTCCCCATAATCACATCGTCAAAGGGCGCGACTTCCTTAAGCTCCCTTAAGACTGCGCCAAGACGCTCCGTAATAGCCCCTGAGTCAGAGTATATCACCTTCTCTGCATTAACTGCCGCCGCCTTTATCTTCTCGGCGTTTACGAGAGTCTCTCTTAAACTGCTAAGTTCATCATCTTCACCACAGCGCAGCTCCGCAGCTCTTATCTCCCCTGACTGATAGTTAAGAAAGTCACGCCTCGAAGCGCTGTCCGAGGCCCCTTTAATCATGGAATCGCGCTCTCTTAAGACTACGGCATAATCTTCATAAGCCGCCCTCATCTCAGACCTTAAGGGGAGAAGAGCGCCAAAAGAATCAAGTACATTCAGATGCTCGGCAGAGCGAGTAAGGCTCTGATGCTCGCTCTGACCGTATATATCAATAAGGTGACGGGTAATCTCCGTTAAGGATACAAGGGTGGCGAGGCTTCCGTTAATATATATCCTGTTACGTCCGGCCCTTGCTACTACGCGTTTTATTATAAGGTCATCTGCGCTATCTAAACCGACCTCAGCGAGTACATCGGCAAGGCCTTTCATTGCGGAGACATCAAAGAGGGCCTCAACTACGGCCTCATCAGCGCCCGTGCGGACAACCTCACCTGTGGCGCGGTCTCCAAGCACAAGGGCTATGGCGTCCATTATTATGCTCTTGCCGGCGCCTGTCTCACCCGTAAAAACATTAAAACCTCCGCTAAGTTCAATAACGAGGCTCTCTATAATGGCAAAGTCTTTTATCCTAAGTTCTACAAGCATCATTGAAGAGGCCGCCGTGAGGGCTTAGCCTTTTTTTACCTTGTCATCCCACATAAGTCTCTGTCTAAGTATATCAAAATAACTTTTCCCTTCATACTTAATTAAATACACGCTCGTATCGGCACGTTTTATGGAAATACGGTCACCGCACTCAATTGGTACATCCTTCTGACCATCAAGTACAAGAGCTATGGCACTGCCCTGATCAGGGCAAACAGTTATATCAACAGTCATCCAGTCCGGTATGACTACGGGGCGGTTCATGAAGTTAAAAGGACATATAGGCGCAACTATTATAGAGTGTATCGTAGGATAAAGAATAGGCCCCTGAGCAGAGAGGGCGTAAGCCGTAGAACCTGTGGGGGTGGCGACAATAAGGCCGTCTGCCCTGTAGGTAGTGACATACTCTTTATTAATACTCGTCTCAAGTTTTATAAGTCGAACTGAGAGCCCCTTGACAACAGCCTCATTAAGAACTCTATAAGTGGAGTGAACCACGCCGCCCCTCTTTAGCTCTACGCAAAGCATCATGCGCTGTTCTAAGGAAAAATCACCTTCAAGGACTTTTTGGGTCATGGCCCGCGCCTCTTCCACGGTAACAGAGGTAAGAAAGCCCAACCCGCCAAGATTTATACCCATAACAGGAATATCCCTACCTGCAACGGCCCTTGCCGCCCCAAGCATTGTGCCGTCTCCGCCAAGCACAATAAGCACGTCTATGGCATTGAAGAACTCCTCCATCCCCCCCGCTCCAGCGACTTTCGAGGGGCTGATACAGGAGCTAAGTGCGGCGGAGACAAAGGTCTCTCCACCGGCCTCGTTAATCCAGCCGGCAAGACGGGAGCCGAAGGCTATGGCCTCGGAGTTGGAATCATTAACTATCATCCCTATCTTTTTCACTGAAGGCTACCTCGTAGAACAATTACAGGAAGAAAGAATAAGCAACGCAATCAGACATTTGGTTTAATGATTACCTTTATGGACTCGCCGGCCTCGCTGACAAGGTTAAAACCAGAGGCCGTTTCATCTATACCAAGCCTGTGTGTTATCAATGAAGAGACATCTACGGACTTGCCTGCGATAAGGTCAAGTGCCGTCAAAGTATCGCAGGGAGGTGAGGCGTAGGTGTTGATAAAAGTGATATTATCACGCCAGAGATCAAATAGAGGCATGGGATAAGTCTCACCGGGTTTACCGGGGGCAAAGAAGAGCAGCGTTCCGCCCCTCTCTACAGACTCAAGGGCCTGAGCTACGGCCGCGTTGCTTCCGGCGCAGATGGCGACAATATCGGCGGGCCTGCCAAGAACCTGACGTACTTTCGCCGGCACATCAAGGGTAGCGCTCAAGGCGAAATCAGCTCCTGCCAACTCGGCCATCTTCAACCTCGCAGAATTTATATCCGTGGCAACTACGGCTGAGGCCCCGAGGGCCTTAGCGAGTTTTATATGAAGCAGCCCCGATATGCCGCTGCCAAGAACGAGGAGACTCTTACCGGCGAGGAAGCCTGCCTTTGAAAGACCTCGCACCACGCACCCAAGAGGTTCCGCAAAAGTAGCGTCCTCAAAACTCATATCAGCAGGCAGGGTAAATGTACCCCGCTCGACGTTAATTGCAGGAACGCGAAGATACTGGGCAAAGCCGCCGGGGTAAAAATTCGTAGTACGCAGCGTATCACAGACGGAGTGGTCTCCCCTCAAGCAATACCTGCATGTGTTGCATGGCACATGATGGGCTACGGTGACGCGGTCACCGGGGGCAAAGCTCTCCACCCCCTCGCCCACCTTATCAACAATACCTGCCACCTCGTGACCGAGGACAAGAGGGGCTTTTTTTATCCTGTACCACTCCATGACATCGCTGCCGCAGATGCCGCTGGCCATGACTTTAAGAAGTATCTCGCCGCGCCCTATCTCAGGCACAGGCATCTCCTCGACACGCACATCGTTATTGCTGTAATATACCGCTGCTTTCAATAGATGCTTTCCTCTAAGAGAATGCCACCTGCCTACTCATTAGCAAGTGTATTAAAGAGATCAAAGGCCTTCTCAGGCTCCATATTATTATGCACAACCTCGCGTACGGCCTGTATCATTGCAACAGGGTGAGTTGACTGAAAGATATTTCTTCCCATATCAACACCAACGGCTCCGTCGTTTACGGCCCTGTAGGCAATATCAAGGGCCTCTTTTTCCTCTACCTTCTTGCCTCCGGCGATAACTATTGGCACGGGACAGTTTCTTACTACTGTCTGAAAATCATCACAGTAGTAGGTCTTCACGATATTTGCGCCAAGCTCGGCGGCTATCCTGCTCGCAAGACCGAGGTAGCGCGCGTCCCTTGCCATATCTTTTCCAACGGCTGTTACGGCAATTACAGGTATTCCCCTTGAGCCCGCAAGATCTACAAGACCTGCAAGGCCGAGAAGGGTCTGCTTCTCAAGCTTGGAGCCTACAAAAATAGAGGAGGCCACACCGGCGACATTAAGACGAACGGCATCGTCCATGGAGACAGTGCGTCCCTCATTGGCGAGGTTACCGAGAATACTCGTACCCCCTGATACACGAAGAACTATAGGCGTATCAGTCTCAGCAGAGACACAGGGCCGGAGCACTCCTCTTGTAAGCATAAGGGTGTCGGCGTGAGGCAGAAGGGGCTCTACGGTCTTACCTGGCTCCTCAAGACCTGTTGTGGGCCCGAGAAAATATCCGTGGTCTACGGCAAGCATAACGGTTCTGCCTGTATCAGGCCTTATAATCCTCGATAGTCTATTCTTCATACCCCAATCCATAATGTAAAACCTCCTTGAATATTTTTAATAATTAACTCTCAAAACCCGCCATTAAAGCGGGGGTAGCGACGCAGCTTAAACATATAACAGAATATCAACACAACGTGACAACGTCAAGAGGGGGTAAAAAAACACATCGGCCTTTACAGATAAAGGCCCTCTTAGGCGTCCTTATGGGCAAAGAATTTTTCCTTGCACTCCGGGCCGCAAAAATACACGACACCTCTACGCGACCTTACCTTCAATGCCTCACTCATAGGCACATAACTCTCGCAGACAGGGTCCTGCACCATCTCCTCCTCATCTCTAACGGGGGCCTCCGCCTTCGGCGGCCTCGGTGCGCCGCCCATACCGCGGCGCTTAGGGGAAAAACGCCCCTTCAGTATCATGTAAACGAGATAACCTGCAAGTATGTAAAAAAGAAATTTCATGCCCTATCCGGTTTAAAACTTTTCGAGCCTCTTAAGAGCGCCATCTCCCTTGAGCCTTGCCTTAAGCCCCCTAATGGACTCGTTACATAGCGGGTCTATAAAGTCAGGCGCTATATCCAACATAGGTTTAAGGACAAAAACCCTCTCGTAGAGGCGTGGATGCGGTAGAGTTAATTGGCGTAAATCAACTACACGCCTGCCGAAAAAGAGTATATCAAGGTCTATAACCCGCGGGCCCCATCTTAGCCCAACCCGTCTTCCGACTCGCCTCTCAATCTCCTTCAGACGGCGAAGAAGGGTAAGAGGGCCAAGGACGGAAGAGACCTCTATTACGGTATTCACAAAGGGCCTCTGCCCCAGTACTCCCCAGGGAGCGCTCTCATACAAGGGGCTCTCTCTTACCAGAGTAAGTACATCAGAGGCCTCGCGAAGCATGCTCAGGGCCGCCACGATATTGCCGCGACGATTGCCCATATTCGAGCCAATACCTATAAAAACCCTCTCCCGCTCACTCATGGCCACGAGGCGTTAAAACCCCTTAAAATTCAAGGCCGAGGGCCGCGAGGCGAGAGCACATCTCTCCGATAACCCTCTGCTCATCTGCCTCATCAGCGGCGGCAAAGGTCGCCGAGAAGCGAAGATAGGCCCCTGCGTTATCCCAGGGCACGGTAGAAATATGGGCCTTCTTAATAAGATACTCCGAGGTCTCCTCAGCGTTGCCGAACTTCGTCCCGTCAGCGGCTCCAAGGGGGGCCTTTACATAGAGATAAAAAGTCCCGCCGGGCATAGATGCGTTAAAGCCGCTCTTTACAAGGGCCGCCACCATACCTGCAAGCCTGCGCTTATACTTGGCGGAGATCTCTTCAGTAATAGCGGGGTTGGCAAGGGCGACCATGCCGGCCTTCTGAATGGCCTTGAACTGACCGGAGTCGTAGTTGTCCTTTACATGGGCAAAGGCCCCTATGACCTTCTTATTCCCCGCTAAAAAAGCTATCCTCCAGCCCGTCATATTATAGGCCTTGGAGAGCGAGTGTATCTCAACACCAACGTCAAGAGCCCCTGGCGTTGAGAGGAAACTCAGCGGGACGCCGGTATGGCTAAGGGCGGCGTATGCGGCGTCATGGACGACTATGATATTATTGGTACGGGCAAAGTCCACTACATCGCGAAAAAATTCCTCAGTGGCCGAGGCCCCTGTGGGGTTATTTGGATAGTTAAGATAAAGGAGTTTTGCGCGCTTAAGGTCCTCTGCCTTTATGAAGTGTAAGTCAGGTAAGAAACCATTCTCTTCAAGAAGAGGCAGCTCCACGACAGCGCCGCCGTGCCAGGCCGTATGCGTAGCCATAACTGGGTAACCCGGCGTAGTCATAAGCATAACATCACCCTCGTTGATAAATGCGTCGGGCATCATGGCAAGGGCGCACTTTGAGCCAATGGAGTGTATAACCTCAGTATCAGGGTCAAGGCCTTTAACTCCAAAGACGCGCCCAAGATACTCTGCGGCAGCGGCCTTGAACTCGGCGAGACCGTTATCGGCATAGCCTCTGTTCTCCGCCTTTGCGCTCTCGGCCTGCAGGGCCTCTACTACAACGGGGAATGCCATGGCATCAGGCTCGCCAACGCCAAAGTCAAGAATCTCTCTCGAAGGGTCTGCGGCCATTGCCGCGGCTTTAGCCCTCTTTATCTTCTCAAACTTATATATCTTCGTGTCTTTTCCAAAGGAACTCCCGCCGAGTCTCTCGGCAAAAAGCCCCTGAATAAAATCCTCACTCATTTACTCTCTCCTGAATTTGTTTTTATGGTTTTTAGATAAAACAACGTAAGAGACACTGTCAATTCAGACTACGGTATTAACCAGACTTCCTATGCCCTGCACCCTTACCTCTACAGAGTCACCTGGCCTCATCTTGCCAACACCGCAAGGCGTACCCGTTGCGATTACATCTCCTGGAAGCAGGGTCATCACCTTGGAGACAAAACTAACGAGCTCATTCACATTAAATATCATGTCAGCGGTACTCGTACTCTGACGCCGCTCTTTATTCAAAAAAGTCTCTATCTTAATATGGCCCTTATCAAGGTCCGTCTCTATCCAGGGCCCCATTGGGGCGAAGGTATCAAAACTCTTGGCACGTGTCCACTGCTTGTCACGGCCCTGCAAATCCCTTGCCGTAACATCATTAAAGGCCGTGTAGCCAAGTATGTGCGCCGAGGCCTCTGTGGTGCTTACGTCCTTTGTAGTCTTAGCTATGACAACGGCAAGCTCACCCTCGAATTCCACCCTGTGAGACATATCGGAGGGATATTTTATTTCATCTCCCGGGCCTATGACTGCTGTAGAGGGCTTTATGAAGAACAGGGGCTCATCAGGCAGTTTCTGATTAAACTCTGCTGCATGGGCCCTGTAATTAAGACCAATGGCAACTATCTTTGAGGGCATCACAGGGGCGAGTAGCCGCACGTCCTTTAACTTAAAGAACTCGCCTCTCTGTGGCTCTCTTAAAGAGGCCCCAAAAAAATCCGCCTCGCTAATTTCATAAAGACCAGCATCTTCATTATCGCCCTCAATAAGGGCGTAACCAGTATTTACCTCTGAAGAAAAACGGCCAAGTCTCATCGCGAAGCCGCCGCAAGGCAAGGGGTTAGACTAATAAAGAAGGGTATACAAACAAACATTACCGAGGCCCCTTCTTACTCATAAGGCTCTCAAGCTTAAGGGAGAGCGAGCTGATACTTATAAAACCCTCTGCATCGCGCTGGTCATAAACAGTATCGGCCTCAAAGGTAGCAAGGTCGGGGTTATAAAGAGATTTTTCCGCCTTTCTACCAACTATTACGCAGTTACCCTTATAGAGTTTAAGGCGCGCCCTGCCTGTAATAACAGAGGCGGCACGGTCAAAGAAGGCCTGCAGGGCCTGCCTCTCCTCAGAGTACCAGTACCCGTAGTATATAATCTCGGCGTAACGTGGGATAAGGGAATTACGAAGATGAAGAATATCGCGGCTCATGGTAATAGACTCAACGGCCCTTCTACCCTGATGCAGTATTGTGCCTCCCGGGGTCTCGTATATGCCGCGGGACTTCATTCCAACGTAGCGGCTCTCCACCATATCCACCATGCCAACGGCATTTGCGCCGCCAATGGTGTTAAGTCTGGCAAGAATCTTCGCGGGAGTCATCGCACGCCCGTTTAGGGCCACGGCGTCGCCTCCCACGTAATCAATCTCAATATAAGTAGCCTTATCAGGGGCCTTCTCAAGGGGAACCGTATAGCGGAACATATCCTCAGGGGGCTCCACATAGGGGTCCTCAAGTACGCCGCCCTCAAAGCTAAGGTGCAGCAGATTACCGTCGCAGCTGTAAGGTTTTTTTCTCGTAACAGGTACATGGATACCATGGTCTTTCGCATAAGCGATAAGGTCGCTCCTGCCCTTTAAGTCCCACTCTCGCCACGGAGCGATGACCTTAATATCAGGGTTAATGTAATAGTAGGTAAGCTCAAAGCGTACCTGATCATTACCCTTGCCCGTAGCCCCGTGGGCAACGGCATCAGAGCGCGTCTTTTTTGCCACCTCCATCTGCGCCTTGGCGATTAAGGGTCTCGCTATAGCAGTGCCAAGTAGATACTCGCCCTCATATACAGCTCCTGCTCTTATCATGGGGAATACAAAATCCCTTGCGAACTCTTCTTTAAGGTCAAGTATATGAATGCTTTCCGCGCCTGTCTTCATGGCCTTGGCGCGAAGGCCCTTTATCTCGCCGCCCTGACCAACATCGGCCACAAAGGCCACAACCTCGCAGTTGTATGTCTCCTTAATCCATTTTATTATGATAGACGTATCAAGACCGCCAGAGTAGGCGAGTACAACTCTCTTTACCTTCTTATCCATCTTTACCTCTTTAGTGTTTTTTTACCCGCCGGACTCAGCCGCCGGAGAGACTCTCTAATAACCATTAAAAGTCTATACAATACCTATAGTTTACTATACTCAACAGCCTCCCAGAACAAATAAGGCGGTTAAGCGCCGGACTCGTCACAACAGATAAGCAGGTCAAGCACTGCTTTTTGCATATGCAGTCTGTTCTCCGCCTGCTGCCAGACAACAGATTGGGGCCCCTCAATAACCTCATCGGTAATTTCCTCGCCCCTGTGCGCGGGAAGGCAATGCATGACAATGGCATCCTTATCAGCAAGAGCCAGCACCTTATTGTCAATACCAAAGCCCTTAAAGACAGTCTCCCTCGCCTCCTGCTCGTCCTCCTGCCCCATAGAGGCCCATACATCAGTGTTGAGCACATCCACTCCGCGCACCGCCTCTTCAACGGAACTAACAACACGAATATTGCCGCTTGCGCCAACCTCTTCCATAAATGCCTTATCTGGCAGATGCCCCGAAGGACAGGCAAGCCTCAGCTCAAAACCAAGCCTTACGGCGGCCTCTATCCAGGAATTAGCCATGTTATTACCATCGCCAATCCAGCAAACCTTTAAGCCCTCGTAACTCCCCTTTTTTTCCACTACCGTAAGCATATCGGCAAGTACCTGACAGGGATGATGGGCGTCAGTAAGACCATTGATAATAGGAACTCGTGAGTAACGCGCGAATTCTTCGAGCTTGTCATGGCCAAAGGTACGGATAACCACGGCGTCTACATAACCTGACATAACACGGGCCGTATCCTTAATGGGCTCGCCGCGGCCTATCTGAGAGTCTTTGGCACTAAGAAATATCGCCGAGCCTCCAAGATGATACATAGCCGTCTCAAAAGATACACGTGTGCGCGTTGAGGATTTCTCAAATATAAGGCCCAGCACCCGCCCCCGAAGAGGATGGTGATGTATACCCCGTTTATGCCTGTCTTTTAATGCCGCGGCGCTTGCAAGAAGGCCGTCTATTGTCTTCTTATCAAGATCAAATATCCTGAGTAAATGCATTATTCCCTTAGACTCCTGAATTATTTTACAGAGTTGAGTTGTTTGCTCGCCCACCCTCTCCCCGCACTCCACTTCGCCAGCACACAGAGCCTTACCGCTCCCCCGCGAAGTTTAAAAAACATCAATCATGCCCCCGTACAACCCCCTCCACTCATACCCACGTTATCTCTATCTGCCACTTAAACCTTATCAAGGACCTCGCAGAGTTTTACCATCATCTCATCTACCTCTTTTGCCGTAACTGTAAGAGGCGGCAGGAATCGCAGCACATTATCTCCTGCGGCGATAAGAAGCAGACCATTATCAAGGCAGGCTCCGACTATCTCACCTACGGGGCTCTCAACCTCTATGCCGAGAATAAGGCCCTTACCGCGCACATTTTTTATAAAAGAATACTTCTCCTTAATAGAGAGGAGTTTTTGAAGAATATACTCCCCCATGACCGTGCAGTTCTTTAGCAAGCCCTCGTCAAGAATAGTCTTAACCGCTGCAAGAGCTGCGGCTGTGGCAAGGGGGTTACCGCCAAAGGTAGAGGCGTGACTACCGGGGCCAAAGGCCGCCGCCACAGAATCCCTTACCATCATGGCCCCTATGGCCATGCCTCCACCAAGGGCCTTGGCAAGGGTCATTATATGAGGCGTAGTACCGTAGTGCTCATGGGCAAAGAGTTTTCCAGTGCGCCCCACTCCCACCTGAACCTCATCAAAGATAAGCAGTACGCCCGCCTTCTCGCATATCTCCTTTAGACCCTTTAAGTACCCCTCATCAGGGACTCTCACGCCACCCTCGCCCTGAATTGGCTCTACCATTACGGCGGCCGTCTCAGAATCAACTGCCTCTCTTAGGGCAGATAAGTCGTTAAAGGGTATGTATGTGAACTTTTCAAGAAATGGCTCAAAACCCTTCCTTACCTTCTCCTGACCGGTAGCCGCAAGGGTGGCATTCGTCCTGCCGTGAAAAGACTTCTCCATAGTGAGAATCTTATAACGGAGCTGCCCCTTATCGGAGAAGAACTTTCTCGCGAGCTTTATCGCCGCCTCATTGGCCTCTGCGCCTGAGTTACAGAAAAAGACCTTATCGGCAAAGGAATGTGTCGTCAGAAGCCTTGCAAGCTCGGCCTGAGGCTCTATATGATAGAGGTTGGATATATGTATGAGTCTACCGGCCTGCTCCCGAATAGCCTTTACTACGGCAGGGTGAGAGTGCCCGAGATTACAGACGGCTATGCCTGAGATAAAATCAAGATACTCCTTACCGGAGGCGTCCCATACCCTTGTGCCCAAACCACGCACCATAGCAACAGGAAAACGCCTGTACGTATTAAGTACATGGGCCTCAGTAAGTTTTATTATTTCATCATTTGTCAATGTAAAAGACCTCCCGTAGGAAGACTACAAAAATCTTCCCAACCCTGCGGCCGAGGCCCTCAGGCCTTTGCTAACTCGTTTATCTCTTTTTTAAGGGCCATTACAGTGCCGATACCTGCGTCAGTAAAGACCTCAAGGAGCACTGCGTGCTCTACGCGTCCGTCTATGATATGCGCGCGTTTTACGCCCTCTGCCACGGCTCCTGCGCAGCACTTAATCTTCGGTATCATACCGCCCGTAGCAATGCCCGTAGTAATAAGACGGCGCGCGTGAGTCACAGTAAGGGTAGAGTAGAGCTCTCCGCTCTTTGATAAGACACCGGTGACATCAGTAAGAAGAATGAGCTTCTCCGCAGACAGGGCCGCCGCTATTCTTCCTGCCACAGTATCGGCGTTAATATTAAAACTCTTTCCCTCATCGCCATAACCCACGGGAGCGATAACAGGTATAAAGCTGTTATCCTCAAGGGTGCGTATTACGGCGGGGTTAATGGAGGCCACCTCTCCGGCTCGGCCGTTCTTGACGCCCTTTATCTTAAGCCTCTTTGCCCTTACCAGTCCTCCGTCCTTACCGCCTATGCCAACGGCCTTACCGCCAAAGTGATTAATAAGGCCTACTATCTCCTTATTTACCTTGCCAACAAGGACCATCTCCACGACATCCATAGTCTCGTCATCAGTAACACGTATACCGTTGACAAAACGCGTCTTAATGCCGAGCTTTCCAAGCATACCGCCTATCTGAGGGCCACCGCCGTGAACAATAACGGGGTTTAACCCAACAGACTTCATAAGCACTACGTCACGGGCAAAGCTCCTCTTCAGGGCCTCGTCTGCCATAGCGGCTCCGCCGTACTTTATAACGATAGTCTTCTCACTGAACTTTCGTATATAAGGCAGTGCCTCAAATAAAGTTTTTATCTTATCTATCTGCTTCTTCATATTTAATTAACCTAAAAGCCGTTACGACCAAGATATGGGCCTTTAATAAAGACCGCTATCTTATCTATCTGCTTCTTCATATTTAATTAACCTAAAAGCCGTTACGACCAA
>CAZEBZ010000007.1:29370-45214 GCA_964510775.1 uncultured Thermodesulfobacteriota bacterium
GATATGGGCCTTTAATAAAGACCGCTATCTTATCTATCTGCTTCTTCATATTTTTATAAACCACCTGTATTCACAAGGGCCTTACATAAGAACAACCGCTTCATAACTGCTGCCTTCAAGACAACCATTAGCTGCCCCTACCTGCGCACATATAGGCCCTAAAGAATGTACCTTGAGAGATCTTCGTCCTCAAGGATATCAGCGAGCCTCTTATTAACATACTCTCTGTCTATTACCACAGTCTCATTATCCATGTCCGGGGCCTTGAAGGAAATCTCGTCAAAGACCCTCTCCATAACAGTATGGAGGCGGCGCGCGCCGATATTCTCCATCCTCTCGTTTACAAGGGCGGCTATACGGGCCATCTCAACAACGGCGTCATCGCTGTACTCCACGGTAATATCCTCTGTCTCAAGAAGCTCCTTGTATTGCTTAAGCAAGGCGTTACGAGGCTCCTTAAGAATCCTTACAAACTCCTTCTCACCAAGGGTATCAAGCTCCACCCTTATGGGAAAACGCCCCTGAAACTCCGGTATAAGGTCTGATGGTTTTGCTACATGAAAGGCCCCTGAGGCAACAAAGAGGATATGATCCGTCTTCACCATGCCATACTTCGTATTCACAGTAGAGCCCTCGACTATTGGAAGCAGGTCTCTCTGTACGCCCTCGCGCGAGACATCAGGGCCTTGGCCTGATTGACGGCCCGCGATCTTGTCTATCTCATCTATAAAGACAATGCCCGATTGCTCTACTCTCTCAACGGCCTTCTTCATGACAACATCCATATCAATAAGGCGCGCAGCCTCTTCCTGCGTAAGCAGCACGAGGGCTTCGGGCACCTTGAGCTTTCTTTGCTTGCTCTTTCGCGGAAAGATATTAGAGAACATATCCTTAAGGTTCATATCCATATCATCGGCGCCCGAGGCCGATAGAATCTCTATAACAGGGGGTTTCTGCTCCGAGGTCTCTATCTCCACTACTCTGTCGGCGAGTTTTCCCTCACGGAGCAGTTTACGAAGTTTATCTCTTGTCTTTTTTTGCAAGTCGCGCTCGCCCTCAAGCCGCTTCTCATCAACTTCCTCATAAGGGCTCGCAGTAGCAGGGGGCAGGAGACAATCAAGAAGCCTCTCCTCGGCAGATTCCTCTGCCTTTGTCTGCACCTTCACCTTCTCCTCATCTTTCACCATCTTTACGGACAGCTCCGTAAGGTCTCTGATGATACTCTCCACGTCGCGGCCAACGTAACCAACCTCAGTGAATTTACTGGCCTCAACCTTTACAAAAGGGGCCTCGGCAAGTTTCGCCAGCCGTCTTGAAATCTCAGTCTTACCCACTCCAGTAGGGCCTATCATAATGATATTTTTTGGGGCTATCTCGTCACGTAGGTCTTCCCTTACCTGCTGTCGGCGCCACCTGTTGCGAAGCGCAATGGCAACGGCCCGCTTTGCATCGGACTGACCTATTATGTATTTATCCAGTTCCGAGACTATCTCTCTCGGTGTAAAATTTTTCATATCAGAGACACCTTCCTTAAATAATTATAGCTCTTCTACGGCTATATTACTGTTAGTATAAATGCAGATTTCAGCGGCCATGCCTACGGCCTCACGGGCAATTTCAGCGGCCGTATGCTCTGTATGTTCAAGGAGTATACGCGCAGCGGCAAAGGCATAAGGCCCGCCCGAACCTATTGAGGCAATACCGTGGTCAGGCTCAATAACATCGCCGCTTCCCGAGATAATAAAGCTATGCTCCGCATCAGCGACAATGAGCAGGGCCTCAAGTTTACGAAGTATCCTGTCCGTCCTCCACTCCTTTGCAAGCTCCACCGCGGCGCGTGTAAGGTTACCGCGAAACTCGCCGAGCTTGGACTCGAACTTATCGTATAGGGTCATTGCATCAGCCGTTGAACCGGCAAAACCCGCTAACGCCTTACCGCTCTTCATCCTTCGAATCTTTACGGCCGTGCTCTTCATCACAGTAGCGCCGAGGCTTACCTGTCCGTCCCCTGCTATGGCCACCTTGCCGCCGCGCCTGATGGCTATTATCGTAGTTCCATGAAAGCCCTTTTTCACCTCTAAGACTCCTTGTAATTAAGTAATAACGTCTTTTACCTGAGAGTTATTTATTCTTCCCTCCGCCGCCTGCGCGGGGATGGGACTTGTCATATACCTTCATAAGGCCCTCTATGCCTACCTTCGTATATCTCTGCGTTGTAGAGAGTTTGCTGTGACCGAGCATCTCCTGAATAGAGCGCAAGTCTACGCCGGAGTCAAGAAGATGGGTGGCAAAACTATGCCTCAGCGTATGAGGCGTAGGTCTCTTGTTTATGCCGCTTAAATCTGCGTACTTACCAATTATCCTCTGCACAGTCCTCACAGAGACGGCCTTTACGGCGCCTTCATCGGCTACAAAGAGAAAGGCATCGCCGCAAAGCGCGCCACGCGCCTCCAAATACTCACTAAGGGCCGCCTCGGCCTTATCACCAAGAAAGGCGAGACGAGTCTTACCGCCCTTACCAAGAACGCGTATAACGCCCTTAGCCTTATCAAGGTGAGAGAGACGCAGCCCCGTAAGCTCCGAGACTCGTATGCCCGAGGAGTAAAGAACCTCTACGATAGCCAAATCCCGCAGGGCCTTGAACGTATGACCGCAGGGTGCGTCTTTCGCCGAATCAATAAGACAACTCGTCTCCTCTGCTGTCAATGCAGAGGGAAGATAGCTTCCAGTCCTCGGCGAGGATACAAGCTCCGCCGCGTTAGCCGAGAGCTCGCCCTTTCTCATAAGAAATCGAAAGAAACTCCGTATAGAC
This sequence comes from uncultured Thermodesulfobacteriota bacterium, assembly GCA_964510775.1. Taxonomy (GTDB): domain Bacteria; phylum Desulfobacterota; class GWC2-55-46; order GWC2-55-46; family JADFVP01; genus JAJRZX01. The sequence goes on from CAZEBZ010000007.1 coordinate 32,183, forward strand.
GATAGCTTCCTCGAGATAGTAACCTTGGAGTTTCTATGAAACAAGTCCTGCACAAAGGCCCTGATATGAGCTGTGGTAATACCCTCTACGCCAAGGGTATCTATCTCAGAGGCCGAGGCCTCTGAGGACAAAAAAGCATAAAATTGGCTTAAATCCCTGCCGTAGGCGGCCCTCGTGTGAGGAGAGGCGTTTTTCTCTACGGCGAGGTACCTTAAAAAATTCTCAATAGAGGCTCTCATCTCTATCACAGCGGCCTCGAAAAAACTCCAACATGGCTATAAGTACGGTTAAATAAAGATAAAAGAATTCTATCATCTAAGATAAAAACCTTCAACGGGTTTTTATCCGCGATAGAGGCCATCTCCTCGCGCCCGGCCAAACTCCGGCCTTAGCGCAGCCCCTTTAAGAACCTGCTGCCCCTTAACCAGTGAGACTCGTGATTCCATGAGAAATATATGATAAAGGCCCGCCCCTTTATATCACTCATGGGCAAAGGCCCCCAGAAGCGGGAGTCGTAACTCCTCTCTCTGTTATCGCCCATAGCAAAGACGCTTCCGGCGGGCACAAGGTATGGCCCAAAATTATCACTCTCCTCAGTGCTGTTGCCGTACATGCTACCCTTATGAACGCCAAAAGCCTCTTTCCACTCTTTGCCGTTAATAAATATATGTCGGTCTCGCACCTCTACGGTATCACCGGGCAGGCCTACGGCCCGCTTAATATAGTCCTTGCTCCTATCGCCTGGAAAACGGAAGACAATAATGTCTCCGCGCTTAATCGAGCCCCAGGCGCGTACAAGCCTCGTCTCAAAAAAGGGCACACGCATTCCCAAAAATGTAATCATTGCAGGCCTTGGAATCTGCAGGCCATAGGCGAATTTACTCACCAGTATATGATCCCCTACAAGAAGCGTATCCTCCATTGAGCCAGATGGTATCTTAAATGCCTGCACCACAAAGGTTCGTATAATAAGAGCGAGGACTATGGCGATAATAACTGCCTGCGCCGTATCCTTGAACTGGCCCTTTTTCTTCACTTTATTACCGGACGAGGCGCCCTCAGGGCCGCCCTGCTCTGTAATAATCTTATCTTCTCTACTCATCTCTTCCTCTTTTTTAAAATCACCACGGGCTATTACATAAAGCGCCGCCATCAAGACTCTGCCGGAACGCCGCCATCTTATCTAATCCACCTTCAAGATAGCGAGAAAGGCCTCTTGCGGAATATCCACGCTTCCCACCTGCTTCATCCTCTTCTTGCCCTCTTTCTGCTTCTCAATAAGTTTTCTCTTTCGAGTTATATCACCGCCGTAGCACTTAGCCGTGACATTTTTGCGCATGGCCTTCACTGTCTCTCTTGCTACTACGCGGCTCCCGATAGAGGCCTGAATCACTACCTCGAACATCTGCCTCGGAATGATGGCCTTCATCTTCTCAGCGAGAAGTTTTCCCCTTGCGTAAGCGCGCTCCCTTGGCACGATTAGGGAGAGGGCGTCAACAATATCGCCGTTAATCAGTATATCGAGCTTGATAAGGTCCGCCGTCCTTGAGTCAAGGTACTCGTAATCCATAGAGGCGTAACCCCTCGTAAGGGTCTTCAGCCTATCGTAAAAATCCAGCACCACCTCGTTAAGGGGAAGCTCATAAATAAGCAGGGCCCTCTCGGGGGTAATGTACTTTATCTCTCTTTGCACGCCGCGGCGCTCCTCGCAGAGCCTCAGCACAGGGCCGAGATACTCTGACGGCAGATGCACCGTAGCCTCGATAAAAGGCTCTTCAATAAAGTCTATAAACTGCACGGGAGGTAGATTTATAGGGTTATCCACCTCGACCATCGTACCGTCTGTCTTTGTCACCTTATAGCTCACCGTAGGAGCCGTAGTTATAAGCTCAAGGCCGTACTCCCTCTCAAGCCTCTCCCGAATTATCTCCATGTGAAAGAGACCTAAGAAACCGCACCTGAAACCAAAACCCAGGGCAAGAGATGTCTCGGGCTCGAAGCTGAAAGATGAGTCGTTAAGGCGAAGCTTTACCATCGCCTCTTTAAGCCCCTCGTACTGCACCGAGTCCATGGGGTAGAGGCCGGCAAAGACCATGGCCTTTACGTCCTTATACCCTGTAAGAGGAGTCTCCACAGATACCTCTGCGCCGGTTATGGTATCTCCTACATGAACATCTCTGACTTCTTTTATACCTGCTATGACAAAACCCACCTCTCCGGGGCCAAGCTCATCAACGGTAACGGTATGAGGTGAGAAAACGCCTACGCTCTCAATATTAAAGACCTTATCAGTAGCGAAAAATTTTATCTTCATACCCTTCTTAAGAACTCCGTCATATACACGTATCTGCACTATGACGCCCTGATAAGTATCGTACCAGGAGTCAAAGACAAGTGCTTTCAGGGGCGCAGTTCTGCTTCCCGAGGGGGGCGGCACAAGCTCCACTATGGCCTCAAGGGTCTCCTCAATGCCTATGCCCTGCTTGGCGCTTGCGAGGACGGCACCAGAGGCGTCAAGGCCGAGTATGTCCTCAATCTCTCCCTTAACGCGATCAGGCTCGGCATGTGGCAGGTCTATCTTATTTAGCACTGGTAGGATTTCAAGGCCCACGTCAATGGCCGTATAGAGGTGCGCAAGGGTCTGCGCCTGCACTCCCTGAGAGGCGTCTACTATGAGTACGGCGCCCTCGCAGGCAGAGAGAGAGCGTGAGACCTCGTAACTAAAATCAACGTGGCCCGGCGTATCAATAAGGTTCAGGATGTAATCCAACCCGTCTTTAGCGTGATAGGTAAGGCGTGCTGTCTGCGCCTTTATGGTAATGCCCCGCTCCTGCTCAAGGTCCATCTTGTCAAGAAACTGCTTTGCATGCTCACGCTCTGTAATAGCGCCTGTAAACTCAAGAAGGCGGTCAGAGAGCGTACTCTTGCCGTGGTCAATATGGGCTATTATGGAAAAGTTACGTATCTTATTAATATCTGTCATTACCGGATTACCACCGTAAAAAAAAGATTTGAGCTTAAAAACACTCAGCCCATTTTTATATCTAAATCATGAAAACAAAAGATTTATTTTAATCTATACCAATGTGCCTTGTCAAAGTAAAAGGGTACGTTTGATAAGGCATCTTATATCGCGAATAAGTATGAGTAAGGTAATATAAAAAGATAGCCCTGCAAAAGGAGGAAAAAAGAGGGGAAAACTGGTGCGGAGACATAATATCACCTCTTGACAGAGAGAAACACGGGTTATATCCTGAGTCTTACAAATATTATCTTAACATCAGAGGACGATAACAAAGATGACTACTGACCTGCAACTGCTCTATGGCCCCCATGAGATAGCCGCCATCGTAGAGAGACTGGCAAAGGAGATAAAAAAAGACTACTGCGAAAGAAAACCCGTGCTCTTAACTGTCCTCAAGGGGGCTTATGTCTTTACGGCCGATCTATCAAGGGCCATAGGGATAGACCTTGAGATAGACTTTATTCAGCCCTCCTCATACGATAATGGCACAAGACCTGAAGATAATGTAGTGCTTCTTCGAAGGCTCACCGAGAATATAAGAGGGCGGCACGTCATTATTGTCGAGGGCATAGTCGACAGAGGGCTTACGCTGCAAAGAGTCCTCAAAGAGGTCATAGACCTCAAACCTGCCTCAGTAAAGGTATGCGCTCTACTCGTAAGAGATGGCGTAAATCATGACTTTACAGTACATTACAGAGGAGAGTCCATCTCCAATGGTTTTGTAGTGGGCTACGGTATGGACATGGATGGAAGATACCGACAATTAAAGGGCCTGCATATATTAAAAGAGGGCTGATGGGCTTTGAAAGACATATAAAAGAACTCTTAAAACCCTCGGCCTACCCTGAGGCCCCTCAGAGTGTAGAGCTGCGCCAGACCCATATATCTTACCTCTTCCTTACCCCCCGCTTTGTCTATAAGATAAAAAAAGCCGTAGACTTTGGTTTTCTTGACTTCACCACCCTTGAAAAAAGACAGCACTTCTGCGATGAAGAAGTCCGCCTGAATAGAAGGCTCGCACCGGACGTATACATCGGCGTAGTGGAGATTAAAGAAAAAGAGGGCCGCCTCGTCATAGAGGGCGGCGAGGGCAAGGCAATAGAGTACGCCGTAAAGATGCGCCGAGTTGCCGAAGATACCATACTCGAGGAGCGCATCAGAGAAGACACCGTTACGACAAAGGACATTAAGCTCGTTGCGAAGACTCTTGCAGGTTTTCATAAAGAGGCAGGGCGCGGCCCACATATATCGGCCTTTGGAGCGCCGAGAATAATAGCAAAAAACATAGAGGAGAACTTTACACAGATAGGTGATTTTGTCGGCAATTTCTTAAGCTCGCCCTCTTATGAGAGTTTACAAGCCTCTGCAGAGAACTTTCTTACCGTCAATAAGACTCAGCTGCTTGGACGCGTAGAGCAGGGATTTATCCGCGACTGCCACGGCGACATTCACAGCGAGCACATCTCCATAGACAATGGCATTGAGATAATAGATTGTATTGAGTTTAACGAACGCTTCCGCTACTGCGATACAATAAGCGATATGGCCTTTCTCTCCATGGATCTTGATTTTCATAACCGCAGCGACCTTGCAGGTATTCTTGAGGACACCTACCTTGCGGCCTCAGGTGACCCTGCCGGCAAGGGACTTATCAATTTTTATAAGAGCTATCGCGCCGTTATACGCGGTAAGGTAGAGGGACTAAAGGCAAGAGAAAAAGAAGTAGATATACCCGAGCGTCACGAAGCGGGCATAAAGGCGGCAAGGTACTTCGACCTTGCAAGGAGTTACGGCGTGGGCGCGCCGCGGCCCCGCCTCATCATCATCTGCGGTCTCTCCGGTAGCGGCAAATCCACCCTCGCGGCGGCACTTGGCAAGGTTCTCTGGGCGCCGCCCCTTGCTACAGACAGAGTCAGAAGGGAGCTAAGTGTCGAAAAGAAAAAAACAAAAAAAACGGCCGCCTATGGAGAGGGTCAATACTCCAGAGAGAGCAGGATAGCGACCTACGGCGAACTTATCAGACAAGGCTGCGCGAAATATCTGCAAAAAGGGCGAAGCGTTATACTTGACGCCACCTTCTCAGAGAATTTTTTGTTACATCAGGCCATAGATATGGCGGGAAAAGCAGGGCTTAGAGCCGAGGATATTTTTATATTTGAGTGCAGGCTCGATAATACCACCCTCCTGGAACGTATCCGCCGTAGAGAGAGAGGGGGCGCTGCGCCAAAGATGCCGCTATCAGAGATGAGAGAGGATATTTTCAAGGCCCATGAGAAAGCCTATGAGAAAAAAGAGGGGAACATTACACCGCTAAATACAGCCCGTCCCCTTGAAGAGAACCTTGATATTATAATAAAGGCCTTGTTATGGAGATGAAAAAAATCCCATTGAGGACTACACCTTATTATGATTTAATCTCACTATGAGAGTAGACTCCATAGTACTTCTTAGCGGCGGCCTTGACAGCACCGTTACCGCGGCAGTAGCCCTGCAGGAAGGCCCGGCGGCTTTTCTTCATGTAAACTACGGCCAGAGAACGTGGAAGAGAGAAGAGCGGGCCTTTACTGAGATAGCCGATTACTACGGCGTTACAGAGAGGCTTACCGTGAATATGGAGTACATGAAGGCCATCGGCGGCTCTGCCCTTACAGACGCCTCTATTGATGTGCCAGCGGGAGACCTTGCAAGGACTGGAGTACCAGTAACCTACGTACCCTTCAGAAACGCCCATCTACTCTCCATTGCCGTCTCCTGGGCTGAGGTCACAGGGGCCGTAAACATATTCACAGGAGCCGTTGAGGAGGACAGCTCCGGATACCCTGACTGCAGAGCTGAATTCTTCAGGGCCTTTAACGAGGCCATAAGGCTTGGCGCAAAGGCAGGGGCAGCGATTAAGATAAAGACGCCCCTTATAGACAAGAAAAAATCTGAGATAGTAGACCTCGGTCTAAGCCTGAAGGCCCCTCTTGAACTCACGTGGTCATGTTATAAGGATTCGTTAGAGGCCTGCGGAGAGTGCGACTCGTGCCTGCTGAGACTGCGTGGTTTTAGGGAAGCAGGGGAAGTTGACCCCATACCTTACGCGCCGCAGGCAAGTAATTTATAAAAAAAACATGGAGGTAATTTATGACATTTACGGAATTTCTGAAGGTAAAAAAAGAAATCGACCCTGAGGGGAAAAACCTCGCCGACCTTATGGACGATTATTACGAGGAGTATCAGGATTTTCTAATGAGTATAAAAGAGGGCTGCGGAACTGAGAAGTAATTATTTTGTGTGCAGGGACGTAGTCGTGGTAAATGTAAGTCAAGGTAGTGACAACGTGCAGCGGTAAGCTGCCGCCTTGGGAATAAATGCCCCTAAAGTACTACCCGCCCCTTAATAAGGATAACCATGACGGCCGTAACCATAACCGTGGCCGCCGTAACCATAACCGCCATAGCCATAGTAGGGGCGATAATATGGGCGGTAATAAGGGCCATAGTAGGGGCCGTAATTGGGGCCGTAATAGTATGAGTCGTAGTTATTATAGTCCTCTTCGGAGTAAGGCTCTACAACCTTAAGCTCTATGGGCGTTACAACGGGGTAGGCGTAATCCATCTTGCCTATCTTTCTTACGCTGGAACCTGCTACAACGCCGGCCACTGTAAGACCCTCGCCCGCTTTGTATACGGCGGCATCAATAAAGCCGTTAACCCTTACGATGAACCTGCCCCTTGATTTTCCCTCTGTGGGTACGTCGTTGTAGGCAAGAGGAGTCTCAAGAACCTCTATCTCCGAGACCCTCTCAAGGTTAGTCGTCTTGATGATGAGACCGCCCCAGAGTACATGCTTTGCCTTAAAGGCCTCGGGGTTTGCCTGTACAAGCTCAAGGGTTATACCCTTATCTACCCCTTTAAGGACATTACTTGATATAATAGATGTACAGCCGCTTATAACAAGGGCCGCGGTAAGCAGGATGAAAGTTCTCATATAATAATTCTATTATAAAAGAGGAATTTGTCAATAGTGAAGATAAAGGGATACGTGGAAAGAGAGGCAGAGACGCTGTCGCCCTACGCCGCTTTTAGCGCCGAGACAGAGGGCAGGATTCACCCTGAGAGAGAGCATCCCTTCAGAAGCCCTTTTCAGCGCGACAGAGACCGCGTCATTCACTCGCACGCCTTTAGAAGGCTGGAGTACAAGACGCAGGTCTTTGTCTACCACGAGGGCGACCACTACAGAACGCGCCTTACCCACTCTATCGAGGTAGCGCAGATATCCCGAACCATTGCCCGCGCCCTCGGCCTTAACGAAGACCTCTCTGAGGCTATAGCCCTTGCCCACGACCTTGGTCACCCGCCTTTTGGCCACAGCGGCGAAAAAGTCCTTAACGAACTCATGGAGGGCAGCGGCGGCTTTGAGCACAACGCCCACAGCCTGAGAATTGTAGAGGAGCTTGAAAAAAGATACCCCGCCTTTAACGGCCTTAACCTCACCTTCGAGACAAGAGAGGGCATTGCCAAGCATTCAACGGACTTTGATAATCACTCAGGTGATAATGCCTTTGTCCACACACCCTCGGCGTGCCTTGAGGCCCAGATAGTAGACCTTGCCGATGAGATAGCCTATAACAACCACGACATTGACGACGGCTTATCCTCAGAGATGCTAACGAGTGAGGCGCTGCAGGACGTAGAGCTATGGAGGACAAATCTGGAGAAGGTGGACAGCCGTACTGAGATAGCAGAGGCACGGGTATTAAAGTATCAGACCATCATAGAGATAATTAACGCACAGGTTACAGACCTTGTATCTATTGTAAATCAGAGGATAAGAGACGAGGGTGTAAACAATATAAAGGATGTACGCCGAAGAGAGTCGGCCATAGCCGGTTTCAGCCCAAAGATGGCAGCGATGAACAGAGAACTAAAAGCCTTTCTTATGAACAACCTCTACCATCACCACCGCGTCATCAGGATGGCCGATAAGGCTGAGAGGATAATCTCCGAGTTATTTCACGCCTACTCAAGAGAGCCGCGTCTGCTGCCTCCCGGTAATTTTGAGAAGATAGACAATGGCAGCGCGGAAAAGATGCGTGTAATCTGCGACTACATAGCAGGCATGACAGACAGATTCGCACTGAAGGAATACGGCAAACTCTTCGACCCCTTCGAGCAGGTATAATGCTGTCTTGCAGAGCCCCATCTTTTTTCTCTTGCCTATAGCCCCTTAATCCACCCTCTTACTCTCTCAACATAGAGTAAGCTCCCTTGACATAAAATACAGCAAGAGGTTATACTAAAGCATCGCTTACATAAAGGAGAAGAGCTATGATTACAGCAAATATATATGAAATCACTGCCTTTCTTCTTGTTATAGCCTTTCTTATACTCATAATTTTTGCTATTCCCGCACTCCTTCAGATAAAAAAGACAGCAAAAGCCGTTGAGAACCTCTCGCAAGAGAGCAAAAAATCTCTTGAGACTCTTAATGGTCTTCTTAAATCAACGAGTGATAAAAAAGGCGACCTTGAGGCGCTTTTCAGACGGCTTAGTGATTTTTCAAGGTCTTTAGGCACTACAGCCGATATCATCGGAGGCAGCCTCAAAGGCCCCTTTATTACCCTTATCAGCCTTATAATCGGTATTCAATACGGGCTAAAATATTTTATCAAGTGCTCTGAAGAAGAGAAAGGAGGCGACGATGTCAAAGGGCAGAAGTAACTCGATTGTGGCGTTTCTCTTAGGCGGTTTGGCAGGTGCGGCCATTGGCCTGCTCTTTGCCCCGGCCGCTGGGGTGGAGACAAGAAAAAAGATACGTGAAGGCGTAGACGAGGCCGGAGAATGGACAAAAGACCGGATAGAGGACGCAAGAGATAGTATGGACTCAGGCGCCGACAAGGTTAGAGACATCATGGGAGGCAGAAAAGAAGATCTCAGAGCCGCCTACAAGGCCGGTAAGGACGTATTTCAGAGACGGCGCAGCGCCTTTACCAATAAAAAAGAGGGCTAAGCGCTCTGTGTTAGGCCTGCCCCTCACTTATAAGCCTTTTACGTAGAAGAGGCTCCTGTACCTCTTTACACCAAACACTTTTCCTGTCTCCTGCTTCTTTGCCAAAGAGACTGTACGCCCGGTGATTACTCATTAGCGTAGCACTTTTGCAGCTACATGCACTTAATAGAGTGACTCACTACAGCCCCTTACACAGTCCTTTACCTGAAACATATTTTGTAACTATTGAGAACACTTCGCCTACTCCCGAGGCCCTTACTCACCTATCTAAAAAACAAACAAAGTGCTATAATAAGAGTATCAAAAAGTAAGACCGCCCCATATAAAGCCTTACAGATACCTCGGTTTAAAGACCAGGCAAAGGAGGTGCCTATGAGAGTCCCTAAATGTGGCATAAAAAAAGCCATAGACAGCGCGTCTGACCCATATCTCAACAAAGCAAGCCCAACAGATAATACATCTTGCAGTAAATGCGGCGCCTTTTACCACAATAAAAGATGGAGTCTTGAGGCCTTGGCAAAAGCCGCTCCAAAAGAGAGGAAAGGTGAGACCATACTCTGTCCGGCCTGTCAGAAGATACGCGACGGTTTTGTAGGCGGCTTTGTCACAATAGCGGGCTCTTTTGCCACGGCTCACAATGAGGAGATAATAAACCTCATACGCAACAAAGAGAAACGAGCCATCTACCACAACCCCCTTGAGAGGATAATCGAGATAAAAGAGACAGCTGATGGTATGAAGATAAGCACAACAACAGAAAAACTCGCCCAAAGAATCGGGGCCATACTTAAGAAGGCCTACAAGGGAGAGCTTGAATACAAGTGGAGCGAGGACGTTAAACTCGCCCGAGTCTCATGGAGAAGAGAGCAATAATGAGAGAGGCCAGCCTATACAGCAGAAGAGAGGATAAGAGCGTTGACTGCTATCTCTGCGCCTTCCACTGCCATATTCAAGAGGGCAAACGCGGTATATGCGGAGTGCGGGAAAATATCCACGGCGTTCTTAATACCCTTGTCTACGGCCCCCTCATAGCCGAGAATATAGACCCAATAGAGAAAAAACCCCTCTTCCACTTTCTCCCCTCTACGAGTACTTACTCTATTGCTACGGCGGGGTGCAACTTCAGGTGCCGACACTGTCAGAACTACGAGATATCACAGGGGGCACGTGAGCTTAAGGAAATTCCCGGCAGAGCGGCTACGCCTGAATCTGTAGTAGAGGCGGCTCTATCAGCAAAGTGCCGGAGCATCTCCTATACCTACACAGAGCCTACGATATTCTTTGAGTTCGCCCGCGACACGGCTATCGCAGCAAAAAAAGCAGGGCTTAAGAACATATTCGTCACTAACGGCTACATGACAAAGCAGTGCCTCGGCGAGCTTGAGGGCCTCCTTGACGGGGCCAACGTAGACATCAAAGCATTTACTGATGAGTTCTACAAAAAAATCTGCGGCGCTCGTCTCGCCCCCGTACTTGAGAGCATCGTAGAGATGCGCCGCCTCGGTATCTGGGTAGAGGTAACAACACTTATTATCCCGGGGCTTAATAATTCCCCTGAAGAGCTTCGTGAGCTTGCGAGATGGATATACAAGACTGATAAATCCATGCCCTGGCATATAAGCGCCTTTTACCCCACGTATAAACTACTTGATGCGCCTCCGACGAGCGCAGATGATCTTATAACAGCCCGTAATATCGGCCTTGACGAGGGGCTAAGATATGTTTATACCGGTAATATCCCCGGCCTTACCGGTGAGTCAACGGCATGCTACAAGTGCGGCTCTCTTATCATAAAGAGGCACGGCTACAGCATAGGCGAGGTTTTTTTACAGGGATCACAGTGTCCTCACTGCGAGGCCGTTATAAACGGTATATGGACATAGCGGCATTGCTGCTTCTAACTCATAATAAAAGACAGAGGTCTTTATGATCGCACAGTTCAGCGTAATACCTATCGGCAAGGGTGAGAGCCTTAGCGAGGTTGTCTCTCATATAACAAGTGTAGTTAAAGAGAGCGGCCTGCCTTACAGCCTTGGCGCAATGGGCACGGTAGTAGAGGGCAGGTGGGACGAGGTCATGGCCCTTATAAAAAGATGTAAGGAAGAGGCCATGAAAGAGAAGGGTCGGGTCTTTATTAATATCTCAATAGACGTGCGCCCCGATAAACCTATGAACCGTATTACAGAAAAAATCCGTTCAGTAGAAAAAAGACTTGAGGGGGAGTTTAAGGCATAATTCATCTCTTACAGCGGCGCACATACTACAAACAACAAAAGAGGGCCCCTTATAAGGGCCCTCTTTCTATTAACAGTCTTTATTTAAATCTAAGGCTAATTACCCGATACGCCGATGACGCGGCCATTAAGGGGCTGAACAGGCCTGTTATCACCATGCATTATCTCCTCAAAGGCCTTGAGCTGATGGCCTGAGAGATTGACCTTGTTCTTCATTACAAACCACTTCACACCCTCTGTGCATGGAGGAGTGGTAAAAGAACCTCTATAGTTATAGAAAGATTTTTTCTTCGGAAGAAGGTCTCTTACATTAACAGAGGCGCCAAGCTCCTCCTCATCTCCGGCCTCTTCAGGCAGATTAGCCCACATACCGGAAAAGGCCTTATTCTTATCTCCCTTCTCTATCATCACACCGACAACGGCATAACCGCCTTTCTTGCTCTGATGCACAAGGTGCATCTCCATGGCGGAGTGCTTACCATTTACAGTATGCTCACTTGGGCCATGAAAGTGAAACTGTACAAGGTTATACCTCTCGCCGTTGACCTTTATGTAGCTGCCTTTATCATAATTAATCTTAATGCTATGCCCATTATTAAGGATATCTATCTTGGTGGACTTATAGTGCATCTCCAACGTATCCTGTGGGCTCTTGAGAGACCCGCTGATATTAATAGGGGACTGGCTCTTACCTTCTCCGCAGGCCTTGAACTTCGCACTCAACTCGCCCCAGTGCTCTGGGCCGTGCTCGCCCTCATAACCCCAGTGCGCGCCGTGATGCCCTGAACTCTTATGTGACTCATGGCCATCAGCGTGGTTACCACTCTCGTGATGCGACCCTGCGAACCCAGCGGGCACAACGCCGAATGAGATAAGAAAGAAACTAAGTAAAAAAGCTGACAGGTACGAAAATTTTTTCATGCCCTTCATTTCATGCTCCTTGTTTAGTGGTTTCATTGTCTTTAGAGGCTACTATGAAACTTACGCCCCCTTGACCTACCCCTCACCTTCAGATAAAAGTACATGCAGTGTCTTAAAGCCCGTAATAACATACTCTTTAAGCCCTGTTGGAAGCTTTACCGTCACCTCGTCTTCAATGCCCTTACCCATCATCGCCCGTCCAATAGGGCTTGCTATGGATATCTTTCCATTTCGAGCGTCAACCTCCTCTGGAGTTACAAGCTCGTACTCAAGAGTATCACCGGTGTTCAGGTCTTCAAGCTCAACACGAGAACCAAACCCCACGGCATTTGAGGGAATATTCGAGATTTTAAGAGAAGAGAGGGAATTTATCCTATCCATAAGATGCGCTGCCCGGGCCTCAAGAAAGACTTTTCGCTCCTTCGCGGCGTCGTACTCGGCGTTCTCACTGAGATCACCATGGGCAGCGGCGATACGCAGCTCTTTTGGAACCTCAAAACGCAGCTCTCTCTCTACCTTCTTAAGCTCTTCCTCAAGCTCTTTTATAATGGGAAGACTTCTCATAAATTAATCCTTAGTAGTTTCTTAAACTGATTTTTTTCTATTTATTACAATTAATTGAGGCACATGAGACATATAAAATATATATCCACTCCGCCCCCTTTGGTTTTCTTCTGTCTTGCTTTTTTTTCTATCTATTACAGCTAATCGAGGTGCGCTATGAGCATATTCAAAGACTATTAGCCTGCCCCCGTTGGTTTTCTTCTGTCTTGCTTTCCTTTTTCTATTTATTACAGCTAATCGAGGGGCGCTATAAGCATATTCAAAGACTATTAGCCTGCCCCCGTTGGTTTTCTT
>CAZEBZ010000008.1:0-42472 GCA_964510775.1 uncultured Thermodesulfobacteriota bacterium
GCATGGCTATGTTCTTGTACTTTGCGTAAGCCTCCCTGATGATAAATATACTCTTATTCTCAAGCATTGTTAGCTGATCCATAACTTCTCCTTGAATTATGTGAATTAAGCGGAAAAATAATCCAGTATAATGGAAGCAAGTGACTCTATATGAAGGCGTTTATCAGGGGCAGCCCATAGAGGCAGTATGGAATGGGCGTCATGCCTCGTATGCATGCCCGTAAAGCGCCCGTTACCAAAGACCTCTGGTTTTTTAAAGGCGCTCTTTAAATCAAAACCATCGTTGGCAAGGCATACCATGTCAGGCCCCTTAGCCGCCGCCGAACCGCTGTAAAGATCAGAGTTATCATAAATCGCCTTTATCACCTTTTCTCCCTCAAATGTAAGAGAGTTAAGGACTCCCTTAACCTTCTCTGTAAGGGCCGGTACATCCTCGGAACTCACGGCGCCCTCGGGGTACTTGCCCTCATGGTTCAGGTATATCCTCGCAGGCTCCATGGCAAAGGCCTCTGTCGGGGCCTTTATCTGCTCGAAGTAATCCCTGCTCTCATCAAGGTGCAAGAGGCCCTCCCTGGCAAAGAGAGTATTAATATAGACCTCTTTTTTAAGCTCAGTAAAACCATGATCCGACATAGTCATAAAGAGACCCTCGCCCTTAACGAGGTCGTGAAAACGGGCGAATAAGGTGCCTATAATCTTGTCGAGTTTCTGATAAAAGGCGATAAAGCGGCCATGATACTTATGGGACTCATTAAAGGCCGCGTCAAAGAAAAAGTGATGCAGGCGGTCTGTCTCTGTAATAACGGCGATAAATAAATCCCAGGGGTCTGTCACCATAAAGTGGCCGTAGGCCTCTACCCTCTTATCAAGGACGTAGTCAAGCTCCTCAAAAAACCCATCGGGGTCTGTAGCGGCCTTAGCGGCGTCAACATCAGAACGGTAACCAATAGATTTAAGGTAATCATAGGCAGATGGCGGATAAGTGCCTTTCTCAAGGTCAATACAGACAAAACCAGCCGTTAATATTCCCTTCATTGGTGCGGCAGGGTAGGTCTCGGGAATATTCAAGATAACGGAGCGCAGGGGTTCTTTAAATGAATCGCCGTATTTATCAAGAAGGGCGGATTTTTTTTCGCCCGCTGTGCCTCCGAGGATATCCCATATTGAAGGCGCGCCCATGTGCGTATAGGAGGGGAAATACATGGAGTAGGCATTGGGGCTAAGATCCATAAAGCCGTATATACCGTGCTCGCCTGGGTTGGTACCCGTTAAAAAAGAGGCCCATGACGTTGATGAGACATCTGGTATAGAGGCGTCCATCTCGTGCAGGTCAAAGCCACCTGACAGAATCTCTTTAACCTCAGGCATAAGGCCCATCTCCATGTAGCTCTCCAAAAGCCCTCGCGATACGCCGTCAAGGCCTACGGCAAGACATCTTTTCTTCTTAGACTCCGGCAACGGTTCCCCCTTTTTTTCAAATAAGTTTCACCCGGCAAAGCAGGCATAAAGATATGATATTAAGATTCGCATGATGGGATATGGTAATAAGCAAAAGCTGAGGCAAAGCCCGCCCTACCATAATTTTAATTGCATAAGAGACATTGGCGCTGCTACCGCGGAGGCCTCTCTTATAAGTTGCGCTTCTATAACCAAGATTGCAACTTAATTATTAATTATACCTTTTTAACAAACCTTTTCAATGAATAAAAGTGCCCAAAACTCCCAAGCAGGGCAGTCTTGAAGGAGAGCCCCGTTGTAAGGTGAGCGCTGCCTACTCTGTTGATGGAATAGTTATCCTCACCTGCAGGATGACCTGCAAAGGCCGCCTTAAAGCCAAACTCCCGCAGCTTCATAACAACGCGCGAGTCGAAATCTCCGTATGGATAACAGAAAAGCGGAGCGCTCTTTCCAAGCCTATCCTCAATAAGACCGCGGCTCTTCAGCAGCTCTCTATCAAGGTCTTTATCATTTAGTCTCGTAAGATGTGGATGAGAGAGGGTATGAGACTGAAAATCAATGCCATACTCGTGCATTTCTCTAATATGCTCCCATGCAAGAAGGGGAAGGGCCGAGATGCCGGGGTCTCTCTCCCATGTGGAGAGCCTGCCGAGATATCCCGTAACAAGAAATATCGTAGCCGTGAACCCGAATTCGCGCAGCAACGGAAAGGCCACTGTATAATTATTCCATAATCCATCATCAAAAGTCAAGACAACGGCCCTCTCGGGCAGAGGCTCGTTACCGATACGGGCCTCTATTAAATCAGTAGCCGTAATGGTCTTATACCCAAGCTCTTTTATAATAGAGAGATGCTCTCTAAAGGCAGCAGCAGATATGGATACAGGTGAGGCGCACTCATCAAAAGAGTGGTATATGATAACAGCGGGCCACTCCGAGGGCCTTAACGTGCCAAGTCCATAGAGACCTGAGATGAGACATTCTTTAAGCAGAGGTTTTAACACTTTTTCTTAATAAGGGCTCGATGTTTACGATAAAAAGTAACGTAGGATTTTGTATGCAGATAGGCCATCTTGTTAAAGGGATTTTTTCGTGTAATACCCTGCAGCAGGTGTCTTACAACAAAAGCCGGGTAGCAGACCACCTTAAAACCGCCCTTCTCCATACGGGCGCAGTAATCAGCGTCCTCGAAGCCGTAAAACATAGACTCGTCAAGAAGGCCTACTTTATTAACGGCCTTAACTCGAATAAGCTGAAATGCCCCCTCTACAAAGTCTACAACCTTTGGCGAAGTGCGGCGCCATCTCTCAAGATGATGATCTCGCAGTATCCTGCTATCGCGCACAATACCAACCATCTGCAGCCTTCGAAGGAGTACGTGTATGGGCCGCGGGTATGTCCTCGTAGATGAGTGTATCTCATTATCCTCAGATACAAGGGTGCATCCAAGTATGCCCACATCGGTGTGAGAGTCCATATAGGCGATAAGATCAGAAAAATTCTTGGAGACCATCTCCGTATCGGCATCGAGAATGAGGATATAACGTCCCGTTGCCTCCTTAATGAGCTGGTTGCGCGCCGGTGCTACGCCTCTATTTACATCATTATGAAATAGCCTTATCTCTGGGAATGCCTTTTCCGCCGCCTCTCCCGTACCATCTGTTGAGGCGTTATCAAGGACAAGGACCTCAAAGTCCAGATCTCCGAGGCAGGCGTAGAGGGCCTTTAGAGAGTTAAGGAGCAGGTCTCTACAGTCCCTTGCTATAATAGTAACGGAAAGCTCCGCCATCTGTACCCTCAAATTTAAGAGAAAACAGCTCCTGGCAGCAGGCAACACCGCCTCGGAGCTATGAATCTAAGGCGTGAAAGTAAAAGGAATAACATCTTCATCAAAACTCAGACCAGTAACCTCAACTCTGCCGGCTATATTATAAAGACCTACGGGCAGATTAAGCGGAATAGTCTGCGCAAAGTTGGCGTGAGGCGCACCGCCTGCGCTCACATTGAGCGTCTTGGCTGCGAGGATAACCTCTCTGCCATCTGGAAAGACAGCGACAACACTGGCATCTACGGCATGAGCCGCTGAATCGTTATTGTTTATGTTTATAGAGTATGAGATCTTCCCGCCAAGGGGCACCGTAGCGGCGCCAAGATTCGTCATAGCCACTGTAACAGGCCCTGGAGATGGAAAGATAAAACTATTATTGATATTAAGACGGCCGCCCGTTACAACGGTTAGTCCCGTCGGATCCGCTCCATTTAATATCCTCCACCTCACCTCATTAACAGAGAGCGCAGGATCTTTGGCCATTAAGAGAGCCGCCGCTCCCGTTACATGAGGAGCTGCCATGCTCGTACCGCTCATCATACCGTATGTACCCCCCGGAAGAGTAGAGAGTATGCCAACGCCAGGGGCACCAAGGTCTACAGAGGTCAGGCCGAAGTTTGAGAAGACAGCCAGTGCGTCATGGCTATCTGTAGCGGCAACGGATATAATATTGGGCAGCCTGTAAGACGAGGGATAATGGGACGTTACATCCGTATCAACGCCGTCATTACCTGCGGCAGCTACAAAGAGACTCTTTGAGGCCTTTATGGCATCTTTTTCTACCTGGTTAAAGGGGGCGCCGCCGTAAGAGTTATTCGATACCCTAACGCCCATATCCGCGGCATAATTAATGGCGTTTACTATTGCCGTCGATGTAGCGGAGCATTGGGTGCCAAAAAAGACCTTAAAGACCTTTAGCGGCATTATCTTCACGCTCCAGTTCACACCGCTTACGCCCGCTCCGTTGTTGCCAACTGCGCCTATGGTGCCGGCCGTATGAGTGCCGTGGCCGCCGCAGAGGGTATCTGAATCAGAGGGGTCATTGTCATTATGAGCAAAGTCCCAGCCATGTACATCATCAATAAAACCATTGCCGTCGTCATCAATACCATTACCCGCTATCTCGCCGGGGTTGGTATATACGTTGGCGGCAATATCAGGGTGAGTCATATCAAGACCCGTGTCGATATCGGCAACCACCATATTGGGATCTCCAGTAAAGAGATTCCATGCCTCAGGTGCGTCTATGTCGGAGTTAAAGGCGCCGCCTGTCTGCCCCGTATTATTAAGACCCCAGAGGCTCGAGAACTGAGAATCGTTAGGTGTAACATTCAGATACCTCAAGGTATTAAGCTCGGCGTACTTAACTCCCTTGATGCCTTTAAGAATTCTTATCGCCCGCTTGGCAGAGCCTGCGGGAACCTTTATATGACGGGCACGTAAACGACGAAAGCGCTTAAGGAGTCTGCCCTGCACCTTAGTCATTGCATCATCCTCAAAGAGCTCATCTACATCATCGTCAAAAGCCACAATAACCTCGCCGGGTACATACTCAGGTCGTTGCTGCGCGGCATAAGCGACTCCGCTTACTGTCATCAAGATAAAAGCAATCAATACTCCAACTCTAGCCTTTAATAACACATCTGCCTCCTTGTCATGATGTTAAAACAGTTTTCTAATCATTGAGCGCGACGCGTAATAAAACTCCATTGGATGGACTACACGCCACAGATTACGGGCTATGAACCTCGGCCTGAGATAAAAACTAAAATTAGCGTGACGGATAAGGCTCTCAAGCTCACCTTTAGCAAGGTTGGGATAGCTGTGAATAGCCTCTTTTCTAACATCCCTCGGCACATAATCGCCGTGAACGAACCAGCCCTCTTTTTTCGCCATATCATAAAAATCAGTTCCGGGAAATGGACTTGCAAGGCTATACATTACGCCATCGGGGTCGAGCTTTTTTACTATATCTATGTTTCTAAGTATGGATTCCTTTGTCTCAAGAGGGCTTGAGCCAAGGAGCATATTAAGTTTTACGATTATCTTGTTTTCCTTAAGGAGCCTTATGGCCTCCTCAATTCTCTCTATCTCAATCTCTTTTTTAACAAACTCCAGCACGGGCTGCTCAAAGCTCTCGGCGCCAATGTCTACGAACATGCAGTTCGCCTTTTTCATGGCCTTGATTATATTCTCGTTAAGGTAATCGGCGCGGGCAAGACAACCCCAGCTGAGGTTCAGCGGGGCGATTCTCTCGCATATCTCCACTGTCCTCTTCTCACCCCAGGGGAATTGGTCATCAAGTACGTTGACGGCGCGAAAACCATCGGCCTTGAGCATCTTAAACTCACTCTCGATACTCTCGGGGGAGCGCTGCCTTACGGCAGGTTTAGCTCCTCCTGAGCCCTTCTTAAACTCCAGCTCGCGGGCAAAAGAGAGGGAATTTGGCACGCAGTAAATACACTTATGAGGACATCCCCTTGATGTAAGGGCCGCCGTTACGGGGCGCACGCCGAACTTTGGGTTATAGTACTTGTTTCTGTCTATAAGATGGCGCGCAGGAAATGGAAGTGAGTCAAGGTCGTGAAGCAGGGGCCTGGAGTCGTTATTAAGGGCAGCGCCGCTCTTTAAGTAAGATAATCCGAGTATGGAGGCAAGGCTCCCGCCCTTAAAAAGGGCGTCGGCGAGTTCCCTTAGCGTAAGATCCATCTCGCCTCGTATGGCAAAGCTCATCTCGTCAATAAGAAATTTGTCTGTAGTATATGTAGGCGCCGGCCCCACAAAGGCCACAGGCACAGAGCCTCGAAGCTCTCTTATAAGGGCGTGAGCAAGAACGTCCGTCTCTACGGCGAGATTTACGGAGTAAAAACAATATAGATCCGTATTATCAGAGCGGAGAAAGGCAAGAAAATCCTCCCTCTTCCAGCCCTCTACAGGCCCGTCTACATAAGCGACGTCATAACCGGCCTCTTCGAGCACGGCGGCGGTGGTAAGGGCAAAGATATTAGGTATGGGATATATGCCGTAATTACAGCCAAAGACCCTCTCAACGGGCTGATTACCGTCAAGGGGCGGGGGCATTATAAATGTAACCTTCTTTTTTACAGCCATAATAGAACTCGCATACACCTAAAAGGTCTCATAGACTTCGCGCAGTCTCATTGCCGCCCTGTCCCAGTTAAGCTCTTCCTTTATAAGGGCCAGCCCCCTCTTTGAGGTCTCGCGCCTGAATCTGTCATCAGTAATAAACTTATCCATGGCACTAACAACAGAGGAGGACTCTCTCTCATTTACTACGATACCGCATTTTTTCTCTCTTATAAGAGGGCCGAGCCCGCCTATATCCGTCATCACAACAGGTACGCCGTTGGCAAGAGTATCGTAAAACTTCGTAGGCGTAATGTGGGTAAACCACTCGTTCTTTCTGTAGAGCAGCAGAGATACGTCTATACGCTCATATAGGGCCTTCATATCCGAGGCGCCGTAAGGGCCGTAATACTCAACAAGAGGGCCAAGCTCTTTAATTATCCTCTCAAAATCAGCCCTGTAGGCCTCTACTACACGCCCGGCTAAGAACAATTTTACCCCGGGGTGTCTCTTCGCTACCTCCCTCATAGCCCCTAAGGTCTCTTCGAGCCCTATGTCAGGGTATATAGTGCCTATCCTGCCAAAGACAAGACCACGCCCTTTTTTCCTGTGAGGGGCCTCTACGATAATATCCTTAACAGGCCAGTTCCCTATCTCCTTAACGGATTTTACGCCCTTTTTGTGAAACTTCTCCACCTGAAAGGCATTGGTAACTATGACGTAATCGGCCCGTTTTGCAAGAAAAGCCTCAACGGTATTAACAAAAAAGAGTAGGAAATTCCACCGTTTAGGCCATAGGGCGTAGTAATTTGGCTCATGGGCATCATAAATGAGCGTACACCCCCTAAATAATTGTATCATAAAACCAAGGGGCATTACATCTAAATTATGACAATGAACTATATCAACCTCTTCTCTCATAAGTATTAAAAAGGCCTTTATCCAGAAGGCCATGAGAAAAAAGACCTGCACCGGCCCGCGCATCTCCTCTGATCTTACGCGAACCCGACGTATCTCCATGCCATCAGCACTCTCATGAAGAGGCGCATCACAGAGTCTATCCCAACCAAGGATAAGAATGCTGTGACCATTGTCAATAAGAGTCTGAGCCTCACTGGTAATTCGCGGGTATCGGCCCTGAGTAGGCAGATAACTCTGAGATAATATTTTTACTATCTTTGCCATATTGCCTTTTTATATAACCCCTACTCTACGTAACCAAGGTCTCGGAGGCGCTTTCTTACGGCCTCTTCCTCATCAGGGTCGTAGCCGCTCTCACTACCGCCGCCGCTGCTCTGCGACGGCCCTGAGACAAGTACCTCATCGTGACCAAGAAGGGCCTCTTTAAGTACGACTCCGTCCATATCCGATGGCACGGGGTGTCCCATTACATGTAAAATTGTAGGGGTTAGATCCATAATAGAGGCGCCCTGAATCTCACCGGGCCTAACCTTCGGGCCCATTAAAAAAAGCACGCCGCTGTCCCTGTGGTCTCCGCTTATCGTCCTGTGCTCTTCAGTAAGAAAACGCGGCTTGTAGCCCTCTCCCCCAATATCTCTCATGCCGCTGATACCTGTCTTTGGCCGCCACCTCACAATAAGGTCGGGGCTCTTATCCGTCATCTCACCTGCATAGACCTCTTCTCTCTTAAATACGTCATCAACAATAAGCTCGCCGCTCTCAGGGTCTACAACCCCCTTAAGGCGCTCTATGATTTCATCACGCAAGGCCTCGTAATCCCCCGGCTCTACTACGCCCTCAGGCTCCCTGCCCTTTAAGTTTATATATATTCCCTCTCTTATTCCGTCGGCAAAGGCACGAGTCCGAGACCAATTTATACTTGAGAAGAACATACCTGACTGCACCTTGTCCCTTAATTTCGGAAAGAGACGCACCAGTCTCTCCTTTGTCTTTCTCTTAAATCTTTTCTCCACCTGCCGATAAAGACGGCCCGAGAGGGCGTCTTTATCGTTATCTTTGAAACTCAGAAAACCGCCGCCCTCAAGCCAGCCGTTAAGGGCGAGATTGGCGTATTGCCTAAAGCCAAAACCGTGGTCAGAGAGGACTATTACCGTTGTATCCTCGGAGAGTGCGGCTGTAATCTCAGCGATGGCGGCGTCAATCCTCCTATAGACCTCAGGTATGACGCGGCCGTAAGGCGAGGCCACATAATCAGGCGAGTCTTTATCAAAATACTTCCAGAAGCAGTGCTGCGCCGGGTCTGTCTCTCTGAAGACAACGTTAAAAAAGCCCCAGGGATATTTTTTCATAAGGTAAAGCGTTGACTCTTTTCTATTCTCTATGGACTCGTACAGCAGGGCCTCTGCAGCCGCGAGGTCGCCGGCCATGACGTGACTCGTTATGCCGGGCTCCATAATATAGCGGCCAAGCGCGCCCTTTAGCTCCTCATAAAGGCCCGCGGGGTAGCAAAAGCCCATTGCCTCAGGGCCGGGAGACTCAAGGCCCGCTATTAAAAAACCATTTACCTTCTCCGCGGGGTACGTCATAGGCACGTTAACAACGCCGACCTCTACGCCTTTTTCAGATAAAATACTCCAGAGCGAACTCGCCTTTCTGTCCGAGGCATTAATGAAGCGCACGCCGTAGCAGTCTCTTTTTTTCTCGTAAAACTCGAATATGCCGTGTTTACCAGGGTTAACTCCCGTCATAAAAGACGTCCACGCCGAGGGGCTTATGAGGTTTGGCGTTGATAAGAGCGGCCCGCTGGCCCCCTGCTCCATAAGGCGGGCAAAGGCCGGCAGCTCACCTGCCTCTATCATCGGGCGGATAACGTCGAAGGTAGCCCCGTCAATGCCTATGCAAAAGACCTTTGTATTCGCTGCACCAGCCATTATATCTCTACCCCCGCTTTTTTAACAATACCAAGCATCTCAAACTCTCTGTGAGTGGCCCTCTCAAGGCAGCTCAAGGCACTTACTATCATCTTCTCCACCTTGTTTCCACGGGCCTTGGTAATAGGTATGGTCTTCTTTCTCAGCTCCCTTATCTTAAAACCTGCCTTCTCAAAGAGAAGCCTCACAGTAGCGGGGCTGTAATAATAGAGGTGAAACTCATGATATAATTTTCTAACAGGATAGTTTATTATGCCGCCGCTGCAAATGTAGGCCATGTGGGCAAAGACCCTCATAAGGGAATCCTCATTAGGGGTATCGAAGATAAGAATTCCGTCATCTGCAAGAATCCTCCTCACCTCTCTTAACTCCTCAAGGGGGTCATCGAAGTGCTCTAATACGTCCCACATAGTAATGACATCAAAGTGCTTATCAGGAAATTTTGCCTCTCGAAGCGAGCCCGCCCTGCAGTCCATACTGAAACGCTCTGAGGCGAACTTTACGGCAAACTCCGAGACGTCAGTGCCGTAGACCTCCCAGCCGCGAGACTTGGCGAGGGATAAAAAGACACCCATGGCGCACCCAATATCAAGGAGCCTGCCGGGTTTTTTCAAGCCCTCTATAAGGTCAAGACCTCTCTTAAAGTCCACTACGCTTGCCGACTCATCTCCCTCAGCCGGGTCTACAACGGAGTTACCAAAAAAGTACTCGCCCCGCTCCTCATAATAATCAGAGGAATAAAGGTCACTCACCTCCTCATTGCCCCCTGCCGCGCTTAGGCTTACTGTGCCGCAATGAGAGCACCTTACGACCTTAATGTCCCTCAGGGCATATAGCTTTTTTTCTTCAACGGCGGCGCATATCCTACAGCTCATTCAAGGCCCCCCGTACGTCAGACTTATGCAGATTAAAGACAACGACACTAAAGGCAAAGACCATCCAATAAGTCTCTATCTCAAGGACATTGGCAGTCATGGCAAAAAAGGCAAGGCCGGAGATGATGCTGAGAAAACCTATGGCCACGCTCTTCATATATGGGTCCTTTGTCTGTCTCATTATCCGTATCAAGTTGAAGACTGAGAAGAAATATAGCCCTATATAGGATATAAGCGAGAATATCCCATTCTCCAGCCAGGCCTGCAGATAGCTGTTCTCCGGCCATTCACGGGACCGCGGCACAGTGGGGACGAGATATCTGTTGTAATTTGAGAGGAATTGCCCTGTTCCGCTGCCGAGTATGGGGTGATCCTTTATCATCTCAATAGACATCTTCATCCATCCCAGCCTGTACGTCAGGGTCTTAGTGCCCGTCTCTCCCGTATATCGCCCAAGAGGCGCGCTGGGCAAGACAATAGTTGCCACAAGGGCCGTTAGAATAATACCTCCCACTGCCCCCGCCCCGTAGAGCCACTTTCTCTTTAGTTCAGTTAAGATAAAAAAGACAAGGAGAACAAGGAGAAAGCCAATGAGCCCGCCCCTTGACCCCGTACCGTATATATTAACAAGGAAGATGACTACGGAAGCGAGGTATAAAATCTTGTGAAGTCTCTTTTTCGTAAAATAAGCAAAGGCCAGAGCAATACCCGTTGGAAGTATCATAAAGGCGGCATGGAAATCAGGGTTGCTCGCCGCGCCGATGACCCTTATCTGCCCTGTCTCTATTACACGGGGGTCTATGTGCTGACCAACAAGGCGAAGCACAGGCCAGCCCGTAAGCAGCTCGAAGATACCTGAACTTGCCGTAATAAGAAGATTAGCAAGAAAAAGTATGAAGACCGCCTTCTTAAACATCTCCTTATCAGTAAGAAGGTTTATGATTAAGACCATAAGAAAAAAACGGTTTATCCTCCTTACCAGCAGCCCCAGCCATAAGGCCTTCTCAGAGACGTTTACAATGGATGTAAATGAGAAGATGAGATAGAAGATGGTGAGAATCATCACAGGACTCTCCAGTACGAGAGTAAAAATCTTATCGTCCTTTGAGAGAAGTGAGCGAACAAACCACGCGATAAGGGTAAAGAGTATGACCAGCTTTGCTACTGTCAGCGCGCCGCCGGGGGTCAACTTTCCGAGCGTATCAAGGGGTATGGCATAAAGGGCGATAAGCAGACCGAGACCGGGACTTAAAAAACATAAGACCGCTACAGCCATAGCGAGAAGCATCACTAAACCCACAAGGAGTGAGTAGCCGAATAAAAGACCTGAACAGGCAAAGATGGCGATAAGAACGGCGCCTGAGCCCTTACTTATGATAGCATTAAAGTTCTTCAATTATAAGCGGTGTGGTTCCAAGTTTCATCCTCAAGAGACCGCGCCGAGGAAGTACGCGCCTTGCTTTAAGACTCCGGGTTTCTGTAACACGCATCCTTGACATGCCGGGATGCAGAGAGACTACGCGCCCCTTATCAGCCCATAACACATAAACACGAGCGCCTTTTTTTCTCACCTTAAAGGCATAGACCCCTTCCCCCATACTCAGCCTCTCTATATTATCGAAGCCGTCAATCCTCGAGGCCAAGAATTTATAGGTAAAAAAAGCAGGCTTTTTCCTGCCGCTCTCGTCAATGAGGCTAAGCCTCTTAAAATTATCAGACCAGCCCTCAGTTACATGAAGGGAACTCCAGAATAATTTATCCATACCTGAGCTAATGGCGAGCATATATCTCTTCACCACCTCTTCTGCCTGAAGGTCTTCTGAGTAACCATAAAAGGGGCCGGCGTTCTCAAGGCTCCAAATAGGCCGTGAATACCCAAAGCCCTTCATGGTTGAGGTGAGCCACTTTGTTACAGGCGAAATGATGTAAGCGTCTCGTGAGTAAATATGAACATCAAGGATATCAAAGGAGTCTTTGCCCTCCCTCAAAAGGCGCCTCACCTTCCTCAGTGCCTTTTGGTACTTCTTGCTCTTCAGTAGCTGCTGCCTTAAGATTTTTTTAGGCCCGCCCGAGGTCCCGCCCTTCTCAATAAATCCTCTCTTGTCAAAGCCCTCGCCCACGGCAAAGGCAATGCCGCCCGTAACAGCGCCTGCCACAACCTTCGCCGAGCTGTCGGCT
The DNA here is from genome assembly GCA_964510775.1 of uncultured Thermodesulfobacteriota bacterium. Classification (GTDB taxonomy): domain Bacteria; phylum Desulfobacterota; class GWC2-55-46; order GWC2-55-46; family JADFVP01; genus JAJRZX01. The sequence continues at coordinate 12,279 of CAZEBZ010000008.1, forward strand.
CTCTTAATCTCATCATGTGAAATCCGCAGAAAACGCAGATAATTTTCCGTCGTATCCTTCCACTGCCACATCCACTCGCCCTCTATCTGCCAGTATTTAATCGGTGACCGCAGCCCGGGCATATCATCAACACCATCACCATCGTACCTCTCAACAACAGTATGGATAAATTTTTTCCAGGCCTTGATATCAGATGGAAGACCGCTCTTTGAGGATAATGGGACACCGCGTTTATATCCCTTCTGAGCGCGCTTATTTCCACCCCAGGCATTTATGTCTCTAATAGTGGCAACTATGGTATTTATGCCCTTGCTCTGAAGTTTTTTTAACCCTCTGTCCATTGCGGCAAAATCATACCTGCCTTTTTCAGGCTCTATAAGCCCCCATGTAAGGGCGGCAACCCTCACCTGCTTCACTCCAAGAGAGGACGCCGCCTCACTGTCGCCGTAGACGCCATGCAAGCCAAAAGGGTGATTAGCGGCCATTGATGATGAGGCAATAAAGATAAGACTTAATATGAGCAAACCCTTTAAGATATTCATTGGAGACCCCGTTAAAAACGCATCTTTGTAAAGAACATATATGTAAAGACCATTATAAAAAATACCCAGATAACACCGCCGCCTATTAGGGCTATCCACTTGGCGTTTTTACCGAACATAACACTCCTCCTCTTACCGGCCGCGAGAGCTTAGCGCCCTACTATAAATACCTGCGGCAACAGTAATCACATGACGTATTACAAAAAAACCTCTATCATTATAAGAAATGCGGCATATTCTCATCACAGATACCCCAGACCCTTTAATTTTTCTTCCATTTCCTTCTTGTCATCTTCAGTGTAGCCAACCTTATCGCCACTCTCAAAGGCCTCGGCCGCCGCTGCGGCAACGGGTCTGTTGGCAGCGAGAAACTCCCCCGTAAAGACCTCTGTAAGAACCTCACCGTCCATATTATCAGGCACAGGCTGACCCATTATATGAAGTATCGTTGGAGCTATATCAGCAAGCCCCGCTCCCGTAAGAGTGAGACCCTCTCTTATTATACCGCTACCGCGAAGCATAAGGGTTCCGTTAAGGCGATGCGTCCCCGTATGCTCAAAGTCCGATGAATCAATGCTTAGCTTATCAAGAAAGATGCTTCCGTCGCCGCGCTTCAGGTTACCCTGCGTATAATAGGCGTAATCCCTCCAGCCTATGATGATATCAGGAGCGGCCTCAAGGAGGGGCCCGCTGTATAGCTCCTCTCTCTTCCAGACCTTCTCTACAAGGTTTTCATCTCCCTCAGGAGACTTAAGCCTCAGAATACGCTCGCTTATCTCACCCCTTACCTTCTCGTAATCCTCGGCGCGCACAGTACCATCGGCCTCTCGACCCTGTAGATTTACGGAAATATTACCGTACATTCCCCATGAATATGCCCTTGTACCGCCCCAGTCTATTCCCGCAAAGTAGGCAAGAGACTCTGTCCTGTCCTTAAGGCCAGGCATACGAGACTTTATCCAGTCCCTTGAGCCCTTTGAGAGGCATTTTTTCGTCAATGTCTTTCCGCCCTCAAGAAGGGTCTTCTTAATCTGCTTTTTCCTGTATGAGAGCAGCCCCTCATCTGAGAGCCAGTTGTTGAGGTTGATAACCCTCTTAAGCTCTCCGCCGCCGTGGTCGGACATTATAACCACCACTGTATCCTCTGGGCAAGAGGCCACAAGCTCGCCGACGGCCTCGTCTACTTTTCTGTAGGTATGGGCGATAATACCGCCAAAGCGCTCCACGTCCTCGCTTACAACGCCAGACGCCTTGTCCATCATCTGGCGCCAGAATACGTGCTGAACATGGTCCGTACTACCGTAGACAACCATAAATACGTCCCAGGGGCGAGTATTCATTATGTATTTACTAACAGCCGTCCTGTTATCAACGACTCTGTCTATATCCTGCGCCTTATAATCGACCTTTTTTTTGCCTATGGGGAATGTGCCGCGAAGCTCATAAGGGCCCACTTTTTCCAGCAGCTCTCCGTACAACTCTGTTGGGTACACAAAACCGCTCTCAAGACCGGGGGCGTCAAAGCCTGATATCATAACTCCGTTAACCTCTTCCGGCGGGTATGTAAAGGGCACGTTCACCACGCCTACCTTGAGCCCCCTCTCTGATAATATGCCCCAGAGGCTCTTTACGCGCTTAAAGCTCCCGTTCACAAAGCGCACATCATGAGAATTTGGAACGCGCTCAATAAAGTCGAATATACCGTGCTTTGCCGCCGTACAGCCAGTCATAAAGGTAGTCCAGGCCTGAGGCGTAGTAGGCTGAATAGTAGAGGCAAGCTCTCCGCTCGTCCCTTCTCTCATAAGGGCGGCGAGGTTTGGCAGCTCTCCGCCGGCTACAAGGGGCCTTATTATATCAAGAGTAGCGCCGTCAAGGCCTATTATAAGAACTTTTTTATGCTTCTCACCAGGGCTCATGAGACCTCTTTATATATACACATGGTTTTCTCAGCCATCTTCTTAAGGGTAAATTTTTCTTCCAGTCTATCTTTACCGCCGCCGCCAAGCTTCTTGCGGAGCGCCGAGTCGGCAAGCAGTCTCTGTACCTTATGGGCAAGCTCACCATCATTATCAGAAGGAATTAAAAGACCAGTCTCGCCCTCTGCCACTACCTCGGGCACACCGCCGACAGAGGTTGAGACAACGGGGAGAGAGAACTTCATGGCCTCAAGGAGCACAAGACCAAAACCCTCCATTACAGAGGTAAGGACAAAGACATCCATAATGGCAAGGTACTTATCAATATCGTCACTCCAGCCGGTAAAGATAAGATTATCTTCAATGCCGAGCCTGCGGGCAAGGGCCTCAAGGCCATGCCTCTCGGGGCCGTCGCCTACGAGGAGAAAAAAAACATCTTTTCTCTCCTGAAGTATAATCTTAGCCGCCCTTAAAAAAAGGGCGTAATTCTTCGTGCCTGTAAGTCTTCCTACGCTTCCAACCACCTTCGCTCCGGCGCTTATGCCAAGCTCTTTTCGAAGCGCATCACCATCATCTGAGAGTGAGACAGCAGTCTCTATACCATTATAAAGCACTCTCACCTTCGTGCAGGGCAGGCCTTTACTTAAAAGCACCTCTTTAGTAGCCTCAGAGTTGGCAAGTAAAAGCCTGGAAAAGCGCGACATTAACTTATCTACCCAGTGCCATAACCTCGCCCTCAATACAGAGCCCGTGGCGTCAACAAGCTCGCTATAGGTATCGGCATGAACTGAGGTAACGGTAAGAGAGCGGCAGGCAAAAAAAGAGGCGAGTCTACCGTAAAAATTACCGCTAACACTATGAGTATGCACTATATCCACTCTGTCCCTGCGTATCTTAGACGCAAGCCTCGCTATGAGCATAAAATCCATAAAGTGACGGCGTCTGCAAACATCAATATCAAGACCGAGTCCGCGGGCCATCTCGGACATTGGGCCCTCTTTTAAAAAAACCGCCGAGACATTATGCCCCTGGCCCTTAAGCTCTCTTAAGAGCGGCAAGACCACTGAGGCTATGCCGCCGGCCTCTCTGCCGCTAAAGAGGTGCATAACCTTCATATCAGTCCATGTACCCGAGGCTCTTTAGACGCTCCTCCATCTCGCCCTTCTCTTCAGCTGAGAGAACGTCCTCAGTGCCCTTATCTACAAACTCCGGCTTTGTATACTTTGCGCCGTTACCCTCAAGAAAATCATCCTTAAAAATCTTCGTCATTATCCTGCCGTCTACATCATCAGGTATGGCAAGACCGAGGTCGTACAGTATGGTAGGCATAACATCTATAATCCTCGCGTCATTTATCTCGCTGCCTGCGACAATTTCCTTACCACATGCTATGAACATACCCTCTATTCGGTGCGAGCCCGTATCCCTCTCGGAATCCTCAATAAAGTGGTCGGCATGTTGGGTGCTTACAATATGCCTGCCTTCTGCCAGCACATAGAGCACATCAGGGGCCATCTCAAGGAATGGGCCGCTGTAGACATCTTCTCTCTTATGAACCTCGCTGGCAAGGAGCTGCCCTGTCTCAGGGTCCTTCAAGGTACGAAGCCCCTCCATTATCTGCTCTCTTACCTCTTCGTACTCTTTACCGGGCTCCACAATTCCATGGGGGTTTCTGCCCTTTACGTTAATAGTAATGCCGTGGTCAGTATTAGAGGCCGTAAAGGCACGGGTATTGTCCCAGTCCATGCACTCAAAGACCTTCTTGTATCCCGCTACAGACCTCGGCACCCTGCTCTCGCCAAAGAGCATCTTCGAGAGCCTCTCAGACTTTGTCAGCATCTTATAGGCCTTACCCTTTAATTTTCTGCGGTAATTCATAGTCCTTGTCTTACCCTCATTCACACTTAGCAGCCCCATATCACGGAGCCACTTATTGAGGTAGACTTTCTTGCCTATAGGGCCAAAGCCGTGGTCAGACATAACCATTACAGTAGTATCATCATCTACTTCCTTAATAAGCCTTCCAATTGAGGCGTCAAGAAAAGTATAATAGGCGCGTACCTTCTCTCTAAGGCCGGCGGGCAGGGAATCGTCAAAGAGATAATCCCAGAGTATGTGCTGCATCCTGTCCGTCTCTGTATAGACTGTCATAAAGAAATCCCAGTCAAACTTCTTCATGAGATATATAGAGCTATCCGTCCTCTTCTCAGTACACTTTGTGAGCAGAGCAGGGATGTTCTCCTCATCTTTATGCCAGTCGCGTATGAAGATAATATCCGCTATATAGCCGCAGTTCTCCGTTATCTCCTCTGCAAGAGACTGGGGGTGAGTAATAAGCTGATCAGGCGGGCTCATAAGCCCGGAGATTAGATAGCCGTCTATCTTGGGCATGGGATAGGTAAGAGGTACGTTTATAGAGCAGACCTTTTTGCCATTTTTAGTAAGGACAGACCACAGGGTATCGGAGTGCACATCGCTAAAATTTACAAACTCCTTATCGCCCGTCTCGGGGTTAGTCTTCGTAAAGTCATAGAGGCCGTGTCTGCCGGGGTGTTTTGCAGTAAAAAAAGTCGCCCATGCCGGAGGCGTTATAAAGGGCATGGTAGACTCAAGATCACCGCTAACGCCTCTTTCCATTAAAGATGCCAGATTCGGCAGCAGGCCCTCTTGCACGAGGGGCTTTATAACGGACATGGTTCCGCCGTCAAGACCTATCATAAGCACTTTCTTTTTCATCGTTCCTCCGTTAATTTTCAAGTCAGGGTCAACGAGGGCAGCAGCTTACGGGCAGCCGTGAGCACATCTTCCACACTCACCCTGTTTACGCAGCTCTTCGCATCAATCAGACACCTGTCCTCCCTGTAACACATCTGAACCCTATCGCTGCCCATAAAAGTAGCGTCAAAATACCTGCACTCATGTACATCTGCGCTAAGGACAATATTACCAACTCCATAAGGGCCGTACATCGTAGCAGATGTAGGGCCGAATATACCCACTGTGGGGACGCCAAATGCTCCAGCTATATGCATGGGGCCAGTATCAACGCTGATAAAGAGGTCGCAGCGCTTAATAAGGGCCATAAGCCTCTCAAGAGAAAGACTGCCTACAACAAGAGAGTCGCTGCCGCTCTCTTTAAAGACCTTAACGGTAGACTCGCTGCCGTGAGCAAAGACAATTATACGCACATTATCGTCGCGGCGAAGCTTTTTAATAAGCTCAAGAAACTTGGCGGAAGACCAGTTTTTTATCTCCCTCGTGCTAAGTGGACATATACCAATAACCTTATGAGAGGCCGCGTCAATGCCCTTGTCAATGAGAAACTCCCCTGCCTCCCTCTCTGCCTCGCCTGAAATAGAGAGAGAGGGCACAATCTTCTTATCGACAGTAAGGCCCATCTCCCTTAGAATAGCTCTGTAACTATCCACCACATGGAGATGCGGGCTAAGGTGTCTCTGAAGCATGTTTTTCAAGAGAACAACCTTGCCTGTGCCGCAAAGACGGAGAAGAAGATGAATCCACGAGGTAAAAAACCTTCCCCTTCCAGAGACAAGGGCGAGATCAAAGGCGCCTCGCCGAAGCGCCAAAAGCACGGGAATAAAGAGGAGCAGATACTTGACCTTACTTAAAATCCCGCTCTTTTTGAGGGAGCGGCTTCCGGAAAAACCCAGCGCCTCAAGACTGATGCACTCACTAACGCCGGGGATAAAACGCAAAAAGGCGCAAGAATACTCTCCGCTTATAAATGTCACCGTGACCCCGGGGATATTATCCCTTATAACGCCTACCACCATGGACATAAAGACTACCTCGCCCATACCTATAGATGGCGCTACAATAACTATCCTCTTAATATTACTCTCTTTTATCAAAGGACTTAACAATATTCTTTACCGATAAAAATCAACTCACTATCGTGGATAATATAATCTTCTCAAAAAAATAGCCCTCTTAACAAGTGGCCCTTAAAAATAATCGCTGTCACCCATGGTAAGATACCAGTTAGCGGGGTCTGTGAGATATTCCATATCCAGCTCATCTGCCGCAGAGCGCACGATAAGGTCGTGAGGCGTCTCCTTCTCCACAAACTTGGCCCTCAAAAAAAGCTCACCAAGCCACCATCCATCGTACCCCCATGTAACAGCAAGGTCGCAGCCCTCTTCTCTGAACCAATCCATAGCTCTGTTTATGAGCAGACCTGCTGCGCCGGCATTATCCTTCTCCATAAATATATCTACTACTCTACCCTTCTTTACACCATCCTCCGTAGTAGCCGAGCAGATAACATACCCCTCAAGCCTGCCGCCTGAGGTTGCCGCAAAAGTCTTGTATGTATGAATGGGACAATCCGTATAACGCCACTTCAGATACTTAGTGTCTCTAACTACGGCTATGTTATAAGACTTTCCCGCCCTCTGCCAGAGTTCGTCAAAGCTCTTATCAAAGACCTTGACCTCCTCTACACAGAGCCCCTTATCCACAGAGAGACGCCCCGGCCGCAGAGCGCTAAGCCCCACCCTTCCCGCCCCGCCTATTATACCTCCGAGGGGGCCCATCTTCTTCTTCAAGTATGGCGATGGATCCAGCACATTAACGAACCTCTTTATGGGAAAGACGCCGCGAAACCTAAGCGCCCGTGTGCTTATCTTGTAGGTCTTCTTTATGGAGATGGCGTAACTTAGAGATATACCCTGTTTTTTAGCCTCCAGCCTGCCCATCCTCATGAGTTTAAAAAGGCAGGCTCCCTTTCTGTACTCAGGCAAGATGACTATATCCACAATCTGCATACCAAGAAACCCCTTCTCTCCCACCTTTACCTGACATGGTATGCCGCCCGTCTCACCTACGATCTTATTATTATCAAAAGCCACACTCATAAAGGAGTCACAAAATGGGTTCTCAAAATACTTCCATGTCCAGTAAGGTACGGCGAGATCAACACCAAAGGCCTCGCCGTATATATCCACGAGTTTCTCTACATCACCCTTTTGCAGCATTCTCATCTGAGGTCTTAGCGTATTTTCAGCCATAACTTTTTCCTTATGATAATATTACAGGTAACCGAGACCCTTTAGCTGTGACTCAACATCAGCCGCCTCATCACTATCATAACCGGACTCCACAGTATCTTTGCCTCCGCCGGGGCTTACATAAGAGGGCTTGTGGTTTTTCTGAAAACTCTTTGTAAAGATATCTTTTAGCACACAGCCGTCCATATCATCGTTTATAGGCAGGCCAAGCACATTTAGCAGCGTAGGGGCGATATCCACAAGCCTCGCTCCCGTAACCTCACCGGCGCGGATATCACTGCCGTACGCCATGAGTATGCCCTCAAACCTGTGAGTACCAAAACTCGTATCCCAGCCACGCTTCGCAAATATCCGCTCCGATGGCTGAACATCGGCGATATACTCGAAATCACGGAGAAAAAATACAATGTCAGGGGCCTCATCAAGGTAGGGCCCGCTGTACACGTCGCCGCCCTTATGGATACGGCTTACCATCAGCTCACCGCTCTCCTCATCTCTGTAGCCTGCAAGCTCCTCCATCAGTCCCTCTCGTACAGACTCAAACTCCTCACCTGGGGTTATAATACCCTCAGGCTCTCTGCCCTTTACATTAAGATAAATACCCTGCTCAGTATTCGAGGCCGAGTAGGCACGTGTCTTTTGCCAGTCTATACAGTGGAGAAAGCTGTAAAAGGAGAGCCTCTTGTTCTTCTTTATCATCTTCGAGGCAAACCTTCCCCACAGATCAAAGACGTCTACGGCCTTGATAACTCTCTTTAGCTTCTGCTTCTTCTCCGATTGCCTCTGAAGCTCCGAGAGCTTTGACTTATCAAAGGTAAGATAGCCCTTCTTCGCGAGCCACTCATTTATATAGACCTTGCCCTTCAAGGGGCCAAAACCGTGGTCGGAGATAACAAGGAGCGTAGTCCTCTCATCAAGAGAATCCATTACCTCGCCAAGATACTTGTCTATCCTCTTGTAGTAATCAACTACGAGTCTGTTTATCTCTCTATCTTGGGCGCTGCGCGAAGCAAAGGCCTCTTCAGGGACGATATAATCCCAGAGCCAGTGCTGAATTCTGTCCGTGCCGATAAAGACCGTTATAAAAAAATCCCAGTCCAGTCTGTTTTGCACATGTCTTATGGCCTTTATCCTCTGCTCCGTACAGAACCTCAGGCGGTCAAGGAACTGCCCTATCTTGTCTTTACCAAACCTCTCCCACCACACATCCATGACATACTCGCCTATCTCACCCCTTATCTCATCGATGAGACCCGCCGGAGAGCTGATGCTCTCAACGCTCTTTGGCGTAAGAAGCCCCGCTACCACATAACCGTCCACAGTGGGAAAGGGGTATGTAAGAGGCACGTTGACTGCCCCTGTCTTTTTGCCTTTTTCAGTAAGAATATCAAAGATAGTCTCTGATTTAATGGCGTTATAGCTAATGACCTCTCTACCGACGCCTCCCTTTACGGGCCGTACAAAGTCATATACCCCGTGTTTACCGGGAAGCTTTCCTGTCATAAAAGACGCCCACGCCGGGCCTGTGATGGGAGGCGTAGTGGAGCAAAGATCGCCGAAGGCGCCTTTTTCAAGCAAACGCTTTATGTTTGGTAGCGCCCCGCTATCCGCAAGGGGCCTTAAGACCGCAAAACTCGCGCCGTCAAGACCGATTATAAAGACCCTTTTTTTCATAAAAAATTCCCCTTCCTATATGGAAAAACGAGCAAGCCTGCCACTTTTTTTATATATCATCGCGCATATCTTAAGAAGGGCCTTATATTCTCTAACTTTCAAGGCCATACAGATAAGCAGATAAACAATAAGACCAAGGACGATGTTTGCGATAAAAAAGGCGCCGAGACGGCCCTTACCGTGATCTGCAACAATAAGACCCTTGGCAAATACTTCCATGGCCCACATGAGCCCTCCCATGGAGACAGATGCCACAAAAAGCCTTCGAAAAAAAGGACCAAGTCTCGCCGAAGCCGCGTCAAAGACATTCTTTTTCAGTAAAAGCCTGTACATTACAACAGCGTTAATAACGGCGGCCAGTGAGGATGATAGAGCTATACCTCCAAAACCAAAGATACGGATAAAGATAAGATCAAATGTGACATTTACCGTAAAGCTCAGTATGCCTATCTTTAGCGGTGTTGCCGAGTCCTGCATACTGAAAAAGGCGCTTCTCATAACGGCGTTAAGGGCAAGAGCGAGCATACCGAGGGTAAAAAACCTCAGAGCTATCACCGTATTACTAACGGCATGGGCGTCAAAGGCGCCGCGCTTAAAAAATATCGTAATAAGAGACTGCCCTGATACAAAGACTATAACAGTTACGGGCAGGAAGATAAAACACACAAATCTTATGCCCTTCATCAGCAAGGTGCGCACCTTATCTTTATCGCCTGTGGCAAAGTGCTTTACAAGGTCGGGGAACATGGACTTTGTAAGTGCAAGGGGCGGAGCAAGGCATATAGCGTGCGTTATCTTGTCGGCGTATATAAGTGCAGATATGACACCCGCTCCAAGTGATGAGGCGAGAAGACGGTCTACGATTCTCGCTGTCCTGTTAAGGACTATTGTAAGTAGCCTGGGGCCCATAAGACGAAAGACCTGCGCAACGCCCGGAGCGGTAAACCTTAAAGAGGGACGCAGCGCCCGCTTTTTCGCCATAAATAAGTACAGCACGATGGTCTGCAGCGTAAGGCCTGCCATAAGACCTGCCGGCACGGCCATAATACCCAACGAAGAGGTAAGAAACAATATGGCCGAGACGCCGCCTGCGCCAAGAAAAGTCGATGCCACGGCAGGTACGGTAAAGTGTCTAAAGCCCGTTATGAGTGTAGCGTTTATGCTTGATAGACCTATAAGAAAAAAAGCAGGGCTCATAAGACGTATTATGGATACTGTAAGAGAGGCCCCCTCACCGCTAAAACCAGGGGCGAGAATACGTACAAGATAGGGAGCGAAGACAAATGCCACAAGACTAAAGGCAAAGGTAACAAGGGCGATGATGGTAAAAAACACATCGGCTATTATCCAGGCCTCTTCTTCCCTGCCCTTCTCCATGTACTCGATAAATACAGGTAAGAGGGTGTAGCCAAATACAATGCTGCCGATAGTAGAGAACATCATGGGCAGGGTCTGCCCTATAAGATAGGCGTCTGTCTCTATGCCTATGCCGAATATCTTCGCTATAAGTATAAACTGCGCAAACCCCAGTATGCTGGCGCCGGTCTTTGCCAGGAAGTTTATACCCGTTGCCTTGAATATACCCTGCTTCTTCATGGCCTTATCTTTAATTCAGCTTAAGAAACTGCATGAGGCTTTGGGGAATGTACTGCCTTTTCCTGTTAAGGATAAGGCCGGCGATACTGGCGCCGCGGTCTTCAAGCAGACTGAGGGAAGAGTTAATGGACTCAGAGCCGTCTGCATCGCCATCCACGACAAGTAAAAGAGTCTTCATGGAGGGTAATATATGAAAAGCAGGTGAAGTGGCATCAATGGAGTCGAGAAGGACAATATCAAAGTCGCTCTTGCATTTTTTGAAGAGCTCCTCTGTCTTTTTCTTATTAAAGAGCTGATCCTCGTCTCTTCCATCAGTAAGGACGAATACGTTCTTACCACATTCCTCTGTTAGTTTCTCAAGGGGTTTTCCGCGAAGATACTCGCTAATTCCACGGCACTTGCCAAGACCGAGGCGTGCGGCTAAGACTGAAGTACCTGGTGAGGACTCAACAAGAAGCACGCGCTTACCAAAAACTGCCATAGCCCTTGCCAGACCAATAGCGAGAGTGGTCTTTCCACAGCCCGCTGAGACCCCTGTAACGACAAATGAACTCTCGTCATTACTCTGCGCGTAATTAAGAACATTTATCGCAAGGTCGCGCACCGCGGCGCCTGTAAAAGATGTCTTATCACTTATTTTACTTAAGAGACCCATTACCTCTCACCTCCCTTATTTTCTTCATCAGCAAGAGGTATGGCCCCAAAGACATTACGCCCTGTTTTTCTACGAAGCTCGGCCAAACTCCTGAAGGTATCGTCCCAGTACTCAAGGAAAAACGCCAGACCAAGAACAAGAAAAAGAGATACGATAAGACCAACGGGGATATTAATAAACCACTTGGGCCACAGGGGGCTCTCACCCCTGGGGATATAAGCCTTGTCTATAACACTTAGACGCATCTCGCCGATAGACGTAGTCTTCAATATATTAAGCTCTTCCAGCTTGGATTTCAGGTTCTCATACACCCCGCTCTCTATACTCACCTCTCTTGTAAGTTTGGCGAGGCGCTCTTCCTTGGAGGGAAACTCACCGAGGGTATTGTATATTTTGTCTATAGCCTGCTTAAGTCCGCGCATCTTGGATTTAAGGGCATAAGAATCTATCTCAAGGTCGATAAGCCTTTTTTGCAGCTCCTCGTATAGGGGATTTTTTTTCTCCGTACGCGAGCCGAGTATCATCTCGGCCTCTTGCTTGAGACTTCTTTTTGCCTCGCTGATAGATGACTTCATATTAAGGACATCGGGATGCTCTTCTGTTTTTTCAGTTAAGAGGGCCGCGAGTTTAAGTTCCTTGTCTATAATAGCGCTCTTAAGCTCGTCTACATGAGGATTTCTCGCTATTACACTCGTTGCCACCTCTATCTCTTTCTTATCACCTATCTGTCCCTTTACCTCTTTTATCCGCTCCTTTGTCTCACGAGCCGAGACCCTGGCAACGGCGAGCTCTGTCTCCATACTTGAGAGCCGCGCTATCTCAGCCGAGGTCTGCGTATTTATACTTACGACTCCGCTCTGCTCCTTAAATAACCTCAGCGCCTTCTCTGCTCCTGCGAGCTTGGCCTCGGATTTATCCACCTGCCCGCTCACGAACTCAAAGGCCTTCTGCAGCTCGCCTCTCGTAAGGTTCATCGTCTTATCTATCATCTTCTCTGCCATGGCGTTAGCGATATCCACGGCGAGACGGGGCGATTCCTCCCAGATACTAATGCTAATCACCGAGGTATCGGAGATTACCTTAATATCCTCAGCGTCTTTCTTGAAATCCTCTACGGCATCGGAGAAAAAGTCCTTCTCACCGGAAGTCCCCCCTCGTATCAAGGAGAATATCTTCATAGGAGAAGTTAGTATATTCACCAGGAGCTTCTTTGACCTCAGCCTTAGACCTTTTGGATGAAGCCCCCTCTGCCTCTTACGCTCATCAAGGCCGAACTCCTTTACTACCTCACCGGCAACGGCCTTAGTAGAGAGCACCTCGACCATATTGAGCAGGGGGTTTATCTGCGTAAGCTGACCCGCTGGAGCGGACATCTTGTCAAAGAGAACGATCTGATGCCTGGCATTAGGCTCGACCATTATAAGGGCCGTACCCTTCCAGAGAGGCGTAATAAGAAAGGTGCCGAAGAGAAAGGAAAAATAGGTTACAAGAGTAAGCCCTATGATGAAGAACTTCCTCTTGAAGAGGGTATGGAGGATATTAAAGAGGAAGTCCTTCTTACTCAGATGATTTGCAGAGTTCATTCTTTTCTCGCCTATACCTTATATAATAGTTTAATTGAGAATCACGGGGATGATAAAGGGTCAGATTTTACTAACCTCTCAGTTCACAGGTATTGTAAGAGAAGAGCGGCTGTTGCCAAGTTCAATCTTCTGACCGATAAAATACCCTCGTTCAAGATCCAGAAGAGGATCAAGGATAGTGCTAAGATGCATGAAAAAGCGGTCTACATTAGCGATGGTGGTTCTTGGAACATAGACGATATCGCCTCTGGATAGAGTAATGTTCTCTCTAAGATCCCCTTTAGAGAGGGTTCTCTGTAGATTAACGGCCTTAAGCTCCGGATTCTTAAGCCCTCCTCTTATAAGAAGAACGCTCGTCTTTTTTCCGTCAGCAGTAAAACCACCTGCGCCGGAAATTGCCTCAAGCATGGTAAGGCCGCCGTTAAGCTGGAAAAAACCGGGCCGTTTTACCTCGCCAAGCACAGTAACCTTCTGACTCTGCGTAGAGACAACTCCGATACTTATCTGGGGGTTTTTTAAGTACTTCTTCAGCGCATCGCCAAGATTAGTCTTAAGCTCAAAGATACTAAGCCCCTCGGCTCTCATTACCCCAACAAGTGGATAGTCAATGTTCCCTGCGGGGTCTATCTGTATAACCTTTGCAAGGTCGCTGTTGCGATAAACAGAGATATCCAGTTTATCACCGGAGCCCAGGATAAACTCCTTTATCTCGGCAGGCCTCTCTGCTGAAGCGGCGCTAATAGGGGCGCTGCTCTCTACACCGCCCTTGCCATGAAAGACGGCGCAGCCCTGAAAAAGAAAGAGAGCCAAGACAGCGAGGGGAAATAAAATTCTCTTATTAAAGATACTTGCCATTAACGAGCCCCTATTTTTTTAAAAACTACCTCAATAGTCTTGAGCAATATTTTTATATCGCCGGTAAGAGACTGTTCTTTAACATAAGATACATCGTAGCGTATCCAGTCGTGAAAATAAGGACTGCTCCGCCCCTCTACCTGCCAAAGGCCCGTAACACCGGGTTTTACCTTGAGCCTTATATCTCTCCAGCTTGGGCTAAACTTCATCTCGCCCATAACAAGGGGTCTTGGCCCCACAAGGCTCATATCCCCCCTGATTACATTTAAGAGCTGCGGCAGCTCATCAAGACTCGTCTTTCTGAGGAAGTTACCTACGCGTGTTATCCTCGGATCTTCTTCCAACTTGAAAACCGGGCCGTCAACGCTCTTACTGTCCATGTACTTACCCTGCTGCTCATGGGCGTCCTCTATCATGGTTCTGAATTTTAACATATTAAATTCCCGTCCGCCACGGCCGCATCGTTTTTGCCCATATATAACGGAGCCCGGCGAGTCGAGCTTGACAATAAGCGCTATTATAAACATGAGAGGTGAGAGAATTAAGAGTGCGGCTAAGGAGAAGATAAGGTCTACCGCTCTCTTTGTCATACGGTAGGCCCGCGACTTCACAGCCTCCATCTTTCCAACGGTGACACCGCTGACAGTCGCCTTATGCTCTCTTGAAGGCACTATATTTGTATCGCCGTGCTTAATATCACCAACAAGAGTCATATTACTGTAAGATCTCCCTGCCTTTATATCCGTATTGGCGGCGGCTACGCAGTAAAACAAACTCGCCCCTTTTCTCACATCCGTACCTTTCCAGAGTATGCTCTCGCGGATTATCGCGCCCTCTTCTACAAGGCAGTCACTGCCAAGAATAACAGGCCCTATTACCTGTGCGTGATCCCTTACAACGCAATTATCACCTATAACGGCAGGGCCAAGGAGATATGAGCGCGGGGAGATGGCCACATCTCTTCCAACCCATACATTGGCGCCAACTTCCTTAAAACCTCCGGGCACGTGTCCATCAAGGAGACGGGACCTATGAAAGTTATAATAATCGTCAACGCTCTCTATAGTCCTTATAAAACCCCCAAGACGGTGTATGTAAACGGGCAGCGAGGCCTTCTTCATCGCCGGAAAGAGCTGTTCTTTAATATCAAAATATCCCTCGCCCTCGACTAAAGAGAGGGCCCGTGGGTTTACGACAAAGATGCCCTCAGGCTTTACGGAAGAGTTCTTCTCCCGTGAGGAGTGGACAATGGTAATATCCTCTACAAGACCGTCTTCGGCGGCGGTAAGGGTCTCAAGTGAGCCGCGGTTGAGGTGTGAGACACCTATGGTAAGGGCCGAGTCCTTTGCAAAATGAGACCTGATAAGCTCTTCCACGGCGCCGAACTCAGCAAAGGTATTACCCTGCATCACAAGAAAATCCTCATCCTCAAAGAAGTCACGCAGATCGCGCAGAATCCCGGCCGTGCCGCGAGGCACATCAGACTCAAAATACTCTATCTTTACAGGAGGGCCCTTATCGCCAAAGGTATGTAATGGCATCTGTACAGAGCCGCCTGTCTGACCTGCGATAACTACGCTGGTAATGCCATTATGGGCAAGACAATTCAAGGTGTGCTCAATGATAGGCCTGTTAAATACAGGCAGATTCATAATAGGCATATGTTTTACCAGAGGCGTCAGGAGAGCGTTCTCCCCGTCAGCCAGTATAACGGCCCTCTTTAATCTGCCTTTGGTCTCGCTGAGATTCATCATGGTGTGTATTATTGTTTGCAGCCTCTTGAGATGCGGTACGCCTGTTTCATGAGAATGAAGTCTGTGAAGGCGCGACGAGTGTCTTAAACCGGAAGGCCCGATGTGAGCCTTCGTCTTCGTAGGAACCGTACCTTAAAACCTTAAGATAAAAGGCCTTTTTGATACGATATGTAATAGATTAAAACATTTTACCCACGAATTGTCAATCCCCCATCTGAGGGGTTTTTTAATATCACCCCTTTATCATAGGCGACACAATCTGATAAATTAGGGTAACTTGAAAATGGGGATCAGGAACAGATAAAGAAGTATTGGGTACTACTGATTGGACTCAAAGACCCTGCATATTAGAAGAGAGCGGTTATTAACGCCCATTTTCTGCATAATATTTCGTACGTGATCCTTCACCGTATGCTCGCTGATAAATAGAACCCTTGAGATATCCTTATTGGTCTTGCCTCTTGCCACCCCTTTAAGAACCTGCGTCTCTCTTCTTGTAAGGTCAAAACGGGAGCCTACTTTTTTTATATCTGCCCTCAGCCGCGTTGAGAACCTCTCAACTGTAACCATAATATGAGAGGCCTCATCCGCACCGGATATCCTGTGTATGGGAATGGCCCTCATGAAATAATCCTCATCATTACTCACTATGTTCTTATAGATAAAGGCCTTATGGTCGCTATTCTCTTCAGTCCTGCTGCTGATAAGCTCATCGCAGAGAGAGAGAACTTCCTCAGGAACCTCTGCGCCCGGACTAAGGGATGCGCTATTATCTCTGTCTTTCACCTCTATTAATTTACGAAGAATCTTTTTTGCCTCTTCATTAACATAGATAAGATCTTTACCGGCATTAAATATCATGACA
The DNA here is from genome assembly GCA_964510775.1 of uncultured Thermodesulfobacteriota bacterium. Taxonomy (GTDB): domain Bacteria; phylum Desulfobacterota; class GWC2-55-46; order GWC2-55-46; family JADFVP01; genus JAJRZX01. The sequence continues at coordinate 28,749 of CAZEBZ010000008.1, forward strand.
CCGGCAAGGGCCCGCTTCTTTATAATATCGCTATATGAATCCATACTATTTAAATATACCCACCCTTACTTCACCAGCATCAGCCAAATATCATAGAGAGATTCAACTATGGTTGTGCATTGTATTCTCAGCCGTGCCGTCTTGTCAAGAAGTTACATCAATGGTGAGAAAGTCATGCCGCAGCGGCAATATTGTTTTTTCTATTGCCAAGAGAGGCATTACTCTTATACTATATCTATACCCTTACAGGGGCCAATTGAAGTGACATTAGTCACATTCCAAGTTCATCGCGAGATCACACCAACACAAAAACCCGGCCTCAGGCCTTTATCCTATTAATCAGAATAGGTAAAAATACTTAAAAAATGAGCATCTCCAAGACAAATAAGAGGATCTGGGATGACTTTGTCCCTGACTATGTAGATGAGAGGGTTAAGAAAGTACTAAGCCTTCTTCCCACGGCTGCGGCAGAGCCTCACTACCTTGACATAGGCTGCTCAACAGGCGGGGCAACCCTGCTCGTAGCAAGACGCATCGGCGCAGAGTCAATAAAGGGAGTGGACTTTGTTCATACCGAGGAGGCCAGAAAGAGAGGCGTAGACGCCATAGACTATGACCTTAACAGCGCAAAACCCCTCCCATACGCCGACAACTCCTTTCACATAATCACCTGCATGGAGACACTGGAGCACATTCATGACACGGACTTTCTGCTCTCGGAGATTCGCCGCCTATTAAAGGACGACGGCACGGCTATTATCGACATACCACGCCTTGACTCCATGATGAACACCCTGCTCCTCTTACTGGGCTTTCAGCCCCCCGGGGTTGAGTGCTCCACAAAGGAGCGTTACGGCGCCATCAACAGCGGCAGCATACTTACGGGCCATATCTCATATTTTACAAAGAGGGCCTTCCATGAGATATTGGAGGCCGCGGGCTTTACTCTCGTAGAATTCGCCCAGACAGGACAGAAGAGCGACTGGGAGGCCGTGCAGGTTAAACTTAACCGCAGCCCCGGTTTCTTACCGCGCCTTCTCTGGTCTGTCTACGATTTAATCCCCTTTAAGAAAGATTATATGATAGCAAAGATACAAAAAAGGGCTTGATGAATACTTCTCTTAAATCCTCCCGTTACCGCAGGGCGAGCCTTCTCGTCTTTTTCATCACCCTCGCACTCTCCTACCCCATATCCCATCTCGACATATCACTGCTCGACGAGGGCGCTCTGCTCTACGTCGCCGAGCGGCTCACAAAGGGCGACGTACTCTACAGAGACCTCGTCACGGGCATTATGCCGGGGGTGTACTACGTGCAGGCGCTCTTCTTCGAGTTATTCGGGTACTCTATAATGACGGGCAGGGTTCTCGCCTGTCTAACACTGGCCCTTAATAGCGCCTTGCTCTACACCATATCCATTAATTTTATTAAAAAAAGATCAGCCCTTTTTGTGACGCTGCTCTTTATCTCAACGGGGCTGCCAACGTACTGGATGCCAGGATACTCTCAGCTCTCCATTACCTTTGTCCTGCTAAGCCTGCTGTTTTTTCTCCGCTACCTTGACTCACCGAGGCTCCTTACTATCTTTATCTCAGGTGCGGCCGCCGCCGCGGCGCTGCTCTTTAAGCAGAACTACGGAGTTTTTGTTACCACTGGTCTTGGCATAATCCTGCTGGCTCGCCTGATAACCAAGAGAGAGCTAAAGGGTCTCTTTATCTTCACCCTCTCATTTAGCGCACCTATAATCCTCACGGGCCTGTACTTTTACTCTGAGGGCGCCCTTGAGCCAATGGTGCAGTACACATTTATCTCACTATTTCAAAAAGCCGCCGCCGTCTACTACCTGCCCTACCCCATACTCTCAAGAGAGAACCCTCTTTTCTTCACAGGCGAGCTCTATAACTTCATACCCTTTAGAAACATCGCCATCTGGTTCGTGCAGGAAGGCATGACAAAAGAGCTGTGGATAAAAATTACCGCTGCCCTTATATACCTACTGCCCGTTCTCGTAATCGCCGCATCTCTCCTTCATACCCTGCTCTCCATTATCGGCAGAAAAGCAAGATGGGACGAGGCAACCCTTGTCGTCGTATCAGGCCTCTTGTTTCTCGGCGTCTTTCCAAGGAGCGATATTCACCACCTTCTCTACGTTATACCGCCCCTCTTTATAACAGGGGCGCTGCTCGCAGAGAAACTCCCCCTAAGAGGGCTGCCGCGAATTATCTCAAGCACGGGTATACTTACCCTTATAACCATCTTCTCCCTCTTATGCGCGGCCTCATCATATATGCCCCTTTTCTACAACGCCCCGGGTAAAGAAAAGACGGCCCTGAATATTCCACGAGCCTACGGAATAAGAGTAGACCATAGAGTAGCATCTTTAATAAGGGCGGTAACAGTACACATAAGAGAGCATTCAGAGCCTGACGAGAAGATACTCGTAGTGCCAACAGGGGCCATGTACTACTTTCTAACAAGTCGAGAGAGCGCCGTGCCATACCCTCTCATCATGCCCGGAGCCATGAACGAGGCCGAGGTAATAGATACCCTGGAAAGCACAAAACTCCCGCATATTATCTACTCCGACATGAGCTTTGACGGCGAGACCCTTAGCACACACATGCCTCTAATACACGAATATATAATTAATAATTATCATATTGACGAGTCCTACCCCCTTAAAGAGACAGGTAGAGACGCCTATGTGCTTCGTAGAGGCAGAGCAAGACCTGAAGAGATAACCGCCCTTAATAAAGAGGCAGAGGCGGCCCTTAGAGGTAAAGATGACAAGATGAGTCTGTACTATGACTTTGTAAAAAGACTCTCCGAGGCAAAGAGCGGCGTAATACTGGGCAGCGGCGCCACTGCGCCTCTATTTAGAAAAAACCAGGTCGACTTAAACGCCTGGCTCCTAAAAGACGCCATAATGCAGCGCCCCGGAAGAAACTGGACAAAGGTCTACACCTCTTTTACCACACATATCCCCGCGGACTCGGCGCTTCGCTTCTCCATCGGCCTCTCCCCCACGGTCTGGTCTCCATGGAACGGCGACGGCGTACTCTTTGAGATATATCTGTACGACATTAAATCAAATAACCTCGAAGAACTCTTCTCACGCTACATAGACCCCAAGAACAATATGAGTGAGAGGCGATGGTTTACATATCTGGCGGGGTTGAAAAAATACGAGGGACGTGATTTAATTATCTCCTTCGTTACATCAGGCGGCCCAAGATTCAACCTCACCAATGGCAAGATAAACTGGTGGAGACAGATTGATTTTGCGGGGTGGGGCGAAGCAGCCCTCCTTACTCCATCAAGAGATCTATCATCTACTGTATATAAGAGAGGCGCAAATCATATAACGCAGGCGGAGCTGCCGCGAGAGACCGCGGCGAAGATGGCGCGGTTTAACGACATCTCCTTCTTTCTCAAGGAAAAAAAAGATTACCCCGGTGATTACGACATACCTCTGGCCCTTGGTTTAATTTATGAGAGGAGCGGTAAAAGAGATAAAGCCGAAACGGAATTTAGCGAGGCCTTAAAGATATACCCCGCAGGCAGTGAGGCAAGACTTCACCTCACAAAATATGCTATAAAGGCAGGGAGGGTTCTGGAGGCAAAGAAGCTTCTCTCAGAGGGGCTAAAGCTATCGCCAAAAGACGCCGGCCTTAACCTTGCCGCGGGCAACATTTACAGGAGATTAAAAGATCACAAGAAGGCGATTATCTACTACCGCCGCTCGCTACGCTCTCGGCCCGGCAACTTATGGAGCCATCTGGCACTTGCGAGCAGCTACCTTGCCTTAGGCCAAGTCTCGCAGGCAAAGGCCGAGACTGAGAAGGCCTTAGCAGTTAATCCCGAGAACGCCTCGGCCCTAATCCTGCTCGGCGATACGTACAGATTCAAGAAAGAGTGGAAAAAGGCCGAGAACTCATATAGAAAGGCCCTTGATAAATCCCCGGGTAGAAAGGGCGCCGCATTTAAGCTGGGCCTCACCCTCGCGGCAGAGGGAAGATTAAAAGAAGCCCGCAGTATCTACGAAGAGATACTCAGAGATAAAAACACCTCAGCCTCACTCAAGAGACTCGTACAAAAGAACATAAAGGACATACAAAGGGACAATAAAGGAGAGCAATAGTGGTTGTGGCGCTGCAAAGAGGCCTCAAGAGGTCCTTTGAGTTCAGGCACCTCGTAGCAGAGTTCGTAAAGAGCGACTTAAAGTCGCGCTACGTAGGCTCTATGCTGGGCCTCTACTGGTCGGTTATTAACCCCATACTCTTACTTATAATATATACCCTCGTCTTCTCTGTAATACTTGGCGTACGCTTCGCGAAAGACGGCAGCATACACAACTACTCACTCTACCTCTTCTGCGGCATGCTCCCATGGATAGCCTTTCAGGAATCCATCACCACCTCTGTAACCACCCTCACGAGCCATGCCAATCTCGTAAAAAACGTTGTCTTCCCGTTAAAATCGCTCCATACGTCACTTGTTATCTCGGCCCTAATAAGCGAGCTCATAGGCATAGCCATACTCCTTGTCTTCAGACTCGCCTTCACAGGCACCTTTGGTTATCTCTTTCCGCTACTCCCAATAGTCATCTTTTTCCAGTTTCTCCTCACAATGGGTTTTGCCCTGCTTTTATCGGCGCTGAACGTATTTTTTAGAGACGTAAACCCACTGATGCGTCCCATTATAAGCATGTGGATGTACCTTACCCCTGTTTTTTTCCCACTCTCCATCATACCGATGAAGGTGCGGATATTCATATACATCAACCCAATGACATCGCTTGTAACGGCATACAGGGATATACTCCTTAACGATCGCCTGCCCGGAGCGGGATTTATTTACTTTATGATATTCTCCGTCGTTATCTTTATCTTCGGGTACAGGTTCTTTACTAAAAATCACATGAAACTTGTAGACCTCCTTTAGATTATGATAGCCATCAAGGCCGAGAACCTCGGCAAAAAATACGAGATATTCACAAAACCCTCTCACAGGCTCGCGGAGATGCTTTCTCCTCGCGGCAAGAAGCGGCACAGGGATATGTGGGCCCTAAAAGGCCTTAACTTCGAGATAAAAAAAGGCACTACCTGCGGGGTTATTGGACATAACGGCGCAGGCAAGAGCACGCTGCTGCGCCTCTTATCAGGGCTTAGCCAGCCAACAGAGGGGGCCGTCTCCATAGAGGGACGAGTTACCTCTGTACTTCAGCTCGGCGCAGGCTTTCGGCCGGACTTCACGGGACGGGCCAACCTCTTTATGAACTGCTCTCTACTTGGCATGACAAAAGAGGCCTCTGAGGATAAGTTCAGAGAGATTGTGGACTTTGCCGAGTTATGGGATTTTATAGACCTGCCGGTAAAGACATACTCCGCTGGCATGAAGATGCGCCTTACATTCTCCATCATGATAGCTATGGATCCGGAGATACTGCTCATAGACGAGGTCATAGCCGTTGGCGACGAGTACTTCAGGGGTAAGTGCTTTAATAAGATAAACGAGTTAAAGCGGGGAGGAAAGACCCTTGTGCTTGTTACGCACAGCCTATATAATCTACGGGCAATCTGCGACCGCGTCATACTCCTTGAGAGAGGCGCCCTTATAGCCAACGGCACTGCCGATGAGGTAATTGACAGATACCTTGTAATGGTACACGCGCAGAGAGAGAAAAAGATAGAGGACTTAAATCATCGGGTAGAAAAAGACTCAAGCCCTCCAAGGTGGGGCGGGGGAAGTATAGAGATAGAAAAAGTCAGACTCCTTGACAGCGAGGGTGCGGAGCGTTACGTATACCGGCCAAATGAGACTATGGTCATAGATGCCGCCTACAAGGTGCATAGCACTACACAAAAACCCGTATTCGGCATAGGAATATTTCGCAATGACGGCACCTACATCAGCGGACTTAATCATCTCTGGCACAAAGACTCAATGGAGATAAAAGAACTCGCAGCCGGCGCGAGCGGCCACATTACCTGCTCTGTCAAAGACATGCCCCTGCTCATGGGGGCATATTATATATCATACTACTGCTACGACCACAGCGAGGTGGCGCCTACTCCCATTGACCACATGGAAAAGGCGCTCATATTCGAGGTAATTGAGGGTAATATAATTGAGCACGGTCTACTATCCATAGCCACGTCATGGGAGTTAAAGGAAGAGACAAATGGAGACGATTAAGCTGCCCTTTGATCAGTACCAGAGGTACAGAATCGTAAGCGATGCCGTTGAGGCCCTGAGAGCGGCAAAGACCCCCTTCACCATTCTTGAGGTTGGCGGCAGCCCGGGGCAGTTACTGAATTTTCTCCCTGAAGATAATATTATCTTGCTCGACGAGGTCTCCTCGAAGGAGCAAAACTTCATACGCGGCGACGGTGCGGCCCTTCCATTTGCAGACAAGGCCTTTGATATTACAATAAGCGTAGACGTACTTGAGCATATAGCACCTAAGAGAAGAGAAGCCTTTATATCAGAGTTAAAACGCGTCTCAAAGTCTTACGTACTTATAGCCGCGCCTTTTAAGAGCAGAGCGACAGAGGAGGCCGAGAGTTTACTCTTTGATGTAATAAAAGCCGCCAATAACGAGGAGCACGCATTCTTAAAGGAGCATATAGAGTACGGCCTGCCTGAGAAAACCAAAATATTAGAGAGACTTGGGGCGGCAGAGTGGGAGACGATTAGTGTGCCTAACGGCGCGCTTAAGCGCTGGCTCCCTATGATGGCATTAAGCCTCTATATTGGAGGAGACGAATTCCTGCAGAGCCTCTCGCCGAGGATTAACTCCTTTTATAACAGCAGCTATTATGACGATGACAACATGGAGCCATCTTACCGCCATCTTCTTCTTGCCTGCAGAGGCAGTTTCAGCGAAGGAGTTATAAATAAAATAAGAGGCCTTGCCGCTAATAAGGCAGAGGTAAGAGACCTTGATCTATCATGGGTCACACTGCTCATCACGTTATTTGGGTATAAAGACATAAGAAAGGCATGGGATGCTGAGAAGAGCGTCTTCAGGGATATGCTAAGCGAGAGAGATAAACATATAAGAAGCCTCAAAGATACACTCAAAAAACGAGATGAACATATAAAAAACCTCAAGGAAACTGTAGAGACGAAAGATGAGCGTATCGAGATAGAGCTGCAAAAAATTTTAGACCTTCAGAATAAGCTCAACTCCCTTGAAGGTTCCTTAAGCGTAAAGGCGCTAAAAAGCCTGGGTCTCACAAAAGCCCCGGATAGAGATTAGTATGAAGATACTCGAGGTTATACACGACTTTCTGCCTCGCCACACAGCGGGCTCAGAGGTCTATACATACAAACTCTCAAAAGAACTCGTAAAAAGAGGGCACGAGGTAAGCCTTTTTTTTACTGAGTCCGAGCGCGGAGCAGAGCAGTACTCTCTTCGAGAGGGCAGTTACGACAAACTACCCTACTCTGAGGCCATAGTAAACAGAGTATACAGCGGCTTTTCAGAGACCTACGAGAACGTTGAGATGGACAGATTATTCATCGACGTCCTTGAGCGTAGGAGTCCCCACATAATACACCTGCAGCACCTTATCAACCACTCGCTAAATTATATCCGCATAGCGAAAGAACGCTCCATTCCCCTTGTCTTTACCCTGCACGACTACTGGCTTACCTGCCCTCTTGGCGGGCAGAGGATTACCTCAGACCTTAACATCTGCCATAACCTAAGGCCTTCACAGTGCGCCAAATGCGTCTCACGATACTCGAACAATTCTTTTCGTCTAAAGAGGCTCTTCGAGAGATATTTTGGCAGACTGCGGGGCAGCGGCGGCTCTCCCGGGAAAAAACTCGCCGCAAGGTCTTACCTGAAGTTCAACGGACTACTCGACGGCATGGCCTCAAAAAAACTCGTGCCAATGGTCTTAAAAAGGCTGGAATGCGTACGCCGTGCATGCAGAGATGTAGACCTCTTTATCGCCCCCTCACTCTTTTTAAAAGAACGCTTCGTGGAGTTCGGTATCCCTGAAGAGAAGATACTTCACTCTGATTACGGCTTTGATGTATCAGGCTTTAAGGGGAAAAAATCCAAAAGAATAGGCCCGCTGCGCTTTGGCTACACGGGAAGCCTTGTGCCTCACAAGGGAGTTCACGTACTCGTAGATGCCTTTAAGGGGATTAATAAAAAAGAGGCAACGCTAAAGATTTACGGAGACCTTACGTGGTTTCCAGATTATGTTAAGAAGCTCAAAGAGAGCGCCGAGGGCTCGGCAGTAGAGTTCATGGGCCCCTTTGACAACCGCGATATCCCTGAGGTTCTCGCTGATATAGACGTCCTCGTAGTACCCTCCGTATGGTTTGAGAACTCACCGCTCACGATTCACGAGGCCTACCTCTCCCATACTCCCGTAATCGTCAGCAACCTTGGCGGCATGGCCGAGCTTGTAGAAGACGGCCTCTCGGGATTTGTCTTCGAGACAGGTAATAGCGAGGCGCTGCGTGAGAAAATAAAAGAGATGATACAAAACCCCGCCATTATCGAGAGGATGAAAAAAAACCTGCCTGCCGTAAAGACCATAAGCAATGACGGCGAGGATATGGAGAGGATATTTAATAGACTTATCCAAGGCAAAGGGTTTTCCAAGAAGGGAAGAAAATTCAGGCCGCGCACACACTCGCCGTCATGAAAAATCCTCGCGTCTCCATAATCATACCCTCTTATAACGGCGGGGCTGTTCTTAAAGAGGCCCTTGAGGCTCTTTTTAATCAAGATACTGAGCTGGCCTTTGAGGTAATTGTCATTGATTCAGGCTCTACTGATGGAAGTGTAGAGTGGCTAAAAGGCCAGCCTCTTCGCCTCGTTGAGATAGCACATGAAAAATTCAACCACGGGCTTACGCGTAACTACGGCATAGAGCTGGCAAGAGGAGAGTTTGTCGTGCTGATGACACAGGACGCACTGCCCGCTGACAACCGCTGGCTCGATTCTCTTATCAACCCATTTTTTGAGGACAACCTCGTGGCAGGTGTTTACGCGAGGCAGCTTCCCCGCAGCGACGCAGACGTACTTACAAAGCGTCACCTTAATTCATGGCTTACAGGAAGGACAAAGAGGGCTGTCTCTTACATAAAAAACAAAGATGAGTACGAGGCAAAAAACCCCATGGAAAAATACTTTTTCTGCAGCTTTGATGATGTATGCTCGGCTATAAGAAAAAGCCTTTGTAAAAAAATTCCATACGTCGAGACAGATTTCGCTGAAGACATAGTGTGGTCAAAAAAAGTACTTGAGGCGGGCTTTAAGATAGTATATGAGCCCGGGGCGAGAGTCGTGCATTCTCACTCAAGGTCTCTACTCTCAGAGTACAGAAGGACTCGCCTTGGACATAAAAAACTTTACGAAATCTTCGCCATAAGAACGATACCTACAATGACGTCTTTAATCCGCAATGCCGTCAGCTCCATGAGAAAAGACATTTTCTATGTATTAAGAGAGGAGCCTTCCGTAGCGAAAAAAATTCTACTAATACTACGCACCCCCCTCTCATCTCTCTTAAACGTCTGCGCGCAGTACAGCGGCGCAGGCGACGCCATAAGGGAGGAACAGAAGAGCTGCGGAGGAAAAACCTGATATGCGCGTAGCACTCGTCATACACGGCTTTCCTCCTGTTAATATGGCAGGCTCGGAAATTTACACATATAACCTCGCCCTTGAGCTGGCAAAGAGACACGAGGTTTTCATATTTTACAGGACAGCAGACGTGACAAGGCCGGAGTATGATATAGAAAAATTCGATTATAAGGGTCTTCACATCACAGCTGTAAATAACAACTTCAAGAACTGTCCTGATTTCTCATGGACTTACAAGAATGAACAAATAGCGAAAAAATTCGGCGCCTTTCTTGACGAAGTCTCGCCCCATGTCGTTCACTTTCACCACCTTACCTGCCTCTCAACAACGTGCGTAGGAGAGGCAAAAAAAAGAAATATCCCCACACTCTACACACTCCATGACTTCTGGCTCATGTGCCAGCGAGGTCAACTCCTGAACAATAAGCTCTCTATCTGCGCCGGCCCAGACGCCTCGAGGTGCTCCGCCTGCCTCGCCTCGCAGCTTGCCACAGGCGCGGGGTCAAAAAAAATCTCCGCCACTCTCAAAAAAAACATACCCTCACTTCGAGGCGGCGGAGCGGCAAAAGAGATTCTTAAAAAAGCATACCTCCTCTACTCAAAGACATTTGTCAAAAATACCGACGAGACAAGAGACGAGATAGAGAGGCGAAGCACTCATATAAAAAAAGTATGTTCAGAGATAGACCGCTTTATCTCACCATCAGAATTTGTAAGAGATAAATTTGTGGAGTTCGGCGTAGATCGGGAAAAAATAACCTACCTCGATAACGGATTCGAAAAGGGTATTTTTGAGGGTTTAAAGAGAAAAAAATCAAAAAAAATACGCTTTGGCTACATAGGCTCATGGATACCCTCAAAGGGCGTTCATGTACTCATAAAGGCCTTTAACAGGGTTAGTAACGATACCTCAGTATTAAAAATATATGGAAAGCTCTGCGCATACGACGGTTACAACGACTACGGTGAAGACCTCGCAAGATTAATAGAGAATAAGAACATCACACTTGAGGGCGAGTACGATAATAAAGATGTAGGAAAGATACTCTCCGGGATTGATGTGCTCATCGTACCTTCTATCTGGTACGAGAACTCGCCTCTCACCGTACACGAGGCATTTCTCGCCGGAGTTCCCGTTATTGCCTCTAATATCGGCGGCCTTGCCGAGTATGTACGAGAAGGCGCCGGTGGGTTGAATTTTACAGCGGGCGACGATGAAGACCTCTATAAAAAAATAAGATCTATAATAGAAAACCCAGCGCTTACAGAAGAGATGAGAAAAAAACTTCCCGAGGTAAAATCCATCGCCGAGAACGCGGCGGAGTTGGAAGAGATATATGAGGAGCTTCGTGCCCCCTCTATTCCCGAGGGTTATGACTTTATAAGAAATATTTTTAACTCCCGCTCAAAACGCATGGGCGAGAGAGGCAGCACATGTGCTTATAAAAAATATAAACAAAAAGAGCTGGTAAATATCTCAACCATTAAGGTAAAGGGAGAGCCCCGCCGCGTACTCTTCGAGCATCCGACTCCTGAGGCACCTGATACCTCTACAAGAGTATCATTCAGAGGGTTAAAAATAGAGCGAGACCTTACACTGGACTTTGCCATAGGCATAAATGAAGAGGCCTGGGATAAACCTGGCGACGGCGTTGAGTTTGAGCTTCTTGTAAGAGAGGAGGGTAAAGAGAAAGCTCACTCCATATTCAAAAAATACATAGACCCCAAGAGCAGAGCTGAGGACCGAAGATGGTTTGATGAGTCTATCGCTCTATCGGCCTACTCCGGCAGGAGTATCGAACTTATTATAAAAACCTCGGCAGGGCCGCGCGGCGATACGGGATACGACTGGGCGGGCTGGAGCGGGCTCAGCATAAGAGATGATAAAGAAGAGAAGTACAACCTTATTGATAGGCTCAGCAGCGCCTTTATTCTACTGCCCCATAGAGAAGACCCCATAAGAGAAGACGTACTCTATCTTGGCGATGACTCAAGACAGGTCGTCTCACTGGAAAAAAATACAAAACTTATCTACAACGATATAGACGTACCCGCTGGAAGCAGGCTAAAGCTTGGCGTAGCAGGCAGCAAAAAAGGCCTTGAGGTAGAGGTAAGGACAGCGGGGACTAAGGAGACAATTTTTACCTCTAATACCCTTGGCGCCATCTCGAATAAAATAGCGAATAAGGCATGGCACGATGTAGAGGTAGACCTTAATAAATACGGCGGCAAAGTCGTTAACTTTCACTTCAGGAACACAAGCGGTCTTGAGGTAGCTCTTGGCCCTCTTGAGATAATCTCTAATGTAAAAAGAAAGATAAAGCGCCACAAAATATCCCATACCAATGTCCTCTTCATAACTCTTGACGCAGTAAGGGCTGACCGAATGGGTTTTATGGGTAATAAAATAATAAAAACTCCCAACATGGACCGCATGGCGGCAGAGGGAGTGATATTTAAAAATCATTTCGCTCAATCCCATATAACCATACCCTCGCACCTCTCACTGCTCTCTTCAAAGTATCCGCGAAGCATAAAGACCATGGATAACTACCAGTACAATCTGCCGCCTCTTAATACCATCGCCGAGAGGCTCGGCGAGCATGATTACAAGAGCAGCGCAGTCGTGAGCGTATCGCTTCTTAACCCAGGGTGGTGCCGAGGTATAGAGCGTGGTTTCACGGATTTCTTTCCAGTCCTTGGTAGAGAGCGCACTGCGTCGCAGGGTGTGAATATCCTCGCGGAGTGGATTAAAGAGCATCGTGAAAAACCCTTCTTCTCATGGATACACCTCTATGACGCCCATTTTCCATATCAGGCGCCGCAGCCATTTCACAAGATGTATGAGGACAGCAAGAGCGTAAACAATAAAGAAGCAAAAGAAGTAAAGTCCGTTGAGATGCACGCCTCGGTAAAGGAATGGCTTACAAAAAAAGGCATCTCCACAGTAGATGCAGCAACGGCAGAGTACGGAGCTGAGATAACATACCTTGATAACGAGCTTGGCAGGCTCTTCAAGAGTATGGACTCACTTGATGTGCTGGATAGCACTCTTGTCGTGATAACAGCTGACCACGGCGAGTGCCTCGGCGAGCGCGGCGGGTATTTCTCTCACATGGGGGTCTACGACGAGACTATGCATATTCCTCTTATTATGTCTCTTCCTGGCAGCCTCCCGTCAGGAAAAAGCATTCATGCCATTACTATGAATACTGACCTTGTCCCCACTGCCCTCAATATTCTTGGGCTGCCTGCCGATAATATGGAAGGGAAGAGCCTTCTTCCGCTTATAAAAGGCGAGACCGCAGAGGTTCATGAGTATGTCATAGATGAGGGCGGTCACGGCGCGCAGGTGGCGCTTCGTACCAAGAAGTGGAAGTATATAAAGACCCTTGAGGACATTACCTATCAGGCTAATTTTAAGAAAAAAAAGGGTGATGCGGAATTATATGATATTAAGCGAGACAGAGGTGAGTTGAATAATGTTATAGATGATAACGTGGAAGCAGCCGCACGTCTCGAAAGTTTACTTGCAAAATGGCTCGCGAAAAGAAGCAACGGAGCAAAAGCAGAACAAATCGCCGCAGATGAGGATACGAAGAAACAATTAAAGGCCCTGGGATACCTCTAAATATGAGACTGCTTGTAATACTACCTACATATAACGAGGCTGAGAATATCGAGGCCATGGTGCGCGCTGTGCTTAAGACAGATGGCGCCCATGTCCTTGTTGTAGACGACAACTCAACGGACGGTACTGGCGGCATCGCCGATAGACTCGCCTCGGAGAACGGCGCGGTAAGGGTTCTGCACCGCAGCGGCAAACTCGGCCTTGCCTCGGCCTATATCGATGGTTTTCACGAGGGGCTGCAGAGGGGTTATGACTTTATCCAGCAGATGGACTGCGATTTCTCCCATGACCCGGCGGACATTTCACGTCTACTTGAGGTAATGCAGACCCGAGGTGCCGACCTTGTAATAGGCTCAAGATACGTACGAGGCGGCCGTATCGAGGGCTGGCCCCTTGCAAGGCACGTGCTAAGCAAATTCGGCAACCTCTACGCCCGCCTCGTACTAAGCGGTACTATAAAAGACTGGACAGGGGGCT
>CAZEBZ010000009.1:0-42431 GCA_964510775.1 uncultured Thermodesulfobacteriota bacterium
TTTCTTTTAGGGCGTAAGGCGGTGTTGTGAAAGTGTGTCGCTAAGAAAATATTTGTAAAGAAAACCAACGAGGGAAAATCTCCGCCGCTTACATGAGCCAGAGCAAGATGATAGGTATTGTAATGGCGCTTAAGATTGTGCTTAGCGCAACGGCTGATGAGACAAACTCGGTGTTGATGTTATAACGCTGGCTTATTATAAAGTTTATGACCGCCGAGGGCATGCTTGAAGATAAGATGATAACCTTTCCCGTAACCCCGTTTATATTGAAGACGCGCGTTATGGTGAGGGCTATTAAAAATCCTCCGCCAAGGCGTAGAAGAGAGCTTGTAAGGGCAGGCATTGGTCTTGAGAGAGATACGGAGTACAGTCTGTAGCCAAGGCTTAGCTGCATGAGAGGGATCGTCGCCGCGCCGAGCATATCAAGAATAGTGAGTATGGGTACTGGTATTGGCACATGCCCTGCGTTAAGAGCAATGCCTGCTACAGTGGCGTATATAAGGGGCAGGCGCAGTATCTCGCTAAAACCGCCTCTGCCTCTGCCGATATATATTCCAATCGTATAGACAAGAATGCTTACTGTTACATAATATAATATGGCTACGGTGAGGCCGCTCTGGCCAAAGGCGAGCAGCGCAAGGGGCAGTCCCATGTTGCCTGTATTCATGAACATGGTGGGCAGATAAAATCCCCGAAACTCTCTCTTGCCTGTAACGTATAGGTATATAAATGCGATTCCCCCGACAACAAGTACTACGGCAGTTGCCGATAGGGCTACAGTAAGGAGAAGCTCTCCGTGAAGGGGCTTTTTTGAGAGTGACGAGACAACGAGGGCCGGTATGGTGATGTAGAGCAGGAGGTCTACGACGGAGCCGAGTTCAATTTTTCTGAAACGCGCGAAGACGTAGCCAATGGCTATTATCGCGAAGACGGGAAAGGCGACCTCAAGGGCGGCTAAGATAACAGGCATCTCTTTATTCTTGCTTCTCTATCTCAATAAGTGTCTCGTCAGGGTTGACACTGTCTCCTATCTTAACGAGGATTTTCTTCACAACACCAGCTACAGGCGTATGGATCTTATTCTCCATCTTCATAGCCTCTACTGTAAGGACAACCTCGCCTTCTTCCACGGTATCGCCCTCGGCTATGGTAATGGAGGTGATTTTTCCGGGAATGGGCGTAGTTACGTCGCCCTCTTTGCTGGCTCGCGGTCGGTATGACTCCGACATGGAGGGTGTCTCTACCTCGCCTGCCATAGTAGGTATAACCTCTGAGAGAGTCTCAATCATTACCTCTTCAAGGCGGTTGTCTATCATTACAAAGAAGGGCCTCTTGCCCGCTACCTTATGTCCCGCGCCTGATATCTTTACCTTGTAGGACTCGCCGTGGACAGTAGCTATGAACTCCGTAGGTGCAAAATGTGGCGCAGGCGGCGCCTCGCCTGGGGCCTCATCGGGCGTCTCAAGGGGCTCGGGCTCAAGTGTGCCGCTCTCTCTTTGCTCAAAGAACTCAAGTGAGACAATGGGAAAGAGCGCGTAGCTTAGCACGTCCTCTATGCAGTGGGCCTTGCCGTCTATCTCTCTCATGAGCCTGTCAAGCTCAGGCTCGAGCAGGTCTGCGGGGCGGCGGTCTATTGGTTTCTCATCGCCTATGGCGAGCTTTCTCGCCTCTTCGTCCACTGGGCCGGGAGGCGTACCGTAGAGATTTCTAAAGTAGTTGCGTGTCTCGCTTGTTATTACCTTGTACCGCTCACCAGTTAAGACGTTGAGAGTTGCCTGTGTGCCAACTACCTGACTCGAGGGCGTAACAAGGGGAGGGTAGCCCATCTCTTTTCTTACACGCGGTATCTCAAGAAGCACATCGTCCATTCTGTCTATGGCGCTCTGTTCTTTTAACTGGTGGGCGAGGTTGCTCATCATGCCCCCCGGTATCTGTGAGATAAGGATTTTTGTGTTTATTGCCGTATGCTCAGACTCGTAGCGTGCGTATTTTTTTCTAATCTCTCTAAACCTCTCGGAAATTTCTGAGATAAGCGAGAGATCAAGGCCCGTATCATAGGGCGAGCCCGCAAGGGCCGAGACAAGGCTCTCTGTGGGCGGCTGTGAGGTGCCAGATGCAAGGCTCGATAGCGCCGTGTCTATTATTGCCGCACCTGCCTCAATGCCCTTCAGGTAGCTCATGGAGGCAAGGCCGCAGGAGTCGTGTGAGTGCATATGAATCGGCAGTGTTATCTTTTCTCTTAGTTTACTTACAAGGTCAAAGGCGGCCTCCGGTCTGAGTAGCCCTGCCATGTCTTTTATGCAGATAGTATCTGCGCCCATGGCGGCGAGTTTCTCCGCAAGGTCTGCAAAGCTCTCGTTTGTATGCACGGGGCTTGTGGTGTAGCAGAGCGCCGCCTCTACTATACCTCCGACTTCTTTGGCCGTACGTATGGCAGTATCGAGGTTTCTTGTATCGTTTAGTGCATCGAATATTCTAAAGACATCAACACCGTTCTTCTTGGCCCTTGTTATGAATTTTTTAACTACATCATCGGCGTAGTGCCTGTACCCTACGAGGTTCTGACCACGGAGAAGCATCTGCAGCCTTGTGTTTGGTATGGCCTCCCTAAGGGCTCGCAGCCGCTCCCAGGGGTCTTCTTTAAGAAACCTCAGACAGGTGTCAAAGGTGGCGCCGCCCCAGACCTCGAGGCTCCAGTACCCAACCTTGTCAAGGAGGGCGGCCATCTCGAGCATGTCAGCCGTCCTCATCCTTGTGGCAAGAAGGGACTGGTGCGCGTCTCTTAGCACAGTCTCTGTAATACCAACGCTCGTTGTTCTCTCTTCTGTTTGTATTTTCTCTTCACTCTCTGAAGGCATTTTTTAAGCGCTCCCCTCATCTATATGTATTGATTTCTCTATGATTTTAGCAGGCTTATCTTATCACAAAGCAAGCGGCTGATGTATTAGATATTTTACTGGTAAGACACTCCTACAGCTTCTGGATCATTTAAAAATTATCCTCTCCCTCTACTGTATTTTTAAGTGAGGGATTTTGGATAAACTCTATAACCCGTGGTGCGCGGCTATGGCGGCGGCTACTGCGGCTACAATGTCAGAGGGCTCTCCGCCCTCGCCGTACTCCATGAGTTCGGGTTTTCTCTCTATGTAACTTGTATCAAAAGAACCTTTAATGAATTCAGGGTCTTTCATGATATTCTTAAGGTAAGGTATAGTGGTTTTTACGCCTCTTATTACAAACTCGTCAAGACACCGTTCCATGCGTTTAATGGTCTCCTGCCACGTAGAGGCCCTTACAATGAGCTTAACTATAAGGGAATCGTAGCAGTTAGGTATGATGTAGTCTTTGTATATTGAGCCGTCGATACGCACACCAATGCCGCCCGGTGAGTAGTATGAGGAGACGCGGCCAAAACTTGGCATAAAGTTGTTCTGCGGGTCCTCGGAGCAGATGCGGCACTCTATGGCGAATCCCCTGACCTGTACATCTTCCTGCTTAATTGCAAGGGGCAGGCCTGCGGCTATCTGGAGCTGTTTTTTTACGAGGTCTATGCCTGTGGTCTCCTCGGTAATAGGATGCTCTACTTGCAGTCTTGTATTCATCTCAAGAAAATAGAAGTTTCTGTCTTTATCAACAAGAAACTCTACTGTGCCGGCATTCGTATAATCAGCGGCTTCTGAGGCCTTTATTGCCGCCTCTCCCATCTTCTTTCGCAGCTTCTCATCAAGTATGAGGGAAGGGGAAATCTCCACAAGCTTCTGGTGCCGTCTCTGAATGGAGCAGTCTCTCTCGCCGAGGTGAATAGTGTTGCCAAAGTTATCGGCAAGTATCTGAAACTCTATATGGTGCGGCTGTTCGAGGTATTTTTCAAGGAAGACCTCGCTCACGCCAAAGGCGGCCTGGGCCTCCTGGGTAGATATTGTAAATGCCTCGCTTACCTCTGCTGAGCTGCGGGCAACTCTAAGGCCTCGCCCTCCGCCTCCGCCTGAGGCCTTCACCATAACGGGGTAACCTATTTCATCGGCCCTTAAGACTGCCTCTGCGGCGTCTTTCAAGGCATTCTCAGTTCCGGGGATTACCGGTACGCCCGCCTTTATCATAAGGGCCCGTGCGCGTATCTTGTCGCCAAGCTCACTGATAGTATCGCTTCGCGGCCCTATGAAGGTGATGCCTTCTTTCTCGCATAAGAGCGGGAGTTTTGGGTTCTCAGAGAGAAAACCATAACCCGGGTGCAGGGCGTCTGCGCCTATCTTGACGGCAAGGTCAACTATTCGGTGTATATTCAGGTAGCCCTCAATGGGGCCGGGGCCCACAAGGTAGGCCTCATCGGCTTTTTTGACGTACAGAGCCGTAGTATCGTCCTCGGAGTATATGGCTACCGTGGCGATACCAAGTTCTTTGCATGCGCGTATTACGCGTGAGGCAATCTCGCCTCTGTTTGCTATAAGTACTTTTTTAAACATATTTATATCCGAAATTATATGATTTTAACCGCTATTGCCGGCTGCTGTCAAGGTGTGTAAGGGCAGCGGTTTTTTATCCATTTGCGGCGGCGGATTTATTAGCGATAAAGTTCATGGCATCTCTCAGGCGCTTTATTGTTATCTCAACTCCCAGTGCCTCAATGGTCTCGAATATACCAGGTGATATTGTACCTCCCGTGAGGGCCACGCGTACGGGCTGGGCGATTTTTCCAAGTTTCATCTCCCTGCTCTCCATAACTGCGGTGAAGACGCCCTCAATATCAGCCTCTGTGAATTCACTAAGGCTTGAGAGTCCCTCAAGGAGCTGCGGAAAATGAGCGGTTTTTTCTGCTGTAAGAAACTTACGCGCCGCCTTCTCAGCGTACTCCACGGAGTCTTGAAAGTAAAAGAGACCGCTCTTGGCCATATCCTTCATGGTGACGCTTCTTGGCTGAAGGGTTTTTATAATTTTTATCAGCCTGTTGTCGACTGCGGCCTCTGTGCCAAGTCTGCCGAGTTGATATATGAAGGGGGCAGCGAGATCCTCGGCCTTATTTGTCTGGATATAATGCTGGTTCAGCCAGAGGAGTTTTTCTCTGTTGAATACACCTGAGGATTTACCGACGCTCTTTAGACTGAATTTTTTCAGCAGCTCCTTAAGGGTAAATATTTCATCGTCGCCGTGAGACCAGCCCAGACGCGCAAGGTAGTTCACAAGGGCTTCAGGCAGTATGCCCTCATCTCTGTAGGCCATTACAGAGGTTGCGCCGTGGCGTTTGCTTAGCCGCGTTCTGTCCTCGCCGAGTATCATGGGTAGGTGGGCGAAGGCAGGCGTCTCGAACTCAAGGGCGCTGTACAGAAGCATCTGTTTCGGTGTGTTGTTAATGTGGTCGTCACCGCGGATTACCTCTGTTATGCCCATTTCAGCGTCGTCTACTACGACGCAGAGGTTGTACGTAGGGGTTCCGTCGCTTCGAAGAATTATAAGATCCTCAATCGCTGAGTTGTCAAAGGTAATCTCACCCTTTATGCCGTCTGTAAAAGACGTCTTTCCCTCTGGAACGCGAAACCTTATCGCATAGGGTGCATCGGATTTTTCGGCGGCCTCTTTGCACCTGCCGTCGTACATGGGCGGTCGGCCCTCGCTTTTGGCCTGCGCTCTTCTCTGCTCAAGTTCTTCGGCTGTGCAGTAGCAGCGGTATGCAAGGCCTTTGTCGAGGAGGCGAAGGGCATGTTTTTTATACTCGCTAAAGCGGTCGCTCTGGTAAAAGGGGCCCTCGTCCCAGTCAAGGCCGAGCCAGCTCATGCCCTCGAGTATGGCGGTAATGGATTGCTCTGTGCTGCGCTCTACATCAGAGTCTTCTACGCGAAGTACAAAGACGCCCTTATTTTGCCGCGCGTAAAGCCAGTTAAAGAGCGCTGTTCTTGCTCCTCCTATGTGAAGGTGGCCTGTGGGGCTTGGCGCGAATCGGGTGCGTATTCTCACTTTTGTATGTCCTTATATTTTTATGTTTTTTTTTAGCGCCCCTTCTCTGCCGGTTGTAGTGGGGGAGGGCGTTAACAATATGAAATACTCTTAAAGATATTGGGTGACAATTAATAACTCAACACTGCTTAAGAAGCTCTTAATTAATGGTAAAACCCGCGTACCCAACTACGTGATCCATGTCTTTGCTTACGGCCCCGGAGGTATCGTATTTTATAAGCGCCGCGTCTTTTGCTCCAAGGCCTTTCATCGCTATTATGGCAATGGCAGAGGGGAATACGCCGCACATGGTTATGTTTTTTTTCTTTGTTATATCGAGGAGCCCCTTTGCGTCAAGGGCGAGAACACGCTCTATTGCCTGGTTATCTTTTAGTCTTGTAGCCGCCTCAGACTCGTAGTGGTTCATATCAGAGCTTACTACTACGAGAACCTCTTTGTCGTACTCTGATATAACCCCTGCGAGGGCCTCTCCCATCTGAAGGGCCTCGTTATAACCGCTGCCCATAAGTGTAACGGGGACTATCTTTACGGCCTTATTCATGTGATATAGAAAGGGAAGCTGCACCTCAAGGCAGTGCTCCATCGTGTGTGCAGAGCTGTCTTCCGTAAAGAGTTCTGAGGAGCGCAGAATTTTTTTTGCAAGTACTTTGTCTACGCTCACCTCTCCAGTGGGTATTTGCCAGACACCCTCAGTCATTACGGCCGTATCGGCTCCGAGACCTGTGTGGTTTGGCCCAAGGAGGATAACTGTATCAGGTATCACTGCTGCTGCATATACGGCGCCTGCTACAGGGCCTGAGTAAATGTATCCCGCGTGAGGGCAGATGAGAGCCTTTACCCTCTGCTTAACCTGCGGAGCAGAGAACTCCTCTACCATTTTCTCAAGTTCTGCCGCATCGGCGGGATAAAAACTGCCCGCGACAGCTGCTTTTCTAATCATACATAACTCTATGGGGAAGTATAATCCGTCTCTTTACCCTTTATATGTTCTTGTCCCGCGAGAGTCTCATTGGCAAGGTCTTATAAGCTCTCTTAATGGCCGTACTCTTATGAAATAGAGTACTTATGATAGTATCAAATGGACTCGTAGTTGTAAAGGTCAGGCATTGAAGGCGCCTCCTTTTTATTATCTTTGAAGTACTGTAGCAAGAGAGAAAGAGATGTGCTAAGGTGTCTTTAATAATCAAAAAAAAAGGAGGCGTCTTTTCTTGGAGAAGGATTTACTCGTATTCGATCTTGACGGGACTCTTATAGATTCTTCAGGTGATATCGCAAATGCCGCCAACAGGACTTTAGTCTCTTTTGGCCATGATGCGATGAGTAAGCGAGCCATTGTTGAAAAGATCGGCTGGGGTGTTAATATGCTCCTTAAGACCCTCATGCCTGATGAGAGCGCTGCTGTTCTCGCAGATGCCCGTGGCAGATTTCTCGCTTATTACGGCGAGGCTCTTCTTGATGAGACCTGTCTATACCCGGGGGTTCTGGAGACTCTTGTGAAATTTCATGAAAAAGGCGTAAAATTGGCTATTCTTACCAATAAACCTGAGAATCTTAGCCGAAGGATAATTAAAAGCCTTGATCTGGAGCCTCTTTTTATTAATATTACAGGTGGAGACAGCCTTGATGTGAGAAAGCCCCATCCTGCGCCTCTTGAACAAATAATGGACGAGGCCGCAGTAGAACGGCGGGCTGCCGCCTTTGTTGGCGATAGCCCTATTGACTGCGAGACGGGCGCCGCGGCAGGTGTCTTTACAGTTGGAGTATCATATGGTTTCAGGCCCTTAAGTGAACTGAGAGAGGCGGGCTGCGATATGATTATAGATGAATTTACCGCCCTTGGAGAGATCTTCTTATAGGCC
This sequence comes from uncultured Thermodesulfobacteriota bacterium, assembly GCA_964510775.1. Classification (GTDB taxonomy): domain Bacteria; phylum Desulfobacterota; class GWC2-55-46; order GWC2-55-46; family JADFVP01; genus JAJRZX01. The sequence goes on from CAZEBZ010000009.1 coordinate 7,809, forward strand.
TAATCTGCAGCTTTCCCAAGTTTGTGGTAAAATATAAGTGTATGTGTAATTTACTGAGAGTACATGGGGTAAGGTTTTGAAGAGGCAGAGAATGGAGTTCCTCGCCGAGGCAGAGGATATCTTAAGCGCCATGGACAGGGACATTATGGGGCTTGCCATAGGGGTGAGGGCAGGTACAATAGAGCCTGCACTGCTTAACAAGATATTCCGGTCTGCTCATACCCTCAAAGGGCTTGCGAGTATCTTTGAATTTAATGAAATAACCGAGGTCAGCCATGCCCTTGAGGACAAACTCGATTTGCTGCGCCTTGGCCGCCTTGTTCTATGTGAGGACTGCCTTGAGTCTATAATCAGGGCGCAGGGTCTTCTCGCGAGGATTGTCTGCGCGCGCTCAGGTGAGGCCTTTCGTAGTGAGGCAGCTGCTGTAATTGTTGCCCTTGGAAAAGGTCGTGAGGTAGAGTCCGATACTGCAGACTGGTCTCTTAAAGACGAGATATGTTCTGCACTTACAGAACATGAGGCCTTCAGGTTAGGTGAGAATATTAAGGCCGGAAAGAGGCTCTTTGTTGTAAGTGTGGGTTTTAAGGCCAGTACATTTGAGAGTGGTCACAGCGCCTTTACCGCGGCGGCAGGCAAGTTTGGTGATATTATAGCCACACTGCCCTCGGCAAAAAAAGAGAGCAGTCTTCTTTCTTTTGAGATGCTTATAGCCACTTCTCAGGCTGAGCAAGAGGTGCGGCGCTGTCTCTGCGATTTTAAGGGTATTACCTGCCGAGAGCTTGCAGTTGGGTGCGGGGATGGTAAGAATATAGCAGCCGGCAGCCTCGGGGCTTCAGTTGTTAAGCGCAGCGGTACTTCAGCCGCGAGCATGCACAGAGACGCCCGAACCATAAGAGTTGATGTAAAGAAGATTGAGAGGCTGATGAATTCCGTAGACGAGATGCGGAGGTTAAGAGAAGACCTCAGGCGTTTATACGAGATTGGTAGCGGCATGGTCAGCCCTGTGGACTGCTCAGGGGAGATAAAAAAAATTGACTCATCTTTTGAAAACGCCTTTATCTCCCTTAAAGAGAACGTGCTTGCCGTAAAGATGGTTCCCCTGGGACGGCTTTTCAAGCGTTTCGAGCCTTATATTAAGAGGCTTGCCTATGAGTGCCGTAAGGATATTGAAGTAGTCACTTATGGCGGCGAGACAGAGCTTGATAGAACTATTGTCGAGGAACTCGCCGACCCGCTTATGCATATAATAAGAAACGTCATAGACCATGCCATCGAGTCTCCTGAGGCAAGAAAGATGAGCGGTAAGACCAGCGCAGGCTCCGTTACCCTAAGCGCCTATCACGAGGGTGGTCATGTGGCCATTGAGGTAAAGGACGACGGCATAGGTATAGATCCTGAGGTTCTCTGCGAGAGGGCGATTAGCAAGGGGCTTATAGATAAGGACAAGGCCCGCTCCCTGGTGAGAAGTGAGAAACTGAACCTTATATTCCTGCCTGGTTTTACAACTACTGATAAGATAAGCGTTACTTCCGGGCGCGGCGTGGGCCTTGATGTAGTGAGGGAGAATGTAGCCCTCTTAAACGGTCTTGTGGAGATAGAGACTGTTCACGGCAAGGGCTCAAGATTTATACTGACCATACCTGTGACGCAGTCAATGATAGGCGCCCTTGTCTGTGAAGAGGGCGGCAATACTCTTGCCGTGCCGGGCAACCGCATTATAGAGATTGTAAGTCTTACAGATAAGGCCTCTTTAAACGATGGTTTTATCTCCATTGATAACGTAAGGATGCGCGCCATAAGGCCGTCGAGTTTATTCCACCATGAAGAGAGAACTTCAGCGGCGCTTCGATACGCCATTGTTACATCAACGGGCAGGGAGAGGCTTTGCCTCTTAGTTGACAGTGTAATGGATGAGATTAATATTCTTATACGGCCACTGCCCCTTGGTCATAAGATAAGCGGCGTTATGGGCCTTACGGAGGCCGATAACAACGACGCCGTACTTGTACTTGATGTCTGCGGCATATTAGAGTCCCTCTCTACCCGTATGAGGGGTTCCTCTCAATTGAAGCCTCTGGTTTAATCCTTGAGTCAATCTGTTTTTTGTGTATATATATTGTGATTGCTTCTTAGGCTCGGAAAATTTCGTCTTTGCGCTCTGTACTGTGATCGCGCTATAAAATAGAGCGCAATTAGAATAATTTTTTTAGGTGAAAAATCTTATGAGAAAAAATGGACAAATATTTTCATCACCGTCTCCCGCGGTCTCGGGGCCGAGACACAGCAGGAGCTCGTGGTATTTTATAACTCTTTGCTTTGTAGTTTTTGCTCTTATCTCGGGATGCGTCTCACTAAAAGCGCTGGACTCGGAGAAAAAGAGTTACAGAAACGCCGAGGAAATGTACAAGGCCGGTGTGAAGCAGTATCATGCCGTACATTATGAGGAAGCTGAGGATACCCTGGAGCTGCTTCTTGAGCGTTATCCCCTTAGCCCATACTCACTTGATGGCGAGATAGTTCTTGCTGATGTCTTTTATGCCGATGAAAAATATGACGAGGCGAGGGTATATTACACTGAATTTGTTGCACTCCACCCATCGCACCCAAAGGCCTCTTATGCCTTATTTCAAAAAGGCATGTGTTTTTTTCGCACAGTTCTTGTTGTTGACAGAGATCAGACCACTACGAGAAAGGCTATTATAGCCTTTGAGGATCTCTTGAGATATTTTCCACAGTCTTCCTATAATGATAAGGCCGAGGAGCTTGTAGCCTTCCTTAGAAAGCGTCTTGCGAAGAGGGAGTTATATGTAGGCAGGTTTTATCTGAAGAAGAAGAAATACAAAGGCGCGCTGGCAAGGTTCAAGGTGGTATTAAAAGATTACCCTGAGGCCAAGTTTATTGATGAGATACTCTTTTATATAGTAAAGTCCTACTCCAAGCTCGGCGAGGACGACCGCGCCCGTGAGGTTTACTCTACACTACGGACAGACTTTCCCGCAAGTTCATATACAAGGGCCGCCGGTAAGATAATAGGCGGCTGACCTAATTCCCATTAGCTTTTTTATTCAAGCCTGAGGTCTTTAATAATCTTAAAGGCCTCTTCTATGGCCTCGTCTATCTTCTGTGGTAAAGTTCCTCCGGCCTGTGCCATATCGGCTCTGCCGCCGCCTCTTCCGCCTATGATAGGAGCGAGGCTCTTTATTATATTGCCTGCGCTGTATCTATCCGTGAGGTCTCTTGTGACGGCAGTAAGGAGCAGGGCTTTATCTCCAGAGGCTGCTCCTATTATGACGATTCCAGAACCAAGTTTACTCCTGAGGTTGTCTGCCATATCTCGGAGAATTTTAGCCTCTGTCTCCTCGGATTTCGTTGCGAGTACCTTTATACCATTTATCTCGCGCACCTTATCCATAACCTCTGTAGTCTTTCCGGAGGCGGCTCTCTTTTTTAGGGCCTCAATCTCTTTTTCCATAGTACGCTGACGAGTGAGCATGTTACGGATTTTTTCACCTATCTGCGCCTTAGAGACTTTTAGAGCCTTAGCGGCATCTCGCAATATGGCCTCTTCGTTAAGTACTGCCTCTATGGCCCCTGTGCCGGTTGTGGCCTCAATGCGCCTTACCCCAGAGGCCACTGAGCTCTCTGCCGTGAGTTTGATTAGGCCGATATCACCGCTCCTGCCGGCATGTGTGCCGCCGCATAGCTCTTTGCTTACCTCACCTACGCTTACAAGGCGTACTGAGGCGCCGTATTTATCATCAAAAAAAGCCAGCGCCCCGCGTTTAATAGCCTCGTCATAAGGCAGCACGTCTGTGCTTACGGGCAGGTTCTCTAATACTGTCTCATTGGCTCTTTTCTCAATAGCCTTTATCTCATCATAGGTGAGGGCGCTGTAGTGGCTGAAATCAAATCTAAAGCCATCAGGGGTGACGAGGGAGCCGCGCTGGCGGACGTGCTCGCCGATAAGCTCACGGAGAGCGGCGTGTACGATATGCGTTGCCGTATGGTTGCGTCTAATTGCGGCGCGCCGCTTTACGTCTGGCATAAGTCTCACTATGTCGCCTATTTTTACCTCGCCTTTTGTTAGAGAGCAGTGGTGTACAATAATATCAGGCAGGGGTTTTGTCGTATTTTTAACTGTTATTTTCAGACCCTCGGCCTCTATAGCTCCCTTGTCTCCTACTTGACCGCCTGATTCTCCGTAAAATGGCGTCTCTTCTGTGATAATAACAACGTCATCACCGGCAGCGGCGGTCTCTACGGTTGACCTGTCTTTAATTATGGCAAGTACCTTTGATGTACTGGAGTCAGAGAGATAACCTGTAAAGGCCGTCTTAATTCCAGCCGCTCCAAGGGCGCGGTACAACTCTGTCTCATCTGCACCGTCGCCGCCCTTCCATGCGAGACGGGCCTTTTTTTTCTGCTCCTCCATAGCGGCCTCAAAACCCTCTTCGTCAACAGTAAGGCCGTCTTTTTTTATTATATCCGCCGTAAGGTCAACGGGAAAACCGTAGGTATCGTAAAGTTTAAAGGCAAAGGGGCCGGGGATTATAGTGGTTTTTTTCTTTCTTAGCTCACTTACCTCAGTCTCGAGTATCTCAAGGCCCCGTTCGAGGGTCTGGAGAAAATTCTCTTCTTCCGCCCTTGAGGCGCGGTGAATAAGCGCCTCCGAGGCCTTTAAGTCGGGGTATACAGGGGCCATTGTCTTGATGACACTTGAGATGACAGGGCCGAGAAAGGGCTCCGTAAGGCCGAGAAAGCGTCCGTGACGGAGCGCACGCCTGATGATACGGCGAAGCACATAGTCTCGCCCCGTATTACCAGGTGTAATTCCCTCGGCCATTAGAAAGGTAATGGCCCGTGCGTGGTCGGCTATGGCCTTAAGGGACGTATCGCTCTCAGGGTTAGATAAGTTGGAGCTCGGGACAAGCCCTCTTATGGTATTTAGAATAGGTACAAAGAGGTCTGTATCATAGTTAGAGGTTACAGACTGCATAACGGCAGAGAGCCTCTCAAGACCCATGCCCGTATCAATGGAGGGTTTGGCAAGGGGGGTGAGCGTGCCGTCGCTCTGCCTGTTCGACTCCATGAAAACGAGGTTCCATATCTCAAGGTAGCGGTCGCAATCGCAGCCAACGCGGCAATCAGGGCTGCCGCAGCCAAGGGCCTCGCCCTGGTCTATGAGTATCTCCGAGCATGGGCCGCAGGGGCCCGTGCTGCCCATTGACCAAAAATTATCAGCGGCTCCGAGGCGCACTAATCTATCGGCTCTGATACCTCGGTTTTTTATCCATATCTCACCTGCATCATCATCGTCTTTATATATGGTAACCCAGAGTCTGTCCTCGGGCAGTGCCATAACGTTGGTAAGAAAGTCCCAGGCGAACTCCGTGGCCTCGTCTTTAAAGTAGTCTCCAAAGGAGAAGTTTCCGAGCATCTCAAAAAAAGTGTGGTGCCTCGCCGTTCTTCCCACGTTCTCAAGGTCGTTGTGCTTACCTCCGGCGCGCATACACTTCTGTGTTGATACTGCTCTTTTGTAATCTCTTGTCTCCTCGCCGAGAAAAACACCTTTGAACTGAACCATGCCGGCATTTGTAAAGAGGAGTGTTGGGTCTTGGGCGGGAATAAGGGCTGATGAGGCAACCTCGCTGTGACCTTTTCCCTTAAAATACTCTGTAAAAGATTTTCTTATTTCCAGACTTGTCATAGATGGAGTCCTTCTTTATCCCTTAATAGGGTTATTCAATAATATTCTCTTCTCTTAGAGGGTAGATAAGCTTTAATATGAGTCCACGGGCAAAGCCTCGCGACTCAAGGTGTCTGTAGGCGCGGGCAAAATTTCTCTCATCAAGGCCCTTATCGAGACCCTTCTGCTCTACCCACTTCTTAAGCGCTCTCGTTGCAGTGATGGTAAAAGTCTCTTCAGTTATCTCGGTGAGAACGCTCTCTGTAATCTCAGCTGAAATTCCCTTACGCCGTAGATCAAGGGCGATTTTTCGAGGGCCCCAGTTCTTGTTCCTGATTCTCGAGGCCGATAGTTCTGCTGCAAAACGCCTGTCATTAAGCAGTCCATCACCTATAAGTATCTCAACAACGGAGGTGATTTCATCATCTGAGAAGCCTTTATCGCCAAGTTTATCCTTCATGGCCGCGACGCTTCTCTCTCTGTAATAGAGGAGGCGCAGCGCAGCGGCAAGGGGGTTTTCCTTATCGGATTTTTTCATCTCTCAGGGTGCTTAGAACCTCTCTATGCCGTCAATGTCATCATCGGATTTTTCTTCATCTTCTCTACCCTCAAAGTCTTCCCACTCCACGTCTCCCGTGGAGGTGATGCCTTTGACTTTCAGCTCAAAGTCAGCGGGGTTGGAGGACTGCCTCAAGGCCTCCTCGTAGGATATGAAGCCCTTTCTCATAAGTGAGAGAATGGATTGATCAAAGGTCTGCATCCCGTAGGTGGAGTGACCGCGGGAGATGGCGTCAAATATTTCCTTTGTCTTTTCTTTATCCTCAATACACTCGCGCACACGTGCTGTGGTTCTAAGTATCTCCATGGCCGGAACCCTCTCTGTGCCGTCGTTTGTCGCTATGAGGCGCTGTGAGACAATGGCCCTTACGACGCTTGCGAGCTGAATGCGGATCTGCTTTTGCTGGTAAGGCGGAAAGGTGGTGACTATTCTGTTAACAGTCTCTACGGCGTCAATGGTGTGAAGGGTAGAGAGTACGAGGTGGCCTGTCTCGGCGGCCGTCAACGCTGTCTCAATAGTCTCTTTGTCTCTCATCTCACCGACCATGATTATATCGGGGTCTTGTCGAAGAGCTCCGCGAAGGGCCTCGGCAAAACCTATGGTGTCAAAGCCGACCTCACGCTGGTTTATAAGGCAGAACTTGTCTTTGTGAAGAAACTCTATGGGGTCTTCAATGCAGATGACGTGGGCCGAGCGCTTGTTGTTTATATAATCAATAATCGATGCAAGGGTAGTGGACTTGCCGCTTCCCGTAACACCTGTGACGAGTATAAGGCCGCGTATCTCCTCGGCTATGGTATTAAATACAGGGGGAAGATGAAGCTCCTCGAAGGAGAGTATCTTCATGGGTATTACCCTAAAAACTATGCCGGCGGCGCCTCTCTGGTTGAAGATATTTACCCTGAATCGGCCAAGTCCGGGCACGCTGTAGGCAAGGTCTACTTGATGGCATGTCCTGAAAGTCTCTTTTTGAGACTCGTTCATTATGGCAAGGGCGGTATTAGCCACCTCTACGGGCTGCAGGCGCTCAACGTTCTTAATAGGAGCGAGCTCACCGTTAAGGCGCAGTATAGGGGGCATTCCCGCCTTTAGATGCACATCAGAGGCTCTCTGTTTCAAGGCAAATGAGAGTATGCTTGATAGATCAAGTCCGGCCATGAATTATACCTCTTTGGGCTTTAGATTGTAGTGCTCGAAGACAGCTCCCTCAATTTCATTAGTAGTTTCGGGGTTGTCTCGTAGAAACCTTCTCACGGCCTCTCTGCCCTGACCGAGCCTTCCGCTCTTGTAGGAGAACCACGAGCCGCTCTTGTCGACTATATCGGCCTTTATCGCAAGGTCGAGCAGGTCGCCTTCGCGTGAGATCCCCTCATTAAAGAGTATATCAAACTCGGCTATCTTGAAGGGCGGGGCCATCTTGTTCTTTACGACCTTTACCTTTATTCTGTTGCCTATTATGGCGTCGCCCTGTTTGATCTGGCCGATTCTCCTTATATCCATACGTACGGAGGCGTAGAATTTCAGGGCATTACCGCCTGTGGTTGTCTCGGGGCTGCCGAAGAATACGCCTATCTTGTGGCGTATCTGGTTGATGAAGATAACGCTTGTGTTGGATTTACTAATGGTGGAGGTTAGTTTTCGAAGAGCCTGGCTCATGAGTCTCGCCTGCAGCCCCATGTGGGCATCTCCCATGTCGCCCTCTAACTCGGCACGGGGCACGAGGGCGGCTACGGAGTCTACTACAATAAGGTCTACGCCGCCGCTTCTTATGAGGATATCCGTTATCTCCAGGGCCTGCTCGCCTGTGTCGGGCTGAGAGAGCAACAGCTCGTCGGTATCAACTCCGATAAGGCGTGCGTAGTTGAGGTCAAGGGCATGTTCTGCGTCTACAAATGCTACGGTGCCGCCCTTTTTTTGCGCCTCTGCCGTAATGTGCAGTGAGAGTGTTGTCTTTCCTGATGATTCCGGGCCGTATATCTCTACTACGCGCCCTTTTGGAATTCCTCCTATGCCCAGCGCGATATCGAGAGAGGGTGAGCCTGTGGAGATGGAAGCGGCGTCCATTGGCGCGTTGTCTTTACCAAGGCGCATTATGGAACCCTTGCCAAACTGTTTCTCTATCTGGCCTATGGCAAGGTTAATCGCCTTGTTTCTGTTCTCGTCTTTACTCTCAGCCATTCTTCTCTCCTCCCGGTTTTAAGATCATAAGCCTCCCCGCAAAGGGAATTCTTTTATTATAGTATGCTTTGCTCCCTGCGGAGCAAGAATGCTTTTATATAATACGAAGGCGTTAACATCAAAAGCAACCTTTTTTTCTATCCTTAAGGCCTCAATTATCGAGGTAAAAGCCCGCGAGTCCTCTCTTGAACGTATCCTGCAAAGCGTGAGGTGAGGGGAGTAGCCTTTTTTGTCTCTGCTAAAACCCCTTATATATAGGGCCTCCTCAATCGCCGTTTTCAGGTTATTCAGTTCTCTGGAGATATCCAGCCCCAGCCATAGGGAGCGAGGTTTTTTTTTAGATGGAAAAGCGCCAAGCTCACCTGAACAAAGCCTGAAAGGGGCCGCTCTCTCAGATACCTCCTTTAGGGCCTCTCTTAAGGACTCCAGCTCCGCCTCTTTAACCTCACCGAGAAACTTTAGCGTAAGGTGCATGGAGTCGGGGCGTTGCCATGATACCCGGCCCCTGTCCTGTTGCAGCCGTGTCTTAATGGCGAGAAGAAGGGTCTTTAACTCCTCCGGTATTTGTATGGCAATAAAGATTCGTATTATTAACCTCTTAGGGCTGTTTATTTAGTTGCGTTATTAAGCATTTCAAGGGCCGTCAGCGCTGATTGCCTTCTAACTTCATCTCTGCTGCCCTTAAAATTAAACTTCTGAACCAGGGTTTTTTTATCTTTCACGGCGAGGGCTATAAAGACCGTTCCTACTGGTTTATCAGTTGTGCCTCCCGCTGGCCCTGCTATGCCTGTTATGGCGAGTGAGGTGGTGCTAAATAGAGCTTCCCGCACACCCTCGGCCATCTCAATAGCCGTCTCCACTGAGACCGCACCGAATGTGTCAATGGTCTTTTGTGAGACATTAAGGATATTTATCTTCACCTCGTTAGAGTATGAGATAATGCCGCCGTAGTAGTATGCAGAACAGCCCGGCGTATCTGTTATCAGACTTGAGAGCAGCCCGCCCGTGCAGGACTCGGCAACTGCGAGTGTAAGTCCTGCTCTTAGTAGCCCTGCTCCTGCCTCTTCAGCTGCGCTTAATTTTCTCATCTTAATATAAAGAGTATTATCTCTGCTGCGATATTTGCGTATATGCCCGCCATTATATCGTCAAGGACTATGCCTGTGCCGCCGGGGACTTTTTTATCGATATATGAGACGGGGTAGGGTTTTACAATATCAAAAATACGGAAGAGAATAAAGACCAATATGGCGTTAAAGGGTGTAAAAGGTATGAGAAAGAAGGCAACAAGATAGCCTGCCACCTCGTCGCAGACTACCTCAGAGGGGTCTTTTTTTGCAAATATTCTCATAGCCCGCTCTGAGACGTATATAGAGATGACAGTGACGAGTATTATTACAACGCCGTGAAAGGTTGTAGAGGTCTTACTCTCCAAAAAGGCGATTAGCACACCCCATAGCGTGCCAAAAGTGCCCGGCGCGAAGGGAATCAGGCCCAGATACGTGCCTGTAGCAAGAAATACTATTAGTTTTTTCCCAATCATGATGCTCTTATGGTCTCTATACCTGCAAGTTTTGCCTTTAATTCGCTCTGAAAGGCACAGAAAAATTGAAAAATTAAAATATAAACCGCCGCATCCGTATATTTATTATAAGCCCCATCGCCGACATGGTTACGGCGAGAAAAGAGCCGCCATAGCTGATAAATGGCAGCGGTACTCCCACTACGGGCAACAGCCCCGTGACCATGGCAATGTTAATTACTACGTGCCAGAAGAGCATGGCTGAGATGCCAAAGGCAAGGAGAAAACCGAACCTGTCTTTTGCTGAGGCGGCTGTGCCAAGTCCCTTTAGGATAAGGAATGCGAAAATTAAGATAATTATTGAGGCCCCGATGAAACCCCATTCCTCGGCGACGATGGAGAAGATAAAATCCGTGTGGTGTTCAGGAAGAAACATTAGTTTTCCCTGTGTGCCTTTGGTAAAGCCTTTGCCGATAAAACCGCCTGATCCAATGGCTATCTTGCTCTGCAGGAGGTGATATCCCGAGCCAAAGGGGTCGCGGCCGGGGTTTATAAAGCTCGTCAGGCGTGCCTTCTGATAATCCTTTAGGCTCAACCATGCAAAGGGCATTATGGCCGAGAGTACGGCTATTACGGCGGCGATAGTTCGAGGTCTGATGCCTACGACAAGGGTCATGGAGCAGAAAATGGAGAGAAGAATAATAGAAGTGCCGAGATCGGGCTGCTTTAGAATAAGAAAAAATGGCGTCATAAAGATAAGCCCCGGTACGATGAGGTCTTTTAGGTCAAGGCCCCTTCCGGCGAGGTTTTTCTGGCTAAAATACTTGGCAAGCATGATGATGAGTCCTATCTTGGCCGTCTCCGAGGGCTGAAGTGAGAGAAAACCGAGGTCGAGCCACCTCGTTGCTCCGCCGCTTGATTTACCAATGACAAATACGAGGAGCAGCAGGACAATAGCACCGCCGTATATAAAGTAGGCGTAGCTCTCAAGGAGATGATAGTTAATGATTACGGCCGTTGTAAGCAGGATAAGCCCTATAATAAACCAGTACTGGGCCCTTGTATAGATGGCCGGGCTATTGGAGTATGTGGCGCTGTAAATTGACGCAAGACCTATGAGGGCGAGGGTTATTGTAAGAGCCAGCGTAGTAAGGTCTACGTGAGACAAGAGTTTTTTATCGATTCCCGTAAATTTCATGGTCTGTCACCTGTGATGACTTTCCTTGATTTATCTGAAAAATGCTGCTGCGTAGCCTTTGTTCGCTCCGACCTCTTTGTGAGGTATGCCTTAAAGACTTTCTTTGCTATTGGTGCGGCGGCGCTGGCGCCAAATCCTCCGTGCTCAACGAGTACGGCGACTACAATTTCGGGGTTGTCATAAGGGGCAAAACCTACAAACCAGGCATGGTCACGGAGTTTATATCGTATCTTCTCTATATCACGCTCTCTCACTGTCAGACGTGCCACCTGAGCCGTACCAGTCTTTCCCGCTATCTTCAGGCGTTTATTACGAAGAACACGTGCCGTTCCTTTTTTGTCTGTCACAACGCCCCTGAGGGCCTTTCGTATCATCTTAAGTATCTTTGGGGAGACGTCTACTCGGCCTCTTATCTCAGGAGTAAACTTCTGCAGAACCTTACCGTCAGAAGTGGCGATTTTTTCCACTATCTTTGGTCTATAGAGAGTCCCGCCGTTTGCTATGGCAGCGTAGCTGCTCGCAAGCTGAAGGGGGGTTGCGAGCATAAAACCCTGACCTACGGCTACGGAGATGGTCTCGCCCTGGTACCAGCGTTCCTTCTTAACTCTCTTTTTCCACTCCGAGCTTGGAACGAGTCCTTTTTTCTCACCTCCAATGCTTATCCCGGTAGAAGATCCGAGGCCAAAGGACTTTGAGTACTCTGAGAGCACATCAATGCCAAGGGTAAGGCCGAGCTGATAGAAGAAGGTATCAGAGGACTCCATTATAGCTCTTTTATAGTTTATTTTTCCATGTCCCTCTGCTTTCCAGTCGCGGTAATCACGTCCGGCGAACTTGAATACAGGGCCGGAGTCTATAATTGTGCCGGGTTTAATGGCCTTTGTGGAGAGCCCTGCGGCGGCAACAAGGGGTTTGAATGTAGAGGCCGGCGGGTACTGGCCCTGAATTACCCTGTTAGTTAGAGGATGCAGGGGGTCTCTTACAAGTCTCTTCCAATCCTTGTGTGTAATACCGGCGGAGAGTTTGTTGGGCTCGAATGACGGCGAGCTTACCATGGCAAGTACTCGGCCTGTCTTTGCCTCAAGGGCTACTATAGCGCCGGCATTGTCTCCCATGGCCTGCCACGCGGCGAGCTGTGTCTTTATATCTATTGTAAGGGTAACGTCTTGACCTGGAAATGGCGGTGTCCAGCCGAGGACGTTTATCTTTCTGCCAAGGGCGTCTACTTCAAGGTCTTTAAATCCGTCTTGGCCGCGAAGACTTCCCTCAATGCTTTTTTCAAGACCGTATTTTCCAAGATAGTCTCCGGCGTCGTAACCGCTGGATTTCAGCTTCTTTAACTCCTCAACGTTTAGCTCTCCGAGATAACCTATAAGGTGTGAGAGAGAGCGTCCGTAAATATACTCTCTCTTTGGCGTAACGTCGAGCATTACTCCGTTCATCTCGAAGTTGAAACTCTCGATCTTTACAGTCTCCTCCCATGAGAGGTCTTCTTTGAGTTTTACGGCCCGAAAGGCCGGTCGGCCGCTTGCCCTCTTAAGCTTCGCGTTTATAGTCTTCTCAGTAAGGCCAGTTAGTTTGTTGAGTTTCTTCTTTGTGCCGGGCCAGTCTGTTACGTCCTCAGGTATGATGTATAAGTCGAAACCAGGGCGGTTAATGACAAGTTTGATACCGCTGCGGTCATAGATAATACCTCGCGGGGCTTGAGACTTAACTGTCCTTGTCTTGTTGTGTCTCGACTGCAGGCCATAGTAGGAGCCGTTCATTATCTGGAGCTGCCAGAGGCGCACTATTATTACAAAGAAGAGAATCCCCGCCAGTATCGTCGCCAGGTAAACCCTTTTTTTGAACTCAAGGGGTTCCTTATCGTGAAAGAATCTCTCGCCCATAAGCCGGCCTTATCTCTCGAAGGCGTGTGCCGACATAAGTGACTCAAGGCGTTCAAAGAGGTTCATCGCAAAAGGAGCAAAGACAGCGGTGAGGATTATCTGCACCAGGACAACGAAGGAGAGACTGAGGTCGCTGTTAATGGAGCTCATAATGGCGTAGATAAGAAAGACCTTCATGGCGGATAGGCCGAAACCTGTAAGCGCCCGCACGGGAGGTGCGTTGAAATGGACTTTTTTTGAGAGAAAATAGACTGTGATAAATACGGCCATAAATGAGAAAGATGTGGAGCCCAGGACTCCGCCGATGAGTACGTCTTCAAGGTAGCCAAGGGCAAAACATACGAGAACGCCTGTGGTAGAGGGTCTCATAGCGGCGATATAGAAGACTACGAGCAGGAGCACGTCAGGCAGAGGGATTGATGTGATAATTGTACTCTCTACTACGAGGTAGAGTATGGAGACTAAAAAGAGAGTTATGTAATCGCGCATGAGATCTGCCCTGTTTTATTATGCCGCAGGCCTTATAGATGCCTTATTTCTTCTTGCCTTTGCCTTTTATAACTACGAGTACATCTTCTAAGCTCTTGAAATCAACGTTAGGCGTAACCTCTATGTAGTTAAAGAAGTTGTCTCTGCCTTTTTTTACTGTTGTTACCTCACCAATGACAAGGCCCTTTGGAAAGAGGCCTGAAAAACCTGAGGTAATAACGTCGTCGCCTGCCCGTACGTCATCAAGCTCGCGCACGTACTTTAGTATGAGCTGCCCCTTGCCGTTACCCTCGGCAATGGCCTTTACCCTTGTGCGTTCCACCATGGCCTCTATGTTTGACCTTGGGTCTGTGTTAAGGAGGACTGTGGCCGTAGAGGGTGTGACCTCTATAATCCTTCCCACTACGCCTGAGGGGCTTAGTACGGCCATGTTTCGAGAGAGACCGTCCGTTGAGCCCTTGTTGATTACCGCCGTTCTTGTCCATTTTGCCGTGTTGTAGGCTATAATTCCCGCCGAGGTTGTTGGCAGGGCGCTCTTGTCTTTATACTGAAGCAGGCCCTTCAATCGGTGTGAGAGCTGCAGCTCTTCCTGCAGGCGATGGTTCTCTTCTTTCATGGCGATAAGGGCCTTTTTGTACCGCTCGTTCTCTTGCTTGGTGCCTACGACGGCTATGTAGCTGTCTACGGCGCCTGAGCCTGTCTTGTATACGGAGAGGACGGAGTTCTGTACAGGTGTAAGGGTGATGGCAAGGAGTCTCTTGAGGACATAACCTCTTTGGCCAAAACTTGTGTCCGTTAACGCGAGATGGAGGGATAGGAGGGCGAGAAGCCCTGCAAGGATGATGATATGATTCTTTCTTATAAAGGAGTTCATCGTCTCTCTTATTTATTTAACAGTGCTGAAAATGATTTTCTTGGTGAAAGTTTTGATAAAGTCAACTTGAGTAGTATTTTGGATAATATGTGTTGTGGAAAAATACGGGTGAGTGAATGTTTTTAATGCGTTTTCTTTAATTATTCTCAGTACAGGCTTATTACTATTACGTTCATCATGCCCGTCTATCTCTTTACTCTCGTAATTATATACTTTTTTTGTTCTTACAGCCGTGACTTTACAGCTTATACACTTTTATTACCCCACGTTGTCTCTGCCCCATATTATCTCTGCCCTTACTGCCTCACCCCATACCTCCCCCCCCCATTTGGCCCTAATTGGGTAGAGTTACTTCTTTTAAGAGTGTCATCTCGTCAAGGAGCCTACCGGCGCCTTTTACGACGCATGTCAGCGGGTCTTCGGCGATTGTTACGGGCAGCATGGTCTCTTCACGAAGAATAGTATCAAGGTTCTTTATAAGGGCTCCGCCTCCGGCAAGTACGAGACCTTTATCAACGAGGTCTGCGGCAAGTTCCGGCGGAGTTGTCTCAAGGACGTGTTTCACGGCGTCTATGAGGGATCCGATAGGTTCGTTCATGGCCTCGCGGATTTCCTGACCGTCTATGGCAAGGGTCGTTGGTATGCCCGTGATAAGGTTGGAGCCTTTTATTTCCATTGTTGTGGGCTCGTCATCGGGCAGCGGCAGGCCAAAACGCATCTTGATGTCCTCTGCTATTCCTGTACCGATGGCAAGATTGTATTTTCTTTTTATGTACTGGGAAATTACCTGGTCGAGTTTATCTCCGCCAACTCGAATGGACTTTGAACGAACTATTCCGGCCAGCGAGATAACGGCGATTTCAGATGTGCCGCCGCCTATATCTACTATCATGTTGCCCGAGGGCTCTGTTATAGGCAGCCCCGCTCCTATGGCCGCCGCCATGGGTTCTTCAATAAGGTAGACCTCTGAGGCTCCGGCGGAGTAGGCTGATTCTTTAACGGCCCTTTTTTCCACCTGCGTAATCCCCGAGGGTACGCCTACGATTATCCTTGGGCGCACAAAGAATTTTCTATTGTGTACCTTGGTGATAAAGTATTTCAGCATCTCTTCGGTTATCTCAAAGTCCGCTATTACGCCGTCTTTTAAGGGCCTAATGGCAGAGATGTTGCCGGGAGTCTTGCCGAGCATGGCCTTAGCTTCCTTGCCTACGGCAAGGACGCGCTGGCTGCCGCCGTCACGCTTAACGGCCACGACGGAAGGCTCGTTAGTGACTATTCCTTTACCTTTTACGTATATAAGGGTGCTCGCCGTACCGAGGTCAATAGCAAGGTCATTTGAAAAAACATTGAGGAATTTATTGAGCATTCTGTCTCCAGAGTTAAATTTTTATAATCCTATCAGAGTGATGATGGTCTTGGCAAGGAGAAAATTTTAACAAAAAGGTTGCACTGAAAGAGAATATTCCTTAATATTTAACACTATATCAACATTTGAATCTGTGACACTTATTACAAAGGCCGTTGTAAAGGGAGGAAAAAGAGCGTTATGCTTGAGAGTATACGACAAAAGACAAAATCTACATATGTATTGCTTATATTCGGTGCGATTATCCTTGTGTTTATTTTTTGGGGCGTTGGCCCCGGCGGCAGGGGGCGCTCGGCCAATGCCGTGGCTACTGTGAACGGCGAACCCATAGAGATGAAGGCCTACCTTGCCCTCCATAACAGACTTCAGAACTACTACCGTAAGGTGTTAAAGGGGAATTATACGCCTCAGGTTGAGAAGGGACTAAAGCTAAAAGAGAACGCCGTAAATATTCTTATTGACAGGTCTCTTGCCGTTATGGCGGCAGAGAGCAGCGGTATTAAGGTATCAGAGCAGGACGTGCAGGATACGATCGCCTCTATGGAGTCTTTTCAGAAAGGCGGCGTCTTTGATAATGATACCTACTTCAACGCTCTTAGGGCAGAGCGTCTTAAACCCGCGGACTTTGAGGAAGATGTACGAAGAGACCTCCTTGTAGACAAGATTAGAAAGAACGTAGTAAAGGGCGTCTCTGTAAGTGACGCTGATGTGAGGGATGCTTTTTTAAGAGACGGCAGAGAGATAAATCTCTCCTATGTCGCAGTAAAGGCCTCGGATATGCGGGCTTCTGTTAAGGTTGAGGATAAGGAGGCAAGGCAGTACCTAATGGAACACTCAACAAACTTTGTCCTCCCCGCCAAGATTAAGGTCGTTTATGCTTATGGTGAGTTCGAGGCCTTTAAGAAGGCAGCGGCCATAAAAGATAAAGAGATAAGTGAGTATTATGAGAAGCACAAAGACAGCTATACTGTGCCTGAAGAGATACACGCCTCTCATATCCTTATCCGCCCTGATATAAAGAAGGGTACGGATAAAGACGCCGCGCGAAAGGCCGCAAGAGAGAAGGCCGAGGGCATACTCAAGCGTATAAAGGGCGGCGAGGATTTTGCCGGCCTTGCCAAGGCTTACTCCGGGGATCCGGGCTCTGCTAAAAAGGGCGGCGACCTTGGCTGGTTCCCGCGTGGTGTGATGATGACGGAGTTTGAGGACGTGGCCTTTGCTCTTAAAAAAGGCGAGGTGAGCAAGATAGTCGATACTCCATTTGGCTCGCACATCATAAGGCTTGATGGCAGAAAGGCCGCGGTTGTTAAACCCCTTGGCAAGGCACGTGCCTCAATAGTAAAAAAACTTATTGCAAAGAAGTCCCGTACGAGCGCACTTGAGGCCCTAAAGGGCCTTGAGGAGACTTTTAAGAAGACAGATGATGCGGCAGGGTTGAGAAGTGCCGTTAAGGCCGTAAAGGGGCTTACCTTTAGTGAGACAAAGCTCTTTGACGCAAAGCACTTTGATAGCCGCCTTTCAGAAATTCCTCCCATAAAGGACTCGCTCTTTCTTATGAACAGCGGTGACGTGACTGAGGTGGTAAAGACCTTTAACGGTCTCTACCTTGTTAAGGTTCTTAATAGAGTAGATGCGAGGATACCGGAGTTTGACGAGGTAAAGGATAAGGTCGTTGAGGCTCTTAGAGAAAATAAATCCGTAAGCGCCGCCAAACGCAGGGCCAATGAGGTATTGAAGGGCGCAAAGGACGGAAAAAAACTCAAGGACGTAGCTGCTAAAGATGGCCTTAAGGTTGGGGATACGGGGTTTTTCTCCCTCTCCGCTGGTCTTGTCGCCGGTCTTGGTCTGCCTGCCGCGCAGTACCCCGAGTTATTTGACCTTAATGCAGAGAAACCTCTTTTTGGTCAGGTTATTCTCTCCGGCGAGAGCTTCTTTGTAGTGGAGTGGAAGGCCGCTAAGGAGACTGATATCAAGAAACTTACGCCTGAGATAAGTGATGCCCTTACTCTGAGGCTGCAGTCTGAGAAAGAAGATAAGAAGATTAACGACTGGATAATCTCACTTAGGAAAAAAGCTGATATACAGGTCTTTGAAGACCGTATGTAATGTAGTTGATTTAAGGAGATAAGAATAGAAATATGCGTTTTTCAAGGTTGTTGTGCCCCACATTAAAGGAATCTCCCGCCGACGCCGAGGTCATCAGCCAGCGCCTTATGATGCGCGCCGGTATGATTAAGAAGGTAGCCGCTGGTATTTACGAGATACTTCCCATGGGCCTTAGGGTTCTTAGGAAGGTAGAGAATATCGTGCGTGAGGAGATGGAGCGGGCTGGGGCCTCAGAGGTGAGCCTTCCTGTTGTAATACCCTCTGAGCTATGGAAAGAGAGCGGAAGATGGGATAAGTACGGCCCAGAGCTTCTTCGTATAAGTGACCGTCATGACAGGGAGTTTTGCATTGGCCCAACGCACGAGGAGGTCATTGTTGATCTGCTTCGCGGCGCCGTGCGCTCCTACCGTCAGCTCCCACTTAACCTCTATCAGATACAGACAAAGTTTCGTGACGAGATACGCCCGAGGTTCGGGCTGATGCGAGCCCGCGAGTTTGTCATGAAGGACGCATATTCCTTTCACGCTGATGAGCAGAGCGCAGAAGATGAGTACAGAAATATGCTCGGCGCCTACAGGCGTATTTTTGAGCGCTGCGGTCTGGAGTTTCGCGCAGTTGAGGCTGAGTCCGGCGCTATCGGCGGGAGTTTTTCTCATGAGTTCATGGTCCTTGCCGATACGGGCGAGGACGAGGTAGCGGCCTGCGGGAGTTGTGATTATGCCGCAAACGTAGAGCGCGCCGAGGTGCGCCCTCCTGCGGTTACAAGTCCCGTACCTCCTTCGGCGAATGCCGAGGGTATGAAGTCCGTAAGCACACCTGGGAAAAAAACTGTTGAGGAGGTAAGCGCCTTTCTCGGCGTTGAGCCTTCCTCTCTTATAAAGACCCTTATTTACGATACGGACAGCGGTGTGGTTGCGGCACTTGTGCGCGGCGACCTTGATCTTAACGAGATGAAGCTCTGCCGACTTATAAATTCCTCTGCGGTACGCCTTGCCGATGAGGAGACTGTGCAGGGTGTAACTGGCGCGCCCTCTGGTTTTGCCGGCCCAGTAGGGCTGAAAATTCCCATCTACGCTGATTACAGCGTACTCTCAATAGAGGCCGCCGTAACTGGCGGTAATGCCGTAGATACTCACCTGAAGGGTGTCGCCTTGGGGCGTGATTTTGAGGCCACTTACAGCGACTTGGCCTCTGCCCGTGATGGCGATGGCTGTCCGCGCTGCGATGGAACCTTAAGACTTCGTAGAGGCATAGAGGTTGGCCATGTCTTTAAGCTCGGCACAAATTACAGCAAGGCCATGGGAGCCACCTTTCTTGATAGTAACGGCAAGGAGCAGCCTATGATAATGGGGTGTTACGGTATTGGTATCGGCAGAACCGCCGCGGCCTCTATCGAGCAGAACCATGACGACGGCGGTATTATATGGCCCCTTGGGCTCGCGCCTTTTGCCGTTGAGGTTATTGTTGTTAAGGTAAAGGACGAGGCCTCTATGAGGGCGGCGGAGGGTATTTATAATGGCCTTACAGAGTCCGGTGTCGAGACCCTCTTTGATGAGAGAGATCTGCGTGCGGGAATAAAATTCAAGGACGCCGACCTTATAGGCATACCGGTGCGTGTTGTTATAGGTGAGCGTAATCTCGCCGAGGGTCTTGTTGAGGTAAAGATAAGGAGTACGGGCGAGGTAACGAAGGTGAGGGTAGAGGAGGCCGTAGCCGAGGTGCAGAGGCTCTTAGAAGAACTTGGGTGAGGGGATAGCGGTATTGTTGTGTTGATGGGTTGCGCTTCACTCCACCCATCCTACAAAGGCTGTCGATCTACCCAACAAGGTTTAAATAATGAAAAAATACCTTACGTCTACAGAGATTATAGATTGTTCAAACCCCTCAATAATTAATTTGGCAGGCAAGTTGTCAGCAGGAGTTACCTCAGAGGAAGAGCTTGCGAAGAGGTCATTTGAGTGGGTTAGAGATAATATTAAGCATAGCTATGATTTCAGGCTCAACCCCGTAACATGCAAGGCATCTGATGTTTTATTGCATAAGACAGGTTATTGCTATGCAAAGAGCCATCTTCTTGCCGCCTTACTCCGTGCAAATGGTATTCCCGCAGGGCTCTGTTATCAGAGATTGAGTATTGACGGTCAAGGAAGCCCATATAGCCTTCACGGCCTTAATGCAGTCTATCTTAAGGATTTTGGTTGGTATCGTATTGACGCGCGCGGTAACAAACCAGGTGTTGACGCCCAGTTTTGCCCACCAGTTGAGCAGCTGGCATTTACAACAGACCTGCGTCTTGAGGCAGACCTGCCTGGTATTTGGGACGAGCCTTTAGATGTAGTTGTTCAGACACTTCGCAGGTGCAAGACATATACTGAGGTTTACGAGAATCTGCCGGACTTGATACCTTAATGCTGCAGGCCTCTATTTCCCGCTCAAAAAACCTTCTCAACACCTCCATCTCCGCTTATTTTATGATAGCCTTGCAGGGTGACACAACCCACCAAAAATGCTGTTCTACTATGATAAAAAAATAAATCTCTCCCCTTTTTCGCCCCTGCCTCCCCGCCATATTAAAACTCTGCTACAATACATCTATGAACTTATCCATATTACATAGAGACGAGTTGCCCCTTGGAGGTTTTGCTGGCCTCAAGGAGCATCGCCTCGTAACAGACGAAAAGGTCTTTGGCAGGTACGCCGCAGAGGGCGCGTGGGCTGGTCTTGGTGGTTTCGTCTACCTCGCAGACGCCCGCTTTAACCCTAAAGGAGAGACCCATCTACATGAGCATAAAGAGATAGACGTCATATCCGTCATGGTAGAGGGCCGTTTGACGCATGAGGGCTCCATGGAGCATGGGCAGGAGCTTTTGACAGGTGATGTGCAGGTTCAGCGCGCCGGAGGCGAGGGTTTTTCTCATAACGAGATAAACCCCGATAATACAAAAAACCGCATGATACAGATTTGGGTGCTTCCTGAAAAAGCGGGAGAACCAGCCGTCTACAAGCACTATAAACCAGAGCAGGGGAGTATTACACGGGTTTACGGCGGCGGTCTTGAGCAGGTTGAGACGATTGCCGGCAAGACTGTAGTTGAGGTGGCGCGTATGAATATGGGAGAGAGGGTAATCGTTGGGAGCCCTTTTATGGCCTATATGACTGGCGGAAAGGGTACGGCAGAGGGCACAGAGATTAAAGATGGCGACCTTATAAGGGGAGAAGACCTTTCTCTTATATCAGCGGTAGAGACGCAGTTAATTCTTATATATAACTTGTAGCCCCGCAGGGTGGGCTGAGCCCATCAAAAAAAACCTTCAACCCCCTCTTTTTTCAATCGCCGAGACTCTGCAGCGAGCCCTTTAAGGTGATGAACCTGCGAAGCGCCTCAGTAGAGCTTTTTTCAAGGCTTACGAATTTTAACCCCGTAATACCCTTCTCCGTACTCCATACAACCCAGCCCTGAAGGCAGAGAGGCGTAGAGAGGCACTCGTCTTTTATGCGGAGTTTTATAATACGGCCAGGTCCTATCCTGTGAGACTCTTCAGGGATTGCGATACAGAGCCCTGTTGAACTTATGTTCTTAAGCTCACCAACAAAAGGGCTGTCCTCTACAAAGTACTCCACTGTTGCCTTACCGCCGGGGACGCGAAGCTGCGCGCGGCAGCCTTCAAGGAGTTCTCTTAGCCTATCTACGAAAATCCTGATTGTTTTCGCCGATTCCCTGTAGGGTAGAGATTCTTTTCCAAGCTCTTCAAGCTCATTCATCTCTGCCGTGGCTTCTCGCAGCAGCGAGACGTATTTATGCATATTCCTTACAAGGACGTCTCTATAAATTGAGTATGGGCCGGTGGCCACAAAGACGTCTTTTGCAGAGAAGGTACAGCCGCAGTTAGGGCACTCCATCTCCCTTGTCTCACTCATAAATGGCGAGGCGATAGAGCATTTGCACTTGGGACAATCTGTATTTAACATTAAGGTAGGCTCTTTATTATTTAATAAAAAAAACTGCTGAAGATTTATAATGATTCTCTTTAGCCGTAACTCTATTAATAATTTTGTTATTATTATTTAGCAAAGATGTAATTTATATCAACAACTAAACATTCGCAAGGGAATTAATCAAGAAGTTATCTCCTGTTTTTTTTGCGGTTATCTTAAGAGAAACACTTTTATGGCGTCTTTTATATATCAACTATCTCTGGCAAGTGCGGATTTTAGAGTGATATTCTTATTCCTGCCGCTGTCTCCAAGTGCCTTTTGCAGTGCTCTTATTCTAATGTGAAGTTTGTCAAGGTCTCGCTCTACTACCTCAAGCATAATAATCTTGGAGTCTTTAAGTACGGCAAAATCTATCTTTGCGCCTACGGGCACAACACGTGTCCAGAGCGCGTCTATCTCTTTAAAAGCCCCGTCTATGAAGATAAGGGGCATAGTCATAAAGGAGTCTCTGTAAATAACTGTGCGCGGCAGGAGCGGGGTCCCTCTTTTTGAGGTAGCCGTTAACTTCAGACGCGGCCAGCCGTTGGCGAGTGGGGGCAGTTTTCGTGTCTTTATCTTGCTCCTTCTCTTGGTTATAGAGGCAATCTCTGCTTTTTCCTTCACGTCAAGACCCCATATCATAGTAAGGTCACGGGGGGTCTCAAAGGGCTCAAACTTAATCTCCGGCATAGCGAATTTTTTCTCTGAAGTTGATAACCTTTCCAGTATGGCTTTGCTTGCTATGGCAGAGCCGTGACTGTTCCAGTGCGTGCCCGTTCGAAAGTAAAGGGGGGAGCCTTTCTTGGATTGAAGAAGCAGCCTGTCAAGGCGTATAAAACCGCGTAGAGGATATTTTTCAAGGGCCTGCAAAAAAAGCTCGTAAAAGCTCTTGCTGCAGGAGCTTTGCGGCACTTTAAACCCTACGTACTCCGGATAAATGGTGGCCTTGTTTGGTGCAACGATAAAGTAGAATTTTTTTCCTGCTGATTCCAGCTTCACTTCCATTTTCTTAAGTACTCTCGCAAGGTTCTCTGCCTGTTCTTTTTTTTCGCAGTCTCTTCGCAGATAGCTCTTTACGCCGCTATGGAGGTAGAGCCAGCCATCTCTTCCGATAAGTACCTTCTCTGACGGAGAGGTGCTGAAGATGTAGTAGTCAACCCAGTTCTTAGCGCGGATTAAGGGGCTGCGGTAGGGGTAGCGGTCATTTAAAAAAGCGGACAGTCTTCTGTAGTACCTGCTCTTAAGCAGTTTATCCGCCTTATATGACGGGGCTTCGGCAGGAAAGCGTTTTTCCTTTAGGCCGCTTGAGGGCTTAAGCACAAGTCCGTAGACTTGGCTGGTAAGAAGGAGTATGAAAAAGACTGTAAGAATTTTCTTTATCATGACCCTCTTAGAACTGGAAGTAGATAAAGGGGTTGTAAGATCCGCTTACGATGAGGGCTACTGAGTAGAGAACCATGGCGACGACTCCAGCAAGGCGTATGGCCTCGAAGAGCGGTCTCTTATGCTCCGCAATAAGTGTAAGCCCGGAAAAATCGCGAGGTAGAAAAAAAGCTATTGAGGCTGCGAGCATGAAGAAGATATTCCTGTAGTTAAGGGCCTCGTAGAGAGTGAATGGTATGGGGTGACTTACTGGTACGAACATGACTTTGAGCATGGATAGGGCCTGAGTTACGTCAAGAGACCTGAAAAATACCCATCCCACCATTACAAGAAATAGGGTGAGTATCCTACGAAAGACAATGCCCGATCTTGTCTCTACGCTTCTAAGCCCTGCGGCACGCTCTATTATGAGCAGCGTCCCGTGGTAGAGGCCCCATATTAAAAAAGTCCAGTTTGCGCCGTGCCAGAGCCCGCAGAGTGTAAAGACTATCATGAGGTTGGCGTATGTCCTCCAGGGGGCGGATCTGTTGCCGCCAAGGGGTATGTAGAGGTAGTCTCGGAAAAAATTAGAGAGCGTAATGTGCCAGCGCCGCCAAAAATCCGTAATGCTCACTGCCGAGTAGGGCCTCTTAAAATTCTCGGGCAGGGTAAAACCGAACATATGGCCAAGGCCTATTGCCATATCAGAGTAGGCGGAGAAATCAAAGTATATCTGAAGTCCGTAAGCCGTGACGCCTATCCAGGCCATCTTTGTATCGAGCATTCCTGCGTTGACGGCAAATACTGCGTCGGCTATAGCGCCGCACCTGTTGGCGAGGACGACTTTTTTCATAAGTCCCCATGAGAACCTCAGAGTGCCCTCGTAAAAGCCCTCAAAGGTCTCTACACGGCTGCGCAGCTGATCGCTTATTTCATGAAAACGTACAATGGGGCCGGCGATGAGCTGCGGAAAGAGCGCTACGTAGAGGGCGTAGTCTACAAAGCTGTGGAGGGCCTTTTTTTCCCTGCGGTATACATCTACAAGGTATGTAATTTTCTGAAAGGTGAAAAATGAGATGCCGATGGGCAGTACTACATGCGTCCACTTTATGTAAGGATTGGCCGGCCCGCCAAGAAGGGCGTTTACCTCTCCTATGAAGAAGTTCGAGTACTTGAAGTATGCAAGCAGGGTGAGATTAATGGTGATGGCGGCGGTAAGCCAGTATTTACGGGTAGTGCCTTTTTTCCCTTCCATCTTGAGTGCAAGAAAAAAATCAACTGCCGTTGAGGCGACGAG
This sequence comes from uncultured Thermodesulfobacteriota bacterium, assembly GCA_964510775.1. Classification (GTDB taxonomy): domain Bacteria; phylum Desulfobacterota; class GWC2-55-46; order GWC2-55-46; family JADFVP01; genus JAJRZX01. Next base: position 32,310 of record CAZEBZ010000009.1, read on the forward strand.
GGCAAATAAAAAAGGGCCGCTGCCCCATAGATAAAAAAAGTAACTAAAGGCGAGGAGCACATGGTTACGGTATTTTTTCGCCCCAAAGTAATACAAACCGAGGAGAAGGGGCAGAAAATAAAATAGAAAAATCTGACTTGGAAATATCATAGACTTTTTATATTAATCTTATTTACGTGCGTTAAGTGTACTCTGAGAAAGTCTTAATGATTCTTGAAAAGTTCAGTATATCCATGAACTCGGAGTATGACAACTTAAAAAAAACGCCTTTTATCCCGCAACTTCAGCCATCATGTGGTTCTCAGGGGGCCTCGGGGTATATGCCCTTATTCTTGATTATCTTCATGGCGAGCTCAGGCTCTACCTTTAGGTTAAAGAGGCTCCTCTCAACGGACTCGATGATGATTATCTTTGCAGATGCTATCTTTTCGTAATCCACATCGCTGGAGCTAATCTCTTTTGGTGCCGGGAAGACGTGATACCAACGGGCGTAGAGCTGCGTAAAAGAGCCGCGTAGAAACTTCAGGGGGGCCGTCATGAAGGAATCTCTGTACAGGACGGCGGCAGGCAGTATCGCCGAGCCGGGGGCGGCCTCTGCAGTTGTCTGCAATCGAACCCAGTCATCTGTGGGCATGGGCCATTGCCAGGGCTCTATGCCTGTAAACTTGAATTTGTTCTCAAGGGGGATAGGGTCGACAAATGGGATGTCCTCGTAGACATCAACGGTGAGCATGGTGGACATCTCGGCGAGGGCCTTTTTTTCACGAAAGTGCATCTTTGGCAGTCTGTAAGAGACCTCAGGAGTAGATAGTTTTTTCAGTATAAGTCTTGCCGCTATGACGCCTGCCCGGTCATTCCAGTGAGTACCCTCTCTAAAATAGAGGAGGTGCGGCCCCTTTGCCTCCTTTAGCGCCTTGTCAAGACGGATAAAACCATCTATGGGATAGGTCTTGAGGGCCTCAAGAAATAAATCGTAAAAACTCTTCTCGCACTTGTTGGCAGCGCGTACTCCTCTTATATACTCAGGATATATGGTTACTTTATCGGGAGCGACGAGAAAGACAAGCTGTTTTCCAGCTTTTTGCAGCTTTTTTTCCAGGCGTTGCAGATCCTTTGCCAGCGCCAGGGCCTTATCCTTCTGCCGGCACTCGACCTTGAAGAAACTTCTGATAGCGGGCCTGTAGTATAGCCAGCCATTACGCCCATCATGAACCTGCCTTGTGGGGACGGTCTTGAAGAGGCGCACATCAAGCCAGCTCTTTGATTTTATGTAGGCAGCCCTGAGGGGATTACGAAAATCAAGGTAGTTCTCAAGACTTTTGTAAAAGCTCTTCTTCATAAGAGAGCTTGTCGTGAAAACCGGCGGTGAGGGAAGAAAAGTAGACTCTCTGAAAAAAGCGCCCTCTTTGAAAATGAGCCCAACGATGGTGCTTAGTATGAGTGATAAAAAAAAGAGGTTTATAAAAATTTTTCTCATAACTTTTAAAGGCTCATAAAAGAGAAGAGTATGATTGAGATGCTTTGATTCTTCATAACTCTTATTTTTACCTTAAATCAGAGTCTCTAACAATTAAAAAAAAGTTTTAGCCCTGCACCTCTGTTATTAGCTCTCTTTTTGTATATTAGCCCCCTCTAATCCTTCTTTAATCTTGATCTGTATAAGATGTACGTGAGAGTTGAGAAGTATCATTGCTAAAAGGGGCAGAAGGGGTAGATATTTTTTTAAGTTCTTCTTTTTATCCCTTTGCCTCTTATAAATTGTAATTGAATTAATTGTTTTTGACTCCGCATCACGCTTCTTTTTTTAAGAAGCCCTGCCTCTCCCCCTCCTCAAAATATCCGCAAGCCGGGAGGTCTTCTCTTTGAGAAGACCTCCCAATCTTTTTGGGGCCTGCTTCATAGAATGTAACTTCAGAGCCATGTGAGCATATGATACGAAGTGTCTGTTTAAACCTGGGGATTTCCTCCATCTCGCGCATTTTTCTTGACACCTTTATCTTTTATGATAATATTTGTTAACACCTTTATACCGTTAAGGTTTTTAAAGGCTGCCCGGAGTTATCTCTCGGGTGTTTTTTTTATCTGACTCTTTTTATTTGTTTTGCTACAGGCGCGTAGCTCAGTGGGAGAGCGCTACCTTGACACGGTAGAGGTCGGCGGTTCGAAACCGCCCGTGCCTACCAGACGATAGAGGCGTCTTTGCCTGTTTGTTTTAATTTAATCCCCGCCAACACTGTGATTTGCAGGGATTTTATTGATAATAGGCGCTGACGTCTTTTATGGATTTTTAAAGGTCTCTATTATGACATATATAAAGCTAAAAGACGGAGCTACTCTTGAATGCACAGGAGAAGGTACTTTTTTTGACCTTCTCGCCGAGTTTGATAAGGGTCTGCTGAAAAAAACCGCCGCCCTTAAGGCAGAGGGCAAGCTATTTGACCTGAGGGCGCCTCTTAAGGCCGCTGAGAGTACCGAGGCCATTGAGCTTGTGCCCCTTGACTCAGATGAGGGCCTCGAGGTATGCCGCCACTCTACGGCGCATGTTCTCGCCGAGGCCGTGCAGGAACTCTTTCCTGATGTGAAGTTTGCCATAGGCCCCACTATTGCAAATGGTTTTTATTATGATTTTGATGTCTCTTCTCCCTTTACTCCCGATGATTTGAAGGCCCTTGAGAAGAAGATGAGTGAGATAATAAGGAGCAATAGCCCCTTTACTCAGAGTATTCTTACAAAAGACGCGGCCATTGATTTTTTTAAGGATAAGGGCGAGACTTATAAGGTTGAGATAATCGAGGCACTTGAGGCGGAGACAGTTACTCTGTACCGGCAATCAAATTTCACCGATCTCTGCCGCGGCCCTCATCTACCTTCTACTGGTTATATAAAGGCCTTTAAGCTTACGAGCAGCGCAGGGGCCTACTGGCGCGGCGATGAGAGCAATAAGATGCTTCAGCGCGTCTATGGTACGGCCTTTGCCTCTAAAGCAGACCTCAAGGCCTATCTTAAACGTATGGAGGAGGCAAAAAAGCGGGATCACCGTCGTATAGGTAAAGAGCTCGACCTCTACTCCACAAGCCCAGATGTGGGCGCCGGCCTTGTATTATGGCATCCCAAAGGCTCTGTTGTAAGGGGTGTAATAGAAGACTTCTGGCGGGCAAATCACAGAAAACACGGTTACGATATAATCTATTCGCCTCATGTCGCCAGCGTAGAGCTATGGAAGACCTCCGGTCACTGGGACTTTTACAGAGAGAACCTCTTCTCTCCCATGGACGTAGAGGGGCAGGAGTATATCGTAAAACCAATGAACTGCCCCTTCCATATCCAGGTCTTTAAGAGCCGCTTAAGGAGCTATCGCGAGCTGCCTGTGAGGTACGCCGAGCTTGGCACTGTGTACAGATACGAGCGTTCCGGTGTGCTGCACGGACTGCTGCGCGTTCGCGGCTTTACTCAAGACGATGCTCATATCTTTATGAGGCCCGAGCAGATGGAAGAGGAAATAAAGGGCGTACTGAACTTTACCCTTTACATATTGCGGTCTTTCGGGTTTAATGAGTTTGATATATACCTCAGCACGAGGCCTGATAAGTATGTGGGAGACCTTGAGGACTGGGCCAGAGCCGAGGCCGCTCTGGGAGGCGCTATGAGCGCCCTTGATATCCCTTACACTATAGACCCCGGTGAGGGTGTTTTTTACGGGCCCAAGATTGATATAAAGATAAAAGACGTCCTTGGCAGGAGCTGGCAGTGTTCCACTCTTCAAGTGGATTTCAACCTTCCCGAGCGTTTTGATGTCACTTACAGGGACAGCAGCGGCGAAGAAACACGCCCTATAATGCTTCACAGGGCCCTTATGGGCTCTCTTGAGCGTTTTATGGGATGCCTCGTAGAACACTATGCCGGGGCATTCCCTCTTTGGCTTGCTCCACTGCAGGTGCGAGTCCTTACTGTTACGGAGCGTAACGCTGATTATGGTATGGAGGTGCTGGCGGAGTTAAAAGACGCCGGTATAAGAGCCGACCTTGATGACAGAGGCGAGAAACTCGGCTTTAAGATTAGAGAGGGTGAGGTGGAAAAAATACCTTATCTTCTCGTCCTTGGCGACAGGGAGCAGGAAGAACACATCGTAGCGCCTCGTGCAAAGGGCAAGGGCGTGCTTGATAATATGAATATCAAAGATTTTTTAAGTATGCTTAACGCTGAAAATAAACCTCAAGGGGGTGAGCTTCTATAGCAAGGGATAGGACACGGACTAACAGTCTAATAAAGGTAGCGCAGGTCAGGGTTGTTGATGTTGAGGGTAATCAGCTTGGTGTTATGACGACACCTGAGGCACTTAATATTGCCGAGGACGCAGGTCTTGACCTTGTAGAGGTCGCCCCGCAGGCAAAACCGCCTGTGTGCCGTATTATGGATTACGGCAAGTATAAGTATCAGATGAGTAAGAGGGCCCGTGAGGCTCGCAAAAAGCAGACAGTCATTAACATAAAAGAGATTAAGCTCCGTCCAAAGACAGATGAGCATGATTTTCTCTTCAAGGAGCGTAACGCTAAGCGTTTTCTTGAGTCCGGCGACAGGGTGAGGTTCTTTGTCTTCTTCCGAGGCAGGGAGATAGTACATAAGAACATCGGTGAGAACATGCTTAAACGTGTCATTGAGGATCTTAAGGAAGTGGGCAATGTTGAGGCGCCGCCGCGGATGGAAGGGCGCAAGATGACTATGCTGCTCGCTCCCATACAGCTTAAAGAAAAAAAAGGTGCCTGAGCAGGGGCTTGTTGAAAACCATGAGGTTGCCTCGTTTAGAAATCAGGCCGCAGAGAAGCAGGCAGGCGGCAGAGGTCTTGCACTTAGGTGCAGATGGTTTTAGAGTAGTGGACGGGGGGGGGAGGGTGAGTTTCCCTTTGTTTTTAAGTCTATAGGGACGCAGATAAATTATAGGCGTCTGTATGATAAATTATAAAAATCCTATACCATTCACAAAAAGGTATGGGGAGATCTAAGGAGGAAGTCATGCCGAAGTTAAAGACAAACAGAGGGGCCGCGAAGCGTTTTAAGCTTACTGGCACAGGTAAGGTTAAACGGAAGAAATCAGGGCTCAGACACATACTTACGAATAAATCCAATGCCTCCAAGCGTTCCCTTCGTAAGGCCGGCCTCGTATCTGATGCCGACTCAAGGGCCGTTAAGAGGATGCTCGCCTGCGGTTAAAGGGCCTTGTTGATGAGTGGTAGATGCCTTGTATCAGGTGTCAACTATTCGTGATAAGTTATTAAAAATAAAAAGTAATTTTTAGGGAGTTTTAAGATGCCAAGGGTTAAGAGAAGCATTAACGCAAAGAAAAAAAGACGTAAGGTCATGAAGGCCGCCAAGGGTTACAGGGGCGGTAACGGTAACCTCTATCACATCGCTGCTGAGGCCGTGGAGAGGGGGCTTGTATATGCCTACCGTGACAGAAGAAACAAGAAGCGCGTAATGAGACGCCTCTGGATTACAAGGATAAACGCCGCGGCAAGGCTTAATGGTATCTCATACTCAAGGCTGATGAACGGCCTCACTGCCACAGGCTCAGGTCTTGACAGAAAAGTACTCGCCGATATTGCCGTAAGAGATCCCGAGGCCTTTACACGCATAGTAGAGAGTGCCAGGGCTTCTGTCTCCTCATAATAGTTATTAGCCGTTAATCTCAAGGCAAATCTCTTAAACTCAATTATCTTAGCCGCTTCTTTACGGAAGCGGCCGATTTTATCCTATGAAAACAAGGCTTGCTGAAATCCGCGCAGAGGCCCTCGCATCAATTGAGCTGCTCTCTACCCTTGAAGAGGCCAATGACCTAAGGGTACGATACCTTGGGCGAAAGGGCGAACTCTCTTCGCTGCTCAAGGGGCTCGGCGCCATAGACCCTTCTTTACGCCGTGAGACAGGGCAGGAGATTAACAGCGTAAAGACCGCTATTGAAGAGACCCTTAATACACGTATAGAGGGGCTTCGCAAGGTTCTTGGCGAGGTAAAGCTCAGAAATGAGTGTATTGACACCACGCTGCCCGGCCGCAGACCATTCCCGGCAAAACTACACCCCATTACAACTATAATGACTGAGGTCGAGGATATTTTTACGGGCCTTGGCTTCTCTATTGCCGAGGGCCCTGAGCTGGAGCTTGATTATTATAATTTTGAGGCACTGAATATCCCAAAAGACCATCCCGCACGTGATATGCAGGATACCTTTTATATCTCAAAGGATCTGTTGCTTCGTACCCATACCTCGCCCGTACAGGTTCGAGTCATGGAGGCAGGCGCTCCGCCGCTACGAGTAATAGCCCCGGGCACAGTGTACAGGCGCGACTCTGATGTAACGCATACGCCTATGTTTCATCAGGTAGAGGGTTTTATGGTGGGCAGTAACGTTACTTTTAGTAACCTTAAGGGTGTGCTTACGCATTTTCTTGAGACGCTCTTTGGCGAGAATGTCGCCGTACGGTTTCGCCCCAGTTTTTTCCCCTTTACAGAGCCAAGCGCAGAGGTTGACATTCAGTGCGTAATCTGCGGCGGCTCGGGCTCTGAGTGCAGGGTCTGCAAGGGTACGGGCTGGCTCGAGATACTCGGCGCTGGAATGATACACCCCAATGTATTTAAGTCCGTTGGTTACGATACGGACGTGGTCTCAGGTTTTGCCTTTGGTCTCGGTATTGAGAGAATTGCCATGCTTAAATTCGGCATTGATGATATCAGACTCTTTTTTGAGAACGATTTAAGGTTTATAACACAGTTTTAGTCTCTCTTCTAATCATTGAATAATAAAGGACTTTTTACTCATGCTCTATAGCTACAACTGGCTTAAGGAATTTCTTGTGAGAGTGCCGGCCCCTGCTGAGCTTGCCCGTATACTTACAATGGGCGGCGTAGAGGTGGATTCCTTTAGTGATCTTGGCGGTGATATTGAGGGAGTTGTCACGGCGAGGATAAAGACAAGAGAGAAGCATCCTAATGCCGATAGGCTTAGTCTCTGCACCGTAACAACAGGTGAGAGCGATTTTCAGATAGTCTGCGGCGCTGATAACATGCAACCCGGCGATGCCGTGGCTCTTGCCCTTATTGGAGCAAGGCTGCCAGGCGGTTTTAAGATAAAAAAATCAAAGATACGCGGCGTAGTCTCAGAGGGCATGATGTGTTCAGAGTCTGAGCTTGGTCTTACGGAACAATCCGAGGGCATACTCATACTGCCTATATCTCCTGAGACTCCCCTTGGTGTAGACTTAAAGGAATATCTTGGATTAAATGATACGATTTTTGAGATCTCCGTTACCCCTAACAGAGGCGACGTCCTCAGCATAAAAGGCCTTGCCCGTGAGATTGCCGCCCTTACAGAGGTTGGTTTTATACTTAGCGAGGAAGGCGAGGGTGAAGAGCTGCCTCCGGAGCGCGATCTCATTGATATACGAGTTGAGGAAGGCGCCGCCTGTTCGAGATATACGGCTATGGTTATTGAGGGAGTAAGTGTGGGCCCGTCACCTGACTTTGTAGTCTCGCGCCTTACGGCCCATGGCCTGAGGTCTGTGAATAATATCGTAGATATTACAAACTATATCCTCCTTGAGCTTGGTCAGCCCATGCACGCCTTTGACCTTGATAAGATAAGAGACAAGACCATCACAGTAAGGCCTGACAAAAAGGGCGAGTCTCTTCGTACCATTGACGGTACTGAGCTTGAGTTCTCCGGAGGCTCTGCCGTAGTTATTGCCGACGGAGTTGGCCCCGTAGCCGTTGGAGGCATTATGGGCGGCGAGGCCTCGTCTGTTACTGAAACTACTACGCGAATACTCCTTGAGTCCGCCTTTTTTGAGCCTTCTGCTATTAGACGGGCCTCAAAGGCCCTTGCACTCTCATCAGACTCCTCATATAGGTTCGAGCGCGGCGTTGATATTGTAAATGTAAGGGTAGCCCTTGTACGGGCAGCTGCTATGATACTTGAGATCGCCGGTGGAAAGACGCCCGGCGGTGTTATAGATATTTACCCAACGAGATTTGCGCCCTCGGATATTGAGTTCAGTCTGTCTCGCGCAGGCGCACTCCTCGGAGTTACACTTGAGGCGGATTTTATAAAAAACGCCTTTACACGTCTCGGTATTGATGTGCGCGGCATTGATGGAGAAGACGACAGGATGCTCTGCTCGCCACCTCCCTACAGGACTGATATTACTTCTTTTATTGACCTTGTGGAAGAGGCCGCAAGAGTTGTAGGTTATGACCTTATACCGGCGAGCATGCCCCTTGTGCCCCTTGCATCTGCCGCCTCCCACGAGAGCATCGTCTTCAAGAAGAAAATTAAATCAGACCTCATTTCACTTGGCCTTACTGAGGTTGTGAACTACAGCTTTGTCTCAGAGGACATTTTCGCTCTATTTGGCGGAAGCCCGGGCGGAGTTGCAATACTGAACCCTCTTAGTGAGGATCACAGTGTTATGCGGGCCAGTCTGCTGCCTGGGCTTATTAGAAATCTCAAACATAACCTTGATAGAAACCTTAACTCTCTTCGTATATTCGAGCTTGGCCCTGTCTTTCATTCCGGCGCGGATACCCCTGTGGAGCGTTGGAAGGTAGCGGGGTTAATATACGGCACACGTGCCCCGCAGCTCTGGAGTCAGAAGAGTGAACCTGTGGATTTTTATGATATTAAGGGCCTCGTAGAGGCCCTCCTCGAAGGGCTTGAGCTTGGAGAAGAACCAGTTATAAAGATATATGACGGAACAGACAAAGACTTTTTTCACCCCGGAAGGGCCGCCTCTATGAGTATTGGAGGTAATCTAATCGCAGTATTGGGAGAGCTTCATCCCGACTTGCAGGCCTCCTTTGGCATTGCGGAGTCTGTATATCTCTTTGAGCTTGATATGGAGGCACTGTACGCCTCTTTGCTGAGCAGGAGAACCTTCAGTCATCTCACAAAGTTCCCTGCCTCGGAGCGTGACGTAGCCTTAATTGTTGACAAGAACCTTCCCTACGGCGAAATAATGTCTGCTATGATGAAATTTAATACAAAACTTATTGAAAAGGTTGACCTCTTTGATGTATACTACGGTGAAACAATACCCGATGAATGCAAGAGCCTTGCCTTTAGAATAAGATACCGCAGTCCTGTTAAGACTCTTACTCATGAAGAGGTCGATAAGGCACACGATAGGCTCACTAAGGAAGTTACTCGTAAGTTCAACGCAGTTATCAGAGGTGCCTGATAAGAGGCTGTGACTGACTTGACTCTGTATCTATCATAGTAGAGGCTTAATAACTGAGTGAGGATTTTTTATGACAAAGGCTGACATTGTTGATAAAATTTATGAGAAAGTAGGCTACTCCAAGAAGGATGTAGCAAATGTAGTTGAGGAAATTTTCGCCAGTATCAAGGGAACCCTTGAGGATGGTGAGAAAGTCAAGATATCGGGGTTTGGCAATTTTAACGTAAGGCACAAGACGGCAAGAAGGGGTAGAAACCCTCAGACGGGCGCTGATATTACAATTGAAGAGAGAAAGGTAATGACTTTTAAGGCAAGTCAGATCCTTAAAAAGTCTATTAACTCAGGGATATCTTGATTATATAAAGTAATAATAGATACAGATGTAAAAAAAACACCATTATTGGTGACATCATGGAAAAAATACCTGATAAGATGTATTTTAAGATTGGTGAGGTTGCAAAGATTACAAATGTCCGCCCTTATGTGCTGCGGTACTGGGAGTCGGAGTTTAGCCTTATAAAACCTAAAAAGTCATTATCAAAACAAAGGGTTTACAGCCGTAGAGATCTTCAAAATGTTCTTGAGATTAAGAGACTGCTGCATAAAGAGCGTTATACTCTTGAAGGAGCGAAAAAGAGGCTTAAGGAGTTAAGCGCAAGCAATGATAGCCAGCTTGATCTTGCCTTTCCCAGTAACTCTGATAAGACAAATCTTATTAAGATAAAAAAAGAACTTAAATCCATACGAAAACTCCTCACCGTCTGAGGGCCTTCGCGAAAAGATATTTTAATCAGTCCTTGAGTCTCTCTCTCAGTGGGAGCAGGTAATAACTAAATTTAATGTTGTAATGTCGGGGCGTAGCGCAGTCTGGTAGCGCACTTGTATGGGGTACAAG
>CAZEBZ010000010.1:0-36975 GCA_964510775.1 uncultured Thermodesulfobacteriota bacterium
AGCATATTCAAAGACTATTAGCCTGCCCCCGTTGGTTTTCTTCTGTCTTGCTTTCCTTTTTCTATTTATTACAGCTAATCGAGGGGCGCTATAAGCATATTCAAAGACTATTAGCCTGCCCCCGTTGGTTTTCTTTGCCCCGCTTTCTTTTTTCTAAATATTTTAGCTGATTGGGGCGCATAATGCATTTTCAAAAATTATCACTCCGCCCCGTTGGTTTTCTTTGCCCCGCTTTCTTTTTTCTAAAAGAAAGCGGGAGGTTTTCTTTGTCTTACTTTTTTTATCCAAAAGAAAGTAAGGCGACCCCTTCTATATGCCCTGTCTGCGGGAATAGGTCTATAATAGAAGAACGCAAAACCTCGTAGCCCTGCTCGACTAATATCTTCAAGTCCCTCGCCATAGTCGGCGGGCTGCATGAGACGTATATAATAGAGGCGGGCCGCAGCCTTGCGAGCCATCGGAGCGTCTCACTGTCACCACTACGCGGGGGGTCTAATACTACCATATCAACAGAAGATTTTTCAAGGGTTTTGAGGTTTTCCTTGAGCCACTCTGAGGCCTCCATAGTAAAGAACTCTACCCCCTGTAACTTATCCGCAGCGCTCGATGCCGCCGCTCTTGCCCTCTTGATGACCCTCTCATCAGAGTCCACGGCCTTTATATTGGCGCAGCGGCTTGCGAGATGAAATGTCAAGTTACCTGCGCCGCAGAATAACTCGATAATACTCTCATCTCCATTTAAAGAGGCGTACTCCAGCACCCTCTCTATAAGCCTCTCATTCTGCGCCCTGTTAATCTGGGCAAAAGAATCCACAGGTGAACTGACAGTTAATCCAGAGGTTTGATAAAGCAGCTCCCTATCTCCCCCCTTAAAGAGCACCCGGCCCTTTGCAGGCCCGGAGACGACGCGCACCTCCAGCCCTTTTAGGCCATCAACGGCCGATAGCAGCGCCTCCCAGTTTATACCCTGAAGGCTCCTTCTAAGGCCAATTGAGAGGACAAGCATATCGTCAGCAGGACTTACACCAATCTCAAGTGAAGCAAGGGCCTTTCTTATGGGCTCCATGCCCTTAGTTTTTTTTATAAAAGCCCTTAAGAGCGAGAAAACCCTGTTTATCCTGGGGTCTGCGATGGGGCACTCAGTGATATCGACGACCTCAACACTACCTTTTCTAAAAAAACCCCACCTCGGCCCCTTTACCTGAAAGCGTACCTTTGAGCGGTAATTATAACTGCTCTCACTGGGAATAGGAGGGTCAAGGGGCGGCAGCTCAAGGCCGCCTATACGCTTAAGGGTCTCTGCGAATATACGCTCCTTCCACAAGACCTGCTCACCGTAACGTATGTGCTGAAGATCGCAGCCCCCGCAGGCTCCAAATAGGGGACAGAGAGGCTCGTCGCGAAGGGGAGATGGTTCAAGTATTTTCTCAAGGCGTCCCTCGCAGAATCTTTTTTTCTCCTTTACAATCTCCGCCTCAACAAGATCACCGGGGGCTGTAAAGGGGACAAAGACCACCTTACCGGAGTCTCTTCCAATACCGCTGCCGCCGTAGGCAAGGCCTGTAATCTCAAGGGTAATACTCATAAATCTTCCTCTACCATTAGCTCTATCTGCTTCATAAGCGCATCCTTTCCAAGACCGCTCGTTGCTGAAAAAATAACAGGAGTATTAGCGGGAAGCAGCCTCTCAATCTCGCGGGCCTTCTGCAAGGCCCTTGATTTTGAGAACTTATCGGCCTTTGTAAGCACTGTGAGCACGGGTATATCAAACCCGGAGAGCCACTCATAAAGTCCAAATTCAGCATCCCCCGGGGTTCTCCTTATATCAAGTATTATCATAGCCCCCGCGATCTTACGCCCAGACTCCATATAGCAGTCTATCATGGGGCCCCAGGCCTTCTTAACACCGCGGGGCACACGAGCATAACCAAAACCTGGCAGATCGACAAAGAAAAACTTCTTGTTAATCCTGTAAAAGTTCACTGTCTGCGTCTTACCTGGCGTTGAGCTGGTACGGGCGAGTTTTTTTCTGTTTACGAGTTTATTTATAAGCGAAGATTTACCGACATTACTCCTGCCTATGAGGATTAACTCCGGCAGTTCTCCTGGGGGATAGTCTTTTTTTCCTGTCGCCGAGGCCACAAACTCAACACCTGTAATTTTCATATTTTTATTATTTTTTAAGAGTATTAACGCAGGTGAGATATGCATCTCACCTGCAAGAGTACTTAAGACATTAAAAATCGCGGGGTTCTTCCTTTAAGGGGACAGTCTTCGAAGCGCTCTTAGCCCCTTCGGACTTCTCCTCAAGGAGCTTCTGTAAGAGAGTATTTGTCTTCTTCTGCTCAATTACACAGTGCTTCAGCTCTCTTTTCATGGAAAAGACAGAAAAAGGCATGGCAATCCAGAGCACAAGGACAAGAGCGGCGAGGATAAGAATAGTAAAGAAAAATATAAGGAGCAGTGTTGGAATCTTATCACTATGGGAGTAAAGGAAATAAGAACCCTGGTCGCTCGTCCAAACAGCAGGCATTATATTTGAGAGACTCTCAATCATCACTGCTTAACCTCTCGTATAGGTCATCAAAAGAGACCTTTTCCTGAACAGCTGTGCGCATATCCTTTACGGCGGCAAGACCTGCGGCAAGCTCATCCTCGCCGATTAAGACTGTAAAGCGCGCCCCAAGTTTATCGGCCTTTTTCATCCTCTTCTTCAGTGAGGTCTCTGAAAAATCCTCTATCACCCTCATCCCCTTCTCACGAAGTCCCGCTACAAGCCCCGCTGCCCGAGCCCTCGCCTCTTGACCAAGGGTTATAAAGACTACAAGCTGCGGCGGCAGTACCGCTCCCCTCTCTTTCAGGAGCATTACAAGCCTCTCAAGGCCAATGGCAAAACCAATACAAGGCGTATCAGGGCCTCCGAGCTCTCTTACAAGGCCGTCATAGCGGCCTCCGGCGGCAACAGTATTCTGCGAGCCAAGCCCTCGGGAGACTATCTCAAAGGTAGTCTTTGTGTAATAATCAAGACCGCGAACCATCCTTGAGTTTACCTCATAACCTACGTTCAGAAGAGCGAGAGAGTCCTTTACCTCATCAAAGTGAGTCTCGCACTCAGTACAGAGCGACTCCACGATAGAAGGGGCCCCTGCAGTAACCTCTATACAGCCCTTTACCTTGCAGTCAAGGGCGCGAAGCGGGTTAAATTCTATACGGCGCTTACAATCAGTACAGAGTCCCTCTTTTTTCTCAAGCAAAAAGGCGTATAGGGCGTCTCTGTAACTGGGGCGGCACAAACCGCAGCCAAGTGAATTTATCTGCAGCGAGGCATCAGTTATGCCAAGCCGCGTTATATAACCTGTGAGCATCTCAAGCATCTCAGCCTCAGCGCGTGGGCTGGCATCTCCAAGCACCTCTGCTCCAAGCTGATGAAATTGCCTGTACCTTCCCTTCTGAGGCCTCTCATAACGGAACATGGGCCCCATGTAATATATCTTCTGCAGCGGCAGCTCATATAACCTGCGCTCGATATATGCCCGCACCACAGAGGCCGTACCCTCGGGGCGAAGCGTAAGAGAGAGACCGCGCCTATCGGGAAAAGTATACATCTCTTTTTCCACTATATCCGTTGTCTGCCCAATGGAACGGGAGAATAACTCTGTCTTCTCCACCACAGGTACCTTCATAACCTCAAAGCCGTAGGTAGAAAAGAGAGAGGCGGCCTCGTCCTCAACAAACCTCCAGAGAAAACCATCAGATGGCAATATGTCGTTAAAACCCTTAACAGCGGTTATCATTACAATCAGCCTCTTTATTAAATTTGATTAAAATTTTTAACATATCCACGGCCTTTATGCAAGAAGACCGGCATATTGGGAGGCCTTTAAGCCGAATAATGCTGTCTTTTAAAAAGCTTTATAGTTGACTTGAGGCACGCTATAAAGTATTTTTTTCTTGTAACCCATAACCCTTTAAAGAAGGAGAGATTCCCTTGAGCGAGAATAAGTCAGAGCAGGGCGATTGCATTAAAGTACTCTCACATGAAGAGAGGCTCTTTGCGCCTCATGCAAATATCTCGGAGCAGGCACACATAAAAGGCCCTGCGGAGTACGAGAGGCTCTATAACGAATCCATTAATGACCCCGAGAGTTTTTGGGGCAAGATGGCCGAAGAGCACCTTCACTGGACAAAAAAGTGGGATAAGGTCCTTGAGTACGACTTCAATAAACCAGAGGTAAAGTGGTTTCTTAACGGAGAGCTCAACGCCTCATATAACTGCCTTGACAGACACCTGCTCTCGTGGCGAAGAAACAAGGCCGCCATTATCTGGGAGGGCGACGACGGCACATATAAAACTTATACATATCAGGAGCTTTACTATGAGGTAAACCGCTTTGCCAACGTACTACTCGGTAAGGGCATTAAAAAGGGCGACCGCATTACCATATATCTGCCCATGATACCGGAGCTTGCCATTGCCATGCTCGCCGCCGCGCGAATAGGCGCCGTACACAGCGTAGTCTTTGGTGGTTTCAGCGCCTCATCCCTCGCCGAGCGCATACTTGATTCCGACTCAAGCCTTCTTGTAACTTCTGACGAGGGAGTTAGAGGCGGAAAAAATATCGCCATGAAAAAAAACGCTGACGAGGCCCTCCTTACCTGTCCATGCGTAAAAGACGTAATCGTAGTTAAGCGCACAGGCGGCGCTGTATCCATGCAAGACGGCCGTGATACATGGTGGTCTGATGAGGTCTCGGCGCCGGGGCTCGGCCGTACCTGCGACGCAGTCTCCATGGACTCAGAGGATACACTCTTCATACTATACACCAGCGGCTCGACAGGAAAACCAAAGGGCGTCGTACATACTACGGGCGGCTATCTACTCTACAGCGCACTTACATTCAAGTGGATATTCGACTATAAGGAAGAGGACATATTTTTCTGCACAGCCGATATTGGCTGGATAACGGGACACAGCTACATAGTCTACGGCCCCCTTGCCTGCGGCGCTACTACGCTCATGTTCGAGGGCGTTCCTACATACCCGGGCCCAGATAGGTTCTGGGATATAGTGGAAAAATTCGGTGTTAATATCTTCTACACCGCACCAACGGCCATAAGGGCTCTTATGAGGCACGGGGCCGAGCCTGTAAAAAAACACGACCTTACAAGCCTCAAGCTCCTCGGCTCTGTTGGAGAACCCATAAACCCCGAGGCGTGGATGTGGTATCACGAAGTTGTAGGCGATTCAAAGATACCTGTAATTGACACATGGTGGCAGACTGAGACAGGTGGCATACTTATAACGCCGCTCCCCGGGGCTACGACGCTCAAACCGGGCTCGGCTACAAAACCCTTTTTCGGAATTGCTCCAAAGGCGCTAAAAGAAGAGGGCGCAGAGGCCGCGGTGAACGAGGGCGGCTGGCTTGTAATAGAAAAACCCTGGCCCGGAATGCTTCGGGGCATGTACGGCGATGAGGGCAACAAACGGTACAAGGATACATATTTCTCCATGTTTCCAGGCTATTATTTAAGCGGTGACGGCGCACGAAAAGATGAGGACGGAGACTGGTGGCTAATGGGAAGGATAGACGACGTACTTAACGTATCCGGGCACAGACTCGGCACGGCAGAGATAGAGAGCGCCCTCGTATCTCACCCCCTTGTGGCCGAGGCCGCAGTTGTTGGATACTCACATGAGATAAAAGGCGAGGGTATATACGCCTTTGTAGTGCTGAATAAAGGCGCGACAAGTGATGAGCAGCTCCACGAAGCCCTCATAAAACACGTTGGAAATGAGATAAGCCCCATCGCGAGACCAGATAAACTCCAGTTCGCAACAGGGCTACCTAAGACCAGAAGCGGCAAGATAATGAGACGGATACTGAGACAAATCGCGAGGGGCCGCACTGATGAACTTGGCGACACATCTACACTCGCAGACCCCAGTATCGTTACAGCCCTTGTCAAGGGCTTCACTCAATCAAACTGACGCCTTGAGGATTTTTTCATGGCTTTCGCGCGGCGCTTTGCAGCCTCCTGACGCTTTCTCTTCTTCTTTACGCTTGGTTTCTCATAAAACCTTCTCTTCTTAATTTCCTTGAAGGTTCCGTCCTGTGCCAGTTTACGTTTGAGTATTCTTATGGCTTTCTCAAGCTGGCCTTCATAAACTTTGACCTCTGACAAGAAATAACACCCCCTCTATGTAAAAAATTTGCAGATTAAAATTTTTCAGAAAATAAACTTTTATACTATACTTCTTACAAAACTATTCAGCTCCACTCAAAACTACCTCACCCTAAGAGCCCCATGTTAAGTGAAAGACTTGAGATGAGAGACTTTTAGAATGCGAAAATAAAGAGTATAACAAAAAGACCTAAGAAGTCAAAAGTATAAAAAGACCTGCCTTGTTATGAAGGCAGGTCTAAAATAATGACCTGAAGAGAGACTAAGTCTTACTTATCGTGACAGGTTCTGCAGACTCCGCTGCCTGTATTACCTCCAACCCTTCTAAGAAAGAGACCATCAGAGCAGTCCTCACCGCCCGTTGGCCCCGTGCCGCACCACATCTGTGCCACAGCCGGTGGTGTAAGTTTATTGGCGTAGAGGTATGTAGAATCCGCCTCATCATAACTAAGGTTACGAAAATGCGGGTCATGACATGAGCTGCACTCCACCTTGTTATTTCTAAGCAGCGCGGCAATAGTAGCCGTACTTGAAATTTGTCCTGATATTGCCCAGCGGTTCTGCTTCATATTGTCATTAAAGAAGGCAGCTGTCTCACCGGCAACAGTTGAGAGACCTGTAGTAAGATCAATATCTGCAATTACTGTAGTTAAGGGGCGAAGACTCGCCTTAGATGTGGCCGTGTAAGGTATGGATACGGGGTGGTCATTTGCAAGATCAAATCCAAGTGAGAGCCTTGTTGCAACGTCTGATGTAGCAAAACCAGGGCTGGTACCATGACAACCGACGCAGACTGGATTTGGTGCTCCCTCACCGGGTCTACCAAAATAGTTAAAGTGACCAGGACTTGTAAAACCACCAAAAGCAGCCCTTGGCATCTGGAATGTCCAGCCCTGACTTGTACCGCCGGGTGTAACACCGCCGTTACCAGGGGCATTTACAAGGCTATCAAAGGTAGTGGCACCGTCGTGGCAGCTTAGGCAAGCAAGAGTAGCCCCGCCGAGATCTGAGTCATTAACAGTAGTCTGAGCTAACGTAGTACCATAAGCGGTGTAGTTAGTAGAGTTGGATAGATCCCTGTTCCAGAGAGGACTTGAGTTCGGGTTTTCCGCATGATGAGGCGTATGACAGAAGACACAAACCTGTGTAGTATTCTGAGTTGTAATAACCCTGCCGAATGCTCCCATGTTGTGCCTTGATGAGACAACACCATTAGCCTTTGTGCCTACGGGATAATCGACAACAGTAGTAGCAGTTGAGAGAGTGGGCCTTAAGAATAATATGGCGGCAAAGACCGCTATGGCCGTAAAGATTTTTTTTCTCATAAGCATCAACTCCACTTTAAACTGCGGACATTTTAAAAATATTTAAAAAAAAGCCATTCATACAGCTCTTACAAGCCGTACAATGGCAATCCTCACCTGAATCTCTTATACCCTCCATGAGCACAAGAGCATTTATGAACTTATATTTCTACTATATTTTACTTATTCTGAGATAAAAGTCAAGGTAAATTCATCAAAATTTAATAAAACTGCTGCTTTTTTTAAATTTTTCTTAAAAAAAAGAACTTCAAAGTTAAAAAAACGCTTTAAAAACATAAATATGCCTTTAGGGACTTCAGGAAAAAGACTTTAACTGCCTGCACCTCTTTGGATGTCTCAACTTTCGCAGCGCCTTGGCCTCTATCTGGCGAATCCTCTCACGCGTTACATCAAAATACGCCCCCACCTCCTCAAGGGTATGATCGCGTGACTCACCGATACCAAACCTCATACGCAGCACCTTCTCCTCTCTTGGCGAGAGGGTGGAGAGAACCTCATTCATACGCCCGCTAAGATCACTGCTCAGCATCTCGTCATGAGGCACCACGGCGTCCTTATCCTCTATGAAGTCTCCGAGCATACTATCGCCGTCATCGCCTACTGGAGTCTCAAGGGAAATAGGCTCTCTCGCCATCTTTAATATTTTTCTCACCTTCTCTACGGGAAAGAGGAGCTTTTCCCCAAGCTCTTCTACCGTCGGCTCCCTGCCGTTACTCTGAACAAAGTAATGAACTGTGCGAAGGAGCTTATTAATAGTCTCAATCATATGAACGGGTATGCGTATGGTACGGGCCTGATCAGCTATAGCACGGGAAATGGATTGGCGTATCCACCATGTGGCATAGGTAGAGAACTTATAACCACGCTGATACTCGAACTTTTCAACAGCGCGCATCAGGCCGATATTACCTTCCTGAATAAGATCCATGAACTGCAGCCCGCGGTTAAGGTACCTTCTGGCTATACTCACAACAAGGCGAAGGTTGGACTTTATAAGCATATCCCTTGCCGCGGCTATCTCATGCTCATGAAGGCATATTGCCATTAGCGTCTCGCTTAAGGCCTCATAACCAAGGCCTGCCTTACGCCGAAGAGCCCTCTCAAGCTTTTTCTGCGTATCGGCCTCAATACGTATATCCTCAATAGTCCTGCCTACAAGAAGGGGGGGGACGGGGCTTGACGCGCCCTTACCGGCACGAGCCAGAATATTATCAAGGCGCCTTAGCTTTCTATGGATACGCTTGAACTCACCCTCATACTCAGTGAGCCTCGAGATAGTAGTTGCAAAGAGACCGCTTCGCTTGTCTATATCAAGAAAGAGGTTCAGGAGGGCTTCAGGCGGTCTTTGCTCTCCCTTATTTTTCTTACCTCCCTTTTTCTCGTAAAACTTCCTCGCCTCATCTATCTTAAGAATAACTTCCTTAAGGACAGCCTCTGACTCGCTTAAAATCTCATCATCATCATCGTACTCCAGCACCTCGTTATCATCAGACCCGCTCTTCAGACACCTCTCATTAATAGAGTCTATCTCTTCTATTAAGACCCTCGACTTATAGAGCTCACGGGCAACTCCCAGCATTCCCTGCTCAACGGTCTTGGCAAGACGCACTTCTTCTTCTCTCTTAAGGAGGCGTACCGCACCCATCTCCTTAAGGTAGGCCTTAACAAGGTCCTTAACAGCGCTTGGGGCGACAACAGAGACCTCGGCGCTACCAGAGTCCTCATTCAGAGGCTGCGCCGGCGTCAAACGAGTTATTTTCTCATCCTCTTGCATATCTCTCGAACTCACCATATTATGGATATCGAACAAAACCGGCAAAAGATGAAGGAAAACTTAAGTGCCCTTTTTTGCAATCCTCTTTTTTATCTTCTCCGCAAGCTCAAGATTGCCTGAATTCTCAAGCAAACCAAGCATATTATTAGTAGCCTCTTTAAGTTTACCTCTGTTAAGAATCTTTTTCAAACTATCTTTAAACATCCTCTCCGGGTCTTCCATAAAGTCATCATCATCTCCAAGGAGCCCCGTCTTCATAAGACCGTCAATATCCGAGTTATCAAATGCCTCTGCTAACTCGTCGACTCTAAAAGAACCTCCACCCTCCATGGCTTCGCAGATAATAAGACCTGCCTTCTTAAGGCTGCTCTCACCAAAGGCCGCCACGGCCTCTCTTACATCGGCGCCATAAAGCGACCTCTGCTTAAGGATAGCCTTAAGCAGAATAAACTCCACAAGCGTAGCCCCCCTTAACGAGGCTATGCTCCGTCTCGAAGAGATACTCCCCGTGGAAGCAGAAGATTCTTTTACAGAAGCAGTGCCTGAACGCAGGGCCTCATAGACAGAATCCGGAGGCATCTGTAGCCGAGAGGCAACATAAGAGGCATAATGGTCTCTCTCGGCAAGGTTTTTAAGGCGTGATATATAAAGAAGCGCACCGTCAAGAAAAGCTGCCTTAGCCTCTGGCTGCCTTACTCCGTGGTCGGCCTCAAGCCCCTTTAAGTAGAACTCCATAAGGGGCACGGCATCATCAATAGCCCTCTGCATCTCAGCGGCTCCGTTGGTCTGCAGGAATTCATCAGGGTCCTTTGCGCCCTTGATGGTTACGACCCTGCACCTAATGTCCTCATCAATAAATAGCTCCATACTCTTTCTTGAGGCCTTGTCTCCTGCCTCATCAGCATCAAAGAGCGTATATACACTCTGCGCGTAACTGCGAAGTATCCTTATATGCCCCTTTGTAAGGGCAGTTCCGAGGGTTGCTACGGTATTGGTAAAACCGGCGGCATGCATGGCAAGGAGATCAAAGTACCCCTCCACTACAATAGCGAATCCCCGCTCTTTAATACCCGACCTCGCCTGAAAGAGGCCAAAAAGGGTCTCTCCTTTCTTAAATAGCACAGTCTCAGGAGAATTAAGATACTTTGGGCCTCGCTGCCCAAGAGCACGGCCGCCAAAACCTATAACGCGCTCTCGAATATCAGTAATTGGAAAGATAAGCCTCTCGCGGAACCTGTCATAGACCCCCTTATCCCCCTTTGAGACAAGGCCGGCCTTTAGGGCAAGCCCTGCTGAGTAGCCGGCTTTCTCAAGGTGCCGCTCCAGTCCGCTCCACCCTTGTGAGGCGTAACCAATGCCAAACCTAACAACGAGTTCCTTATCAGTAAAACCCCTTTGCTTTAGATATCGTCTCGCTCCGGCGCCCTCTTGTGAAAAAAGCATGGCAGTATAATAATCTTTAGCAGCGCTATTGACCTTATAAAGTGAGTCCTTAATGCTGCCGCCGGCGCTCTTACCTTCTTTAATAGTAACGCCGCAGCGCCGCGCAAGGTCTTTTAGGGCCTCTGGAAAAGTAAGCCCCTCTTTTTTCATAAGAAAGGTCACGGCGCTGCCTGTCTCATGACAGCCAAAGCAGTGAAATATCTTCTTATCCTCATTAACAGAGAAAGAGGGCGTCTTCTCGGAATGAAAGGGACAAAGCCCCAGCCAGTTGGAGCCCCGCTTCTTTAGCGGAACGTACTCGTTTATAAGCGAGACGATACTCGTCTTCTCTCTAACTTCTTCTATCTTGTCTTTTGGTATCATATTATTATCGTAACTAAAACATGGTGCAAGGCCACGTAGCCGAACCTCCCCAATTTTAAATACTTCACCTCAAGTATACAACAGTTACGCCTGCTCCGCCTCCCTCAGGCGGGCCGGGACTATAGCTCTTCACCTCGACTCTCTCCCTTAGATGCTCGGCTACGGCGGCCTTCAGCGCTCCCGTGCCCATGCCGTGAATTACCTCCACAACAGTAAAGCCCTCAAGCACGGCATTATCGATAAACCTTGTAAGCTCCTTAACGGCCTCCTCGCAGCGAAGCCCTATGAGGTTAATCCTCGCCCCTGCGGCACTTCCTCCGTCCGCTCCTCTCTTATTCGGCGCAGCGTCAGTACTCGTCTTCAGCTCTACATGAGTATATTTTTTTTTCTTACTCTCAGCAGTACCGCTAAGTTCGAGCTTCTTTATGTCCACCCAGACCTTGAGGCTGCCCATTAATAACTCGGCACGGCCTGAGTCTTTATCTACCCTTACAACAACTCCATTTGTCCGTGAGCCCGCAAGCCTCACCCTCTCACCCTCAAAGGGAATACTCTTATTCTCAGCGGGCCTCTTACCCTGCGAGAGTCTTCCAAGAGTTTTCTCACCTGTCTTTGCCATAGAAAAAGAGACCCCCGGCTTTACAGAAGCTGTCTTTCCTCTACTCTTTTTAACATTCGCCTCTTTGGCCTCCCTTAGTGATTTCTCGAAATCACCTCGCAGCCGCGCCACCTCAGCCCTGCCGTCATCTACTATGGCTTGAATTCGCTTCTTTGCGTTCTTTAGAAATACAGCCCTATTCTCTCTAAGACGCCGCAGCTCCGCGGTACGCCTTACATTTACCTCGGAAAGAGACTTGTTTATCTCGTAAAGCCTCTCCTTCTCACTCTCTATGGCCCTGATAGACTGAAGAAATGCCCCCTCTCCGCCCTTAATATAAGTTCTCGCCTCATTAATAAGCTCCAGTGGAAGACCAAGGGCGCCGGCGATATTAATTCCAAGGCTTGGCCCGGGAACGCCGTAAACCAGGGCGTACCTCGCCTTAAGAGTAGTCTCGTCAAACTCAACTGAGACGTTCTCGTAAAGCGGATCAACTGCGCCGTGTGCCTTGATAAGGTTAAGATGAGTAGTGACAACACTAAGAGCCCCGCTTTTTTTAAGCCTCTCAAGCACGGCAAGGCCAATGGCCTCGGCCTCAGAGGGGTCTGTGCCCGCGCCTATCTCATCAATCAGCACAAGAGAAGAGGGCCCCGCCTCCTTTAGGAAAAGAGTGATGCGCCTTATATGGGCGCTAAAGGTACTAAGGCTCGCGCCAATGTCCTGCCTGTCGCCAACATCTGCAAAGACAGAGTCAAAGATACGGGCTGAAGAGCCCGCCGCCGCAGTAACAGGCAGCCCCGAGGCGGCCATGAGACTAAGAAGACCCAGCGTCTTAAGGGCAACGGTCTTACCGCCTGTATTAGCCCCTGAGATTACTACTACACGCGTCTTTGCCCCTACCTTTATATCCACAGGGATTACCTGCGGGCCGCCGTCAGCCTCTTTAAGGGCGAGAAGGGGATGGCGAGCCTGTAAAAGGCTTATCTCGCCCTCAGCGCCTACATCCGGTACGATACCTCCGACCTTTCGGGAGAACTCAACCTTACCTGCGATTACATCAAGAGCGGCGATAAGCTCAAGGTCATTTAAGAGGTTCTCCTTTGACTCAAGGACAAGAAAGGTAACCTCTCTTAATATCTCACGCTCCTCGGCAAGCTCCTGTTTTTTCAGTATGGAGAGTGAATTATTAAGCGAGACAAGCTCTATAGGTTCTACAAAAAAAGTAGCACCGCTGCCCGAGCGGCCATGAATAACACCTGGAATCTCCGATTGCTTTCCCGCAACCACAGAGAGAACAAAACGGTCATCACGTACGGTTATTATATCATCCTGTATGGCTTCTTTTGAGTCGGGATCCTGAATAAGACTTGAGAGCAGCTCTCTTATGCGAGTCTTTGAGCTCCTTAATTTAGCGCGGATAGCCTTTAATTTTGAAGAAGCGCCGTCAAGGATAAGACCCTTGTCGTCAATAGTGCGGTTAAGTCTTGAGCAAAGAGGGCCGCTCTCTGAGAGGCCTTGAAAGAGAGGCGCGAGAGCGGGGTATTTTTTGACAAATGACAGGCCTGCCATGGCCCTTAGGCGGGCTGTTACAGAGAGATTATCACGCAGAAGAAGAAGATCCTCACCAAGAAGAAAGGCGCCCTCCGGGAATGGCCTGAGCAGTATAGGCCTTATATCACAAGTGCCTGAGAGCGAAAGCCTGCCGGCGGCCTCGATAAGGGCGGCTGCCTCGGTAAAACGGGCGAAGGAGAGCTCTATAAAGGCAAGATCCTGCACAGGTCTCAGGGCATAGACCAACTCCCTTGCCCGCTCTGTAAGGACAAGACCTGCGAGGGCCGCAATTACCTCGTTAAACTCAAGAGCCTCTAATGTAGCGCTATCCACTGTATGTTATAAATCTCCACCACAAAAAACGCCCTAAAACAGTCTGAGCATTAAGAGACACACTTCTTATTAATTAGTCCAGAGAGGCTAAACCCTGGAGACTCTTCTAAAACCTGCCGTCTCCACTACCTCTATATCAGGGGTGAGAATATTATCAAAAAGCAGGTTCATTCCAATGTTATCACTGGCCGTATGACCGGCAATGACTACGTTTATGTGATTCTTCTCGGCCTCTTTTCTATGCTCCTCGCTGATATGCATACCAACAACTGTGCCCACACCGGCGCTGGAGAGGTTTGAAAAAGCCTTCTTGCTGCCCCCTGTACCGCCTGTCATATCAACAAAGATATTACCGGCCTTTCTTCTGCCCGAGCCGCAGACAACATCAGGACTCATCACCTCTTTAGCGGCCTTCTCGTACTCCGGTATCTCGGCGAGAATATCGATAATATCAGAGACATAGGCAGGTTTTTTATCATCAAAGAGGTCTTGTAAAAAAGTTACCACAGAGTTATCTGCAGGGGTGTGCATGCACATAAAAGGCATATCAAGAAGGCGGGCAGCATCAACGGCACGCATGTGGTTGGCGGGCATGATGCGGCGGCGCACCTCGGAGATACGCTCGGCCATAATGTCCTCGGCTATGTTTATGGGCACTCCGTATTTAAGCATAATACCGGACTGCATATTCATAACGGCATGAAGATTTGCCATGGCGCGGCCCTCGGGGTGATGTGCTATGACAAGGTCAATGGGAGTGCCTTTCTCGCCAAGGCGGTCTGCAAGCAAGACCTCTCCCACCTCCATGTCTATACCGACGATAACACGTTTTATCTCTTTATCGGACTTGCCTCCATAAAGCAGGCGCGTATCGGCATAGGGATTTACGAGCCTATCCATATCATAGGTCTTCTTAGCCTTATCCTTCAGCTCATCAAAGTCTTTCTTTGTCCTCGCGAGCTCGGCCCGTACCTCTTCAATACCGCGCGGGTCTACTTCCATGCCCCGCTTGTATGCCTTCTCGTAAATATCCTGTATTTTCATAATTTTATCCTTTTAATATAATTATTAAGGTCTAAGAACTTAGAATCGGAAGTGCCGGCATAAACAAGAAGCAGCTTCAGAAAAACCTGTACCGCCGAGGCCCCTCAGCCCCCAAGGGCCTTCTTAACGGCCTCCTGCACGGCGCGGCCCTCTGTCCTGCCTGCAACCTGTACCATAACGGCCTTCATGACTTCACCCATATCCCGCATGGAAGCTGCGCCAAGCTCCTCTGCCGTCTCCTTAACTATAGCCTCAACTTCATCGGCAGTAAGCTGATCGGGAAGAAACTCCTCGAGTATTTTTATCTCCTGCGCCTCTATTTCAGCAAGTTCCTCTCTGCCGCCCTTCTCGTACTGCTCTATAGAGTCTTTACGCTGCCGTATCATTGTCTGCACAAGCTGCACGGCCTCGCCCTCATCAACATCGCGGCGAAGCTCCTTCTCTTTATTGGTAACAGTGCTGAGCAGCATCCTCAGCGTAGAGGTACGTCGCTTGTCTCCAGCCTTAAGAGAAACGACAGCAAGAGCCTTAAGCTCTACTGTAAAACCCTTTTTTTCAGCACCCATAAAAAAACTCCCTTGCCCTGTATTTTCAAGTTTAAAAGCCCGGTCAATACCGGGCTTTTAAGGATAAAGTTTATATAATAACTACACCGCCTGAGTAACGGCGCCGCTGATTAGTAAACGAGCTGACCATCAAACCCCAGAAGTCTCTCCCAATACTCATCTACCTGCTTCTGTACTTCTTCAAGCAGCCCCTCTGCGCCCGGTCTGAAGAGGTGCTTAAATCTCCCCTGAGGCCTCAGCCACTCTTCCATGGATATTTTGTTCTTTGGCCTGTAAGTTACGCGCAGCACACCTTCCTCTACCTCATAAAGAGGCCAGTAACAAGACTCCACGGCAAGACGGGCATGTTTATTGCTGTCCTCAGGTTTTGTATACCAGCCAAGAGGACAGGGAGATATGACGTTAAGAAAAGTCGGCCCCTGTGTATCTATGGCCTTTTTAGCCTTCTTCGCAAGGTCTGACCAGTTATGAGGCGAGGCCTGCGCCGCGTAAGGCACGTTATGGGCTACGACTATCCTCGTAAGGTCTTTTCTAAGCTCCACCTTGCCCTTTATCACAGAGCCCGCGGGGCTCGTAGTAGTATTACAGGCAAAAGGCGTAGCGCTTGAGCGCTGGATTCCCGTATTCATGTAAGCGCCGTTATCATAACAGACATAGAGAAAATTATGCCCTCTCTCCAGCGCGCCTGATAAACTCTGCAGCCCTATGTCATAAGTTCCGCCGTCACCGCCAAAGGCGATGAATTTTATATCCTTATCAGCAGGTATCTTACCCTTTTTCTTCAGCGCCCGGTATGCCGTCTCAACACCGCTTATAGTAGCCCCTGTATTCTCAAAGGCCGAGTGTATCCACGGTATCCTCCACGCCGAGTAGGGATAGATAGTGGTTGCCACCTCAAGACATCCCGTGGCATTAGCCGCCACAACAGGGGTATCATAGTTTCTAAGTATGAGCCTTACTATAGGTGGTATACCACAGCCCGAGCAGAGCCTGTGCCCGCCCGTAAGAAGCTCTTCTTTTCTGGAAAAATCCTTTAACGTAGCCATAAATCCCCCTTGCTCTAACAGCAGGATCCGTCAACGCTGAGTTTTGCCTCAGGGTCGAAGGTAATATACTTTATAAGTTCATCCACTTTGCCTGTCTCAGCGGTCTTCAGGAGTTCATCAAATACAGCGAGAGCGTCTTCCACCTTATAATCTCTGCCGCCAAGACCAAAGATGCGACCCATTACCATGGGCCTGTTATCAGCCTCATACAAAAGAGAGCGTACATCATTAAAGAGAGGGCCGCCAAAGCCGCTCATAGAATCGGCCCTGTCAAGACAGGCCACAACCTTTAGGCCATTCAATGCCTCGGCTATCTCAGCATGGGGCAGGGGCCGAAAGAGTCTTGGCCGAAGCAGGCCGACTTTTTTACCCTGCTTACGAAGCTCATCAACGGCTACTTTCGTTGTTCCCGCGGCACTTGAGAGTATAACTACGGCCACATCGGCATCATCAAGCCTGTAGGACTCGAAGAGACCGTACTCACGGCCGAACTTTTCCTGAAACTCTTTACCTACCTCTACGGCAACATCCTTTGCCCTCTTAATAGCCTCGCTCTGCTGATACTTAAAGGCCATATAAGGCTCCTGCAGGGCCATGGCTCCTACGGTAATGGGGTTATCAGTATCAAGAAGAGTATGCTTGGGAGTGTACTCTCCGACAAAACCCTGCACCTCCTCGTCTGTAAGAGGTATGACGTTCTCAATGGCGTGAGTCGTTATAAAACCATCAAGACAGACCATGACAGGGAGCATAACATCAGGGTGCTCGGCTATCCTAACGGCCTGAAAGATATTGTCATAGGCCTCCTGCACTGTCTCGGAGTAGAGGTGTATCCAGCCTGAATCCCTCGCGCCCATAGTATCGGAGTGGTCGCAGTGTATGTTAATAGGTGCTGACAAAGCCCTGTTACCATCGCATAAGACGATTGGGAGGCGCAGCCCCGAGGCGATATAGAGCATCTCCCACATAAGTGCGAGGCCCTGTGAGCTTGTTGCTGACATAACTCTCGCACCGGCTGCCGCCGCGCCTATACAGGCGCTCATAGCAGAGTGCTCACTCTCAACAGTAATAAATTCCGAATCCACGGCCCCGTCTGCCACATAGCTGGAGAACTCCTCCACTACAGTAGTAGACGGCGTAATCGGGTAAGCCGGGAATACATCAGGGTTAACCTGCTTCATGGCCATGGCCACGGCAGAGTTACCAGTAAGTCCAATCTGCTCTTTCTTTTCCCTGGCAATAGCCATCATTCGGCCTCCTCTTCCATAGTAATCGCCGTAACCTTATCAGGACACTCGCTGGCACATACACCGCATCCCTTGCAGTGCTCCATGTCAAAGCCTATCATCTTGCCCTCTTCGGCGATAACGGCAGAGTCAGGGCATACGACCCAACAGATAAGACAATTTATGCATTTCACATGATCAACAACAGGCCTCATCTTTCTCCAACCTCCTGTTGTGTACTCGTGGGCTGTTCCGCCCCTCTCTATAACGCCGCCTATTGGCGGGCTTTTTTTATCACTCATATTCCCTTCTCCCTCGACCATGGATGAGTAAGTATTATATATCCTTAACCTCGTCATGACCCCTTTGCATGGCATTCACATTGCCTTCTATCACCTTGGCGCCAAACTTCTTGGAGTAGTTTTTCCGAAAATTGTCAATAATGGCAGATAGCGGCACAACGTCCGTAACCCTTGAGAGCGCCCCGAGAAGGGGTGTATTGGGCATCATTCTGCCTATAGTCTCTATAGATATATGGGCGGCGTCTACGGTATATACACGCGCCGGTTTACCTACAAGGCCCAGCTCTTCGCGCATATCCTGCGGTGACTTGGCCGTATTTATTATATAAACGGCGTCTTCATCAGCCCCCTCAGTAAGTCCGCAGCCGCTGTCCACACCTGCTATGAGCGTGGGGTCTGCTATAAGTACATACCCGGGGTTTGTCACCTGACAATGCCGTCTTATAGGTGTCTCAGATACTCTGTTGAAGGCCTTTACAGGCGCCCCCATCCTCTCAGGGCCAAACTCGGGAAATGCCTGCACATAGGCCCCGGCCTGCATACAGGACTCCGCAAGGAGTTTGGCGGCCGTTACTACGCCCTGCTGGGCCCTGCCGTGCCATCTAACCTCAGTATGACGATTCATAAAATCCCCCTCTCTCTCCGGCTTTTAATACTCGTCCCCTCAGACTCAGGAGACTTCTCTCCTACCTGCCAGGGCTCTACCAAGTGTGGCCCTGTCCATAAACTCTATATAGCTTCCCATTGGCACACCAGAGGCCAACCTCGTAACTCTTACTCCGCAAGGCTTTAAGAGCCTCGCAAGGTACATCGACGTTGCCTCGCCCTCTGAGTCAAAACCAGTGGCAAGCACGACCTCGCTAACACCCTCATCCCTTACACGGAGCAGAAGCTCCCTTATGCGAAGGTCTTCAGGCCCAATGGATTTAAGCGGCGAGAGATTACCGTGCAGCACATGATAGCGCCCATTGTAATCTCCGCCCTCCTCAAGGGCCATCATATCCTTAAAATCACTGACAACGCAGATTGTACCCGTCTTTCTCGCCGGCTCTTGGCATATCCCGCAGGGGTCTGAATCTGAAAAAGCCATACAGGACGCGCAGAGCGTGAGATTCTCCTTTACATCAAGTATACTCGCCGCAAGCTCCTCGGCATAACCGTTCTTTGAGTTAAGGACAAAGAGCGCGAGCCTTGTAGCCGATTTTTCGCCGATACCCGGTAATCCTGAAAAACCCTTTATCAGCCTGTCTATTGGCCCTGCGTAACGCATCTGATAAGTATCCTTAATAAAAATTTTAATTAATGCCGCGCCCACTGCGTCCGGCCGAGTTTAGGGCAAAAGATAAGACCCTCTTTTTTACAAAAGCAGCAATGCCCTATGACCACTCACCAAAATCAGCGTCAAACCCTTTTACTTGAACATATCGGGAATATCCATTCCAAGACCACCTGTTAGCTTACCCATCTCATCAGAGACCATCTTCTTACTTCTCCTGTAGCCCTCATTCACGGCTGCCGTGATAAGATCCTGAAGCATGTCCACGTCCTCAGGGTCGACTACAGCGGGGTCTATCTTTATGGAGAGCAAGTCCTGATTACCGTTAAGAAGGGCCGTAACCATGCCGCCTCCAGCCGAGGCCTCGCATGTTCTGCCGGCCATCTCTTTTTGCATCTCCGCTATCTTGGCCTGCATCTGCTGGGCCTGCTTCATTATATTACCGATATTCTGAGCCATCTATCCTCCCTCACCGTAAAAATCTTCTAATACCTTACCGCCAAGCACTCGAAGCACATCGTCAGCAGGGTCTCTTACCTCCCCGCCCTCTAATACTTCGGCCTTTACCGCTACCTTCACCGAGGTCTTAAGATACTCTGAGAATATCCCCTCAAGGCGCGCAAGCTGCATCTTCAAAAAACTTGACGTCTTCACATCAGACGTTATCTCAACAAGATTATCTCTAACATCTATACTCGCTGCCTTAAGAGTGCCGTAGAGTGAGATGTTATTTTTTTTAATATAAGCGAGCAGCCCATCGGCAGTAGAACCATGAGCATCACTTCCCTCAATAGCGGGCCCTGTGCTGTCCTCGCTATTATCTTCTTGCGCCTTCCTGCCAGCCTCTTTAGCAGCGGCCCGGGATGACCCCGCCTCGGCCACTCCCTGAGAAGCACTCTTATAAGGCGGCTTTTCTACGGGCTCCGGCGCCGCTCCATGTGCCTCACTCCCGCGCGTACCTTCCAAGACCGGTATTCTCCTCGAAGACGCGGTCTCTTTAGCACCCCTCGCAGAACCTTTATAAGCAGGCGCGCGCCCCTTACCGCTGCTATTAAAGCCTTTCTTAGGGGCTGCAGATGAGGTGAGACCACCACCCCGCCCCTGGTGCGTACCAAGGCCCTTCATCTCATTTATAAGATCCTCAAGGGGCCTTAAGGAATCAAAGGACGAGGCCCGCAGTACTGTCATCTCAAATGAGTGCCTGGCAAAATCGCTTCTTGAGACGTCTTCATAGCCCTTCTGAAGAAGAAGAAAGAGCATATGAAGGTCTTCAACGCCGCAAGAGACAGAGATGGTTTTCAGTGCCTCAAGTTCATGGGCAGGGGCCTCAATAAGGGCAGTTCCGCCTGTGACCTTGATGGCCGTCATGTCTCGTACTATTGCAAGAAGTTCTACGCAGGCTTTCTTTAAATCATACCCGAAATTATATATCTTTTCAATAATATTTAAGGCTAATCCGCCCTCTTTGCTGATAATAGCCCCCATAAGCTCGATAAGAACAGTCCTGTCCATGAGACCGAGGGCCTCGGTAACATCACTTAACCTCACGGAGCCGTGGCCAAAGGCAAGTACTTGATCCAGAAGGCTCTCGCCGTCTCTTAGGCTGCCGTCGGCCTCTCTGGCTATGGCAAATAAGGCCTCCTCCTCAAAATCTATCTTCTCGGCAAGG
Organism: uncultured Thermodesulfobacteriota bacterium; assembly: GCA_964510775.1. Taxonomy (GTDB): domain Bacteria; phylum Desulfobacterota; class GWC2-55-46; order GWC2-55-46; family JADFVP01; genus JAJRZX01. The sequence goes on from CAZEBZ010000010.1 coordinate 20,700, forward strand.
AGTATTTTCTGTAGATGGCTCTCAATCTTTAAGAGAGGGATGCGCCGGAACTCAAACCGCTGACACCTTGATAGTATGGTAAGGGGAATCTTGCCCACCTCAGTGGTGGCAAAGATAAATACTACATGGGGAGGAGGCTCCTCAAGGGTCTTCAAGAGGGCGTTAAAGGCCGAGATGCTCAGCATATGCACCTCGTCGATAATATATATCTTGCGCTTGCCGCCTGCGGGCATGTACATGATATTTTCGCGCAGATCTCGCACGTTATCAACGCCCGTATTAGAGGCGCCGTCTATCTCAAGGACATCTACAGAAGAACCTGCCGTAATCTCTTTGCAGGAAGTGCATTCATCACAAGGCAGAGTCTCTTTATCACCTGTACAGTTAAGGGATTTTGCGAGTATCCTCGCCGCCGTAGTCTTACCCACTCCGCGAGGGCCGGAGAAGAGATAGGCCTGCGCTACACGCCCCGTGGAGATGGCGTTTTTAAGAGTCCTCGTAACATGGTCCTGCCCTATTATCTCCTCAAAGACAGTGGGGCGCCATTTACGCGCTATGACAAGATATGAGCTCATGAGATGCAGCCTAATTGGATTGATTGAGTGTAAGCCCGCGGTGAGAATAACGTGATGCGATCAAAAAAAACAGGATCGTAAGTAACGGGAATAATGACCTGCGAGAACGGCCTTAGCGCCTGTTAAGAGCTGCTCTTAACTAAATCCGCAGCTCTCTTAACCGAGCAAGACAAGGCGCAGGAGATAAAAAACTCCTTGCAGGTTATATGTTTTTACTTGATCCAAACGCTTACAGGCGCTGTTGATAGCCAGGCACCCTTACGGCACATGGGTTCGGGACGCGACCGCTGCTTCCTTCCGGACCTGACGGGGTTAACTACCCTTCCATTGCGTAAGACCCGGCTATCAACAGCGCCTGTAAACAAAAAAGATAAATAATGGCGGAGAGAGAGGGATTCGAACCCTCGGTACACGTAAATGCACACACGCTTTCCAGGCGTGCCCCTTAAGCCACTCGGGCATCTCTCCTCTTTATGCTGCTCTTAAAAACCCAAATCAACTAAAACAGGGTGAAACTATTCTTTACCCCTCGGCCCTCTGCTCAATTTGGCGGAGAGAGAGGGATTTGAACCCCCGGTTCCGCAAGCGGAACAGCTGATTTCGAATCAGCCCCCTTCAGCCTCTCGGGCATCTCTCCTATAGCGAGACCTTAACGGCCCCGAATATCACTTAGGGGCGTTACTAAACTTTAACCAGCCTTAATGAGCCTTCTTCGGGGCCTTTTGAGAGGTACCCCCGGCCTTTAAGACAAAGACAAATCTCTTATTGTTAAAGGAGTTAAACTCCGGCAGCTGAGTAAAGACCCAGCCCCGCGTCTCCACCTTATCGCCCTTTAAGAGGTCAATAAGCACAGCGGGATTCTTGGCCTCATTAGAGCGTGTCTCTATATGGTTTCCAACGATAGTGTAGTCCGGGATAAAGTACTCAACCTTAACCTTAAAACCGTCATCAGTGAGCTGAGTAGTAGAGCCTACCCTCAGGTCTACGGTCTTGCTGGCCTGGGCCTTCATGTCGGATATCTCGAGCCTCACGGAAGTCCATTTTTTCTTCACCTCGTCAGAGATCTTCACTGTCTTTTTTGTCTTGATAAGTGAGTGCGATGCCTTGGCTATATCATCGGCGGCAGTTGAGGGGTGTCCCTTTGGCATCTTTGCCTCTGCGCTTATGGGAGCCGCGGCCTTCTTCTCAACAGGGGCTTTTTTCTCCTCACCTCCGCAGCCGGAGAACGTCAGTGCCGCTGCTACAAATAAAAATATAAATGAACTTGGGAAAAACGCCAACAGGCCTCTCTGTTTTTTCATCCCTGCCTTACCTCCATTTTGTTTTTATTATAATTTTAAATCATAACACATGACTGCTTGAGTTTAAAGAAAAACCTTATCTACAGAGGAGGAATAAACCGCGCCATCAAGAGCCGCCTCTAACGCGCGGCCCAGTCGCGCCAGCTCTCCTCAAGGGCCTCGTAAGAGAGAAAAATAGAGGCCCGCAGCGCGGAATCAAGGTCAAGCCCCTCTCCAAGCCCCGTCAGTATCTTCTTAAGGGAAGAAAAACCGAACTCATCTATAATATACCCAGTTACAGAGAGACTAAGAGTATAGGCCTTTTCCGCCATATCGGGGGGCATATTTAAAAAAGACCCCTCAATACTTGAGAGCGCCATATCGCCTTCTCTTACAAGAGCCTTTGCGCGTCGTGCAAAACCCGGCCGCTTCGAGCCCTCTTCATACTGAGCGAGCCCCTCGTTGAGCCAGGCCGGGGCCCTGCCCTTTGAGAGCCTGTACACAAGGGCATGAGTATACTCGTGAAATAATACGCGCTCCAGCTCACCGGTGCGCTCGTTAATGCCCCCTGCGGGCATCTTTATCTTTCCGTCATATATGGCCCCCACCCATGAGGGGCTTCTCGTAATATCAAAAAAATCTTTTTGTGAGTACAGCTCCGCCCCAAGCCTATCACTTGGCCAAAAAAGCAGGTCCGCACCTACCTTCACATAGGCCTCTTCAAGGACAAGGGACATAAGGTGACCGGCTACGGCGTTCTCAGGGCCAAAATAAGTAACGCGAAAGTGACCGCCCCTCTCCACGGCCGTAGCAGGCGGTACAGCAAAGGCCGGGGGCTCAGAAGACAAGAACGCTCCAGCCGTTATTAGCAGTATAAGAAAAAAAAGACGGCCAGAGACACTAACAGGCCCCTCACTGCCCCTCTCGGCATGAACTCCCCATGACATCAGCGCCTCTTTCTTAACTTCACGGCTCCAAGGATGAGGTTGGCCACAACGGCTACAAAACTCAGCTCATCTTCAGTAAAGTCCTTTGTAACAACGGTCTGCACATTAAGGGCCCCAAAAGGCTCATCACCGGAGAATATGGGGTATGAGTACATGGACTTTATCTTGTATTGCTCTTCCTTTGTCTCAGGAAAGAACTGATAACGCTCATCAAGACCAACATCTTCAATAAGCAGAGGATGACGCTTCTTAAGGGCCGTACCAGTTATGCCCTCGCCGCTCTTTAACTTTGCCACGCCCACGGCATCCTGGCTGAGACCAAAAGTCCCCTCAAGAACAAGGTTATCGTGCTCCCAGAGATATATGGAGCAGATATCAACGCCGATTCTCTTTGCCGTCTTCTCCGCAACGGTCTTCAGAATATCTTTTATATCATAATCCGATGAGGCGAGCATGCTCAGCTCCTCAAGGGTTATTATCTCTTTTTTCTCCCTGTCGGCACGCTCGGCCTCAAAGAAGAACTTGCCCGTCTCATCAAATACAAGGGGCATCATGCTCTGCTTTGATAGATGAGGATTTATAGTCTTACTCGCCGCAGAGGCCGTCTTGTACTCTGAGTAACCGCAAGTACACGTTGACTTAATCCTGTAATCATCTACCTTTACGGAATGCATCTTGTTACCGCACTTTCTACACCTTATTACGGTTTCCATCTCTTCTCCAATTTAGACATTACCTTTAAGCCTTAATACTGTCTATACTTAAGATATCTTAATGTCTTCGCCGCACAAACCCCTCAAAGTCCCATGCAGAGACAGAGGCCGATGGCAAAAGACTCGCCGTTTTTTTTGCTCATAAAACCCTTGAAAAAAACTAACGCGGCAGCTTCAGGCGCATTACAGAGCCCGCTTTACCGCCCGTCTTCAAGGGTTTGCCATCAAAGACAAGGTTCACACCGGCGGCATTACCTATCACAAGGCTTACCCCCTTCTTCATGAGCCACTGTCTCGACTCGCCCTTCTTAAAGAGTACATCAAAGGGCTTCTTTTTATCAATGCTGAACTTTATCCACACATCATCAGTTGCGATAACCTTAAGCACATGGCCGGGTACGGCGGCATTTAAGGCCGGCTTAGAGGCTTTATGCACGACAGCAGGCGGCGGTGGCGTTTGAGTCGTTGGCACTGAAACCTTCTTCGCAGTAACAGGCTCTGGCTTTACAGCCACGGCCTCTTCACTCACATCCACCTGCTTCGATGAGCCGCTAAGGAGGTAAAAGAGCACTATTATAACAACTCCCACAGCAACAAGGGCCGCCACCATCTGCTTTGAGCTGACGGAAAAGGCCTTTGTCACCGGACTCTTTTCTTTTTCCGGAGCCGCGGCCTCCTCTACGGGAGTATCATCTTTAATATAAAGCTCGTAACGCAGGACAAGATCCGTCTCATCAAGGCCCATGTACTTGCAGCAAGCCCTTATATAGCCCTTGACAAAGGCCTGCTGAGGAAGAGCCTCAAAGTCATCGGCCTCAAGGGCTCGAAGATTCTTCACAGGTATGCGCGTGGCCTCATGAACATCCTTGAGAGTAAAACCGCGCAGCTCCCTCTCCCTCTTAATACAGGTGCCAGGACTATCCATACCGTCGTCATCTCCATGAGAAAATGTAATTGAAAGCGGCATCTATAAAAGGGGCCCTTTCCCCCCCTATCTACTTCGATTAATAAACAGGCTCTGCTTATAAAGGTCAGACTTAATATAGACCACCATAAAAGCCATACTCACGTGAGATACTTACCGCAGGAGGTCTATATACTCTTTGGCTGACCTTGCGAGGCTGCTGCCCGGAACAAGTTCTACGACTTTCTCAAAGGCCTGCAGGGCCTCTTTTTTCTCACCTTCTCTCACAAGGACTACGCCGACCCTGTAGTAAGGCTCTGCATACTCACCTCGGAATCTCACGGCGCTACGGTATGATGCAATAGCTTCACCGCTTTTTTTCAGCCTCTCAAAAGCAAGACCCATATTATAGTAACTCACAGCCATACCGGCCTTCATGGAGATTGCCTTCTTAAAATTCTCTACGCTCTGGCCAAAATCGCCCTTTTTATAATAGGCAAGGCCCATATTAAAATAAGCCGTCTCCGGTGTCTTGTAGTAAATATTCTTCAACGCAAGACGACACTCTTTTATAACACCGTCCCAATCACCCTCTTTCTCATACAAAGACGCAAGCCCTATGTGTCCCTCAGAGAACATGGGTTTCAGGGCAACGGCCTTCTTCATCTCCGCTTCGGCCTCTTTATCAAGGTCGCGCGATGAATAGGCAAAACCAAGCATAAGGTGATATGACGGCTCCTCGGGGTAAATTGATATGGCCCGTGTGAACTCCTTCAGGGCATCGGCGATATTACCGCTCTTATAGTACTCGTTGCCAAGCCTGTAGTGGATATTAGAGTTCTCCTTGCGCTTATCTACTTTATTATGGGCGCAGCCGGAGGCAATGGCGAGGACGAGCAGAACTAAGAGGACTCCACCTGAGGAAAAAGGAGTATAGGTTTTTTTTATATTCAAGACTAAAGCCATCTTATAAGTATCAACTCAAAGAGGGCGCTGAAGAGCAGCACTACCTTTGCGACGCTGTCCCCTGAACCCGGGAGGCAGCTGCTACGCAAGAATAGGCCTCGACTCTCTGCCCGCTTATGAATAAATTATCATATATCCCCAAAATGGGTCAACTTCTTAAACTCCATGTAACGCGCACGAATCTCATCCTGGCCTAACGAACCCAGCCTCTTAAGGCTAAAGGCCTCTACATTAAAAGAAGCCATGACGCTGCCAAAAATTATGGCACGCCTCAAGTTCTCATCAGAGAGGTCTCCCGTATTAGCGAGATAACCCATAAAACCGCCGGCAAAGCTATCGCCTGCTCCCGTAGGGTCAAATATATCCTCAAGGGGATATGCCGGGGCGGAAAAGATAAAAGAAGAGCTGAACATAACAGCGCCGTACTCGCCGCGCTTTACAATAAGTGCGCGGGGGCCCATATTCATTATAACCTTCGCGGCCTTTACAAGGCTCGATTCTCCGGCAAGCTCCCTCGCCTCACCCTCGTTTATAACAAAAATCTCTACATCCTTAAGAAGTTTCCTAAGGACGTCAGGTTTATTCTCTATCCAAAAATTCATCGTATCACAGGCCACAAGGCGCGGCGTGCGTACCTGCTCAAGGACCTTTATCTGCAGCTCGGGGTCTATATTAGCAAGAAACAAAAAGGGCGAGTCGCCGTGACCGTCTGGTATCTCAGGGCTAAAGTCACTAAATACATTTAACTCCGTATCAAGGGTATGGGCCTGATTAAGGTCATACTCATAGTATCCCTTCCAGCGAAACGTCCTGCCGGGAACCTTCTGCAGCGCCGAGACATCTACGTTATGGGACTTTAATGTATCAACATGCTCATCTGGAAAGTCCGTACCTACGACGGCCACAAGCTTTACATCGCTAAAGTAGCTCGCCGCCACTGAAAAATACGTGGCCGAGCCGCCAAGAACCTCGGAGACCTCGCCAAAGGGTGTCTTTATGCTGTCAAAGGCCACGGAACCAACTACAAGTATACTCATAACAACGTACTCCTTTTCAAGTTCCACCGCATCTCGCGCGGGGGTAATGACTAAAGATATTTTCCAAGTATTATGGAGAGGTCTTCTTTTGTCTTCTCCGGTATAGCGTCTCTCTCGGTTACAGCGGCGTACTGCATTGCCTGCCCGCAGCCGCATGAGCGCTCATTAAAGGCCTTGTCCTTAACAGCGCCGATAATTATATTACGGGCCATGGCTACGTTCTTGCTGATAGTCTCCAGTATCATCTCTACTGTAACGGATTCTTCTTCCTCGTGCCAGCAGTCATAATCCGTTGAGAGGGCTATAGTGGCGTAGCATATCTCCGCCTCTCTTGCGAGCTTGGCCTCTGGTATATTAGTCATACCAATAACGTCAACGCCCCAGGTTCTGTATATCTTTGATTCAGCGCGGGTAGAGAACTGCGGGCCCTCTATGCAGACGTAGGTACCGCCCTTATGTACTGTAGCTCCGGCATTAACTGCGGCGTTATAGAGTACGTTACTCAGATCCCCACAGACAGGCTCTGCGAACTCCACGTGCCCGGCCACGCCGTCGCCAAGAAAGGTAGAGACGCGCGACTTTGTGCGGTCAAAAAACTGATCCACTATGACCATGTCCCCGGGGTGTATCTCCTCTTTCATAGAGCCTACGGCAGAGACGGATATTATCCACTGCACGCCCAGTTTTTTCATCCCGTATATATTTGCCCTGTAATTAATCTCCGAGGGCAGGAGCTTATGAGCACGGCCGTGACGGGGCAAAAAGACCATCTTTACCTCGCCGAGCCTTCCCGTTATATACTCATCTGAGGGCTCGCCAAAGGGAGTCTCTACCTTAACGGATTTCACATCCTCAAGGGCATCCATACTATAAAGCCCGCTACCGCCTATAACGCCTATAACCTTATCTGACATAGGACAAGACTCCCGTAGTAAATTATAATATTATTACCGCTCACAGAATTCATTATAACCAGCCCACTACAGCGCGGACAGGCCTATAGTTTTAAAAACTGACCCGTACTTTTACCACTAACAACTCTCTGCTTCAAGGCTTTTTTCCGCGCTGCCCGCAAGGAAGTCCATGTCTTTTAGCTGACCGCAGGCCGCGCCTATATCAGCGCCGCGGCTCTTTCTTACTACGGCCATGTAACGGGCCCTTATGAGGATATCGCGAAACCGCTCAACTGCCTCTTCAGAGGGCCTCTTAAAGGAAGCCCCAGGAAAAGGATTAAAGGGTATGAGGTTTACCTTGCAGCGCAGCCCCGAGAGGAGTTTTACTAGCGCTCCGGCGTCCTTTACGCTCTCATTAACACCTCCAAGGAGGACATACTCAATAGTGAGATGTTTTTTACCATGGAGGGGATAAGACCTAAGGGCCTCCATAAGTCCGTTAAGAGGGTACTTTTTGTTTACAGGCATAAGCAGAGACCGCAGCTCATCTGTAGCGGCATTTAAGGAAATAGCGAGGTTCACATTCGTCTCTCGGCCAAGACGCGCAAGATTAGCCGTAATACCCGCCGTTGAGACAGTAATCCTGTTATGAGAGATGGCAAAACCAGCGTGGTCTGTTAGAATTTTTATAAACTTCAGCAGAGTATCGATATTAAGAAGAGGCTCTCCCATACCCATAAAGACGATATTTGTAATCTTGACACCCTCAGCCAGGGTCTCTCCTGCCAGAATAATCTGAGAGGCCATCTCCGACAACGTAAGATTTCTCTTATACCCTCCGGTGCCCGTGAGGCAAAAGCCGCAGCCAAGGGCGCAGCCCGCCTGCGTTGAGACACATACCGTGGCTCGCATCCCCTCAGGCATAACAACGGACTGGATTTTAAGGCCGTCGTCAAGCTCGTAAAGAAGTTTTACCGTGCCGTCACTCGATGAGAATGTATCAGTAATAAGGGGCATCGTGATGGTGCAACGCTCCTTAAGTCTTTCGCGGAGCGCCAGAGAGATATCCGTCATCTCGTCTATGGAAGAGACCCCGCGGGCATAGACCCACTTATAGAGCTGAGCTGCGCGGTATGGTTTTTCTCCCATATCAGCGGCAAGGGTCAAAAAACCCTCGTATGTAAGATCTCTAAGATTAAGCATGATTTTTAAAACTCGGTTTGAGAGCCGCCACTTATGCGGCCCTATCTTAAAATGCGGGGTGAGCGAGGGGACTATTTTTTCTCTGTCTGAGAAATAAGCCAGTAAACGCCGCCGAGTACGGCCACGGCCGCGATAAGGGTAAGGCGCGTCTCAATATTCTCATGTTCCTTCAGAGTGGTAATAAGTATATCTCTAATTACAGCTACAAGGGCTACGCTAACAAAGACCTTGACGGCAAAACCGCCTTGCTTGAGATGCCTTATCTCTGTATCCATAAGCTCTATAACAACCCAGAGCATAAGGAGCGTACCAAGGGTGCGCAAGAGCCCCGTCTCAATATGACCATGAAAAACCACTGACATATCGTAACCAAAAAGCACGATTACCATAATGCCTATGGCGACAAGCCCCAGGACAAGAACAAGATTAAGGCCATAGCTGAAGCGGGTCGCCGCCTGCACAAGGCCGCTCTCCACCTTTTTGGAGAGAAAGAACTTCTTCTCCTCCTGAATAAAAGAACTCGTAAATACATCGAGGTTTATATCTAGTATCTTAACTGCGGAGCGCTGCAGGATAAAACACCGCGAGCTGTCGTTAACCTCTTCGTATATCTTTCCTGCGATAAAGTCCTTTACAAAATGAAAGGCAGCGTTAACAAAGTGAGCGGGCAGGTCAATCTTTACATGGGCCATGCCCACCCTCTCAAGACCCTTTATGTAATCAGGGCCGTAATCACCGGCAAAGAGGTTCTTATACCACTTTCTAAGGGCGGCCTGATGCCTCTTTATAGTGGACTCGTCCTTAAGATACTTCTCAACGCTCCTGAAGTTCTTGATATGGTGATAGAACTCAACGACAAAGTCATCGGCGTATTTTTCAAGGAGCGGCCTTAACTGAATGAGATTATTACCATCCCCCTCAGTAAAGTGATAATGCTCCTTTATCCTCGAAACAGTCTCCATACCCGAACCTTATCCCTCGCAGATATCAAGGCAGTTAAAGAAGTAATTAATCTCACAGATGGCGCTATCAGGGGCGTCTGAACCATGTACAATGTTATTATCAATGGAATCGGCAAAGTCTTTTCTAATGGTGCCGGGCTCTGCATCAGCGGGGTTAGTAGCGCCCATGATGGCCCGAACCTTCTTTATAGCGTCATCGCCGCCAAGAACCATTACTACGACAGGGCCCGAGGACATAAAATCCGTAAGGTCGGCAAAAAAAGGACGCTCCCTGTGCACGGCGTAAAACCCGCAGGCCCCTTCTTTTGTAAGGCTTATCATACGCATGGCCATGACCTTAAGCCCCTTTTTCTCAAATCTTGAGACAACCTCGCCTATGATATTTTTCCTTACACCATCGGGTTTGATAATAGATAACGTCTTCTCCAATTACTTTCTCCTCATATTGTTTAATGTATTAAGTAAGATCTCTTACTTTCTTTTAGAAAAAAGAAAGTAAGCAAAAAAAACCAACGGGGAATAACCCCGCTTACACTTAGTTAAGACTGTATGCCCACGTTAGTATTATTTAAACCCGCGACGCGGGCCGGCTAAACGCCTCACGAGCCGCCAAAGCCCACGGTGGTCTTCTTTGCCTCAACTATTACGGGTACATCTCTTGCGCCGCCTGTAACGGCGAGCATCCTCTCCATATTCGCAGCAGAGGCCTTAACATCTACGTACTCCACCTCATAACCCTTCTTGCCGTAATCCTCACGGGCGGCAGTCGTGTATGGTCAGGTATCCTTACCGTAGATTAATACCCTGGGATCCATAAGAGCCTCCAAGAAAAAGAGTTCCACAACTAAGTAATGACTATTTTTATAATAATACCCGTCAAGCCAGAGAAACTCAAGCCTTATCTTGACTTTACAACGCCATTTTTATCACAGTATGTAGATATGGAACACTTGCTGCAAAAGGGCGATACGGGCCTGCAGATATTCTGCCCGTAGGTGACAAGAAGGTCGTTAATTTCTATCCAGTATTTTTGCGCTAAGACCTCGCGCAGCGCAAACTCCGTCTTATCAGGGCTCTTTGTTGAGACAAGGCCCCAGCGGTTTGTAATACGGTGTACATGTGTATCGACGCAGATACCGGGGCGGCCGTACCCAAGAGTTACGACAAGGTTGGCTGTCTTTCGCCCCACACCGCGAAGCTCAAGCAGCTCCTCAATAGTATGGGGAACCTCTGATGAAAATTCGTCTCTTAGTACGGCGGCAATCTCGCGCAGCGTCTTTGCCTTTGTCTTATAAAAACCCGCGGGGTATATGGCCTTCTCTATAACGTCCTCCCCAAGTCCCGCAAGCTCAGAGGGTGTTGTGGCAAGTCCAAAGAGCCTCTCTGAGGCGGCCATCGTAACCTCGTCCTTTGTGCGAAGACTTAATATGCATGAGACGAGTACCTTAAAAGGTTTTTTTATATCAGCTGCGGCCTCGGCTACGACGGTGACATAAGGGGTCTTTAACTTGGCGCACTCTTTTTTTAGAATTTTTATTACAAGGGGTATATCTCTTTTATTCATAATATCTGCTATAAGTCTGAAGGATTCAAGGACTCTGAATTAATTATTCCGCCTGCCTCCTCTGCCTATGCTCCGCAAGGTCGAATAGAAGCGGCAGTATAATCAAAAAAACTTTTTTCTAAAAGAAAATTTTTATCTAACATAACACATCAAATAATTTATGAAATATCAGACGAAACCTCAACGCATAAAAGATTTTTATATCACCCTTTTGGTTTTCTTTATAAAAACTTTTAAGTGACAATTCGACACTTCCCCAACATTAACTGCAAAAAGTTAGAGATAGACTGCAAACCCATCAAAAAACTTTCTTTTTTCTTCTGAGGATACTGAGCCCGCTGCAAGCCTTACATATTCAGACTGTAGACGCTCTCAAAGATTAAACCACGACATTGTTTTTTTTGTAAAGACTCTTAAGTGAGAATGAGACACTTCCCCGGCATTAACTGCAAAAAGTTAGAGATGGACAGCAAAGCGATTAAAAAAACTTTCTTTTTTCTAAAAGAAAGTAAGAGAGGGCGGAACCATAGCGGCCCGCCCTCTTCACGTCTAAATAGTTGAAACAGGTATATTGGGAGAGGCTTACATCATGCCGCCCATTCCTCCCATACCGCCCATTCCGCCCATGCCGCCCATTCCGCCCATTCCGCCCATATCAGGCAGCCCGCCTGCTTTCTCATCGCTTGGCTTGTCTGCGATAAGGGCCTCGGTGGTAAGCATAAGAGAGGCTATTGAAGATGCGTTCTGCAGCGCTGTCCTTGAGACCTTTGTGGGGTCTATGACACCGGCTTTCACGAGATCTTCGTACTCCTCAGTAGCGGCGTTAAGGCCAAATGCGCCCTTGCCGTTCTTTATCTTGTCTACGACGATGGAACCCTCAAGACCTGCGTTCTCGGCTATCTGACGCACAGGCTCTTCAAGGGCCCTCTTCAGGAGCTTTGCACCAAAACCCTGCTCGCCCTCTACATCAAGGCTGTCTATGCCCTTGAGAGTACGAAGATAGGCTACACCGCCTCCAGGCACAATGCCTTCCTCTACGGCAGCGCGTGTGGCATGAAGTGCATCCTCAACACGGGCCTTCTTCTCCTTCATCTCCGTCTCAGTGGCGGCGCCTACGTGAATTACGGCTACGCCTCCGGCGAGCTTTGCGAGCCTCTCGGAGAGTTTCTCTCTATCGTAATCAGAGGTTGTCTCCTCTATCTGCGCCCTTATCTGCTTGATGCGGGCCTCAATGTCGGCGTTTGCTCCTGCGCCGTCGATGATAGTGGTGTTCTCTTTGTCAATAACGAGCCTCTTGGCGCTGCCAAGGTCTGCAAGCTCAACACCCTCAAGCTTGATACCAAGCTCCTCGGCGATAAGTCTTCCGCCGGTAAGAACTGCGATGTCGTCGAGCATGGCTTTACGCCTCTCGCCAAAACCAGGGGCCTTTACGGCGCAGACATGAAGCGTGCCTCTGAGCTTATTAACAACGAGTGTGGCGAGGGCCTCGCCGTCTACGTCCTCGGATATGATAAGAAGGGGTTTGCCTGTCTTGGCTATCTTCTCGAGAAGGGGAAGCATATCCCTCATATTCGATATTTTCTTCTCGTGGAGAAGTATAAAGGCGTCCTCAAGAACGCACTCCATGGACTCGGCGTCAGTGACGAAGTAGGGAGAGAGATAACCTCTGTCAAACTGCATACCCTCGACTACGTCAAGCTCCGTATCCATGCCCTTTGCCTCTTCAACTGTGATAACACCCTCTTTACCAACCTTCTCCATGGCATCGGCGATGATGTTGCCTATATCAGAGTCGCCGTTGGCGCTGATGGTGCCAACCTGTGCTATTTCGCTCTTTTCCTTAACTGGCTTGGAGAGTTTTTCAAGGCCTGCTACTGTGGCTGTTACGGCCTTCTCTATGCCCCTCTTGATATCCATGGGGTTGTGACCGGCGGCTACGAGCTTGCTGCCCTCTCTGAAGATGGCCTGAGCGAGGACAGTAGCAGTAGTGGTGCCGTCACCGGCGATATCACTGGTCTTGCTCGCGACTTCCTTTACCATCTGCGCGCCCATGTTCTCGAACTTGTTCTCAAGCTCTACTTCTTTTGCAACGGTAACGCCGTCCTTGGTAATGGTAGGCGAGCCAAAGCTCTTCTCTATTACTACGTTTCTACCCTTGGGGCCAAGGGTCACCTTGACGGTATCGGCAAGTGTGTTCACGCCGTTAAGTATGGAGCCTCGGGCGCTGTTGCTAAAGACTATTTCTTTTGCGGACATCTGAAAATCCTCCTTGAATTATAAAACTTAAATGAGAGTTATTTTTCTGAACAAAGTTTAATCTACGACGAGGCCAAGGATATCGTCCTCGCCCATGATAAGGTGCTCCTCGCCGTTTATCTTTACTTCCGTTCCCGCGTACTTGCTAAATAACACCTTGTTGCCAACAGCTACCTCAAGGGCTATGATGTTGCCATTATCATCTTTTTTCCCCGGGCCTGCGGCAATTACCTCGCCCTCGGCAGGAACCTCTTTTGCGCTGTCAGGGATAATGATGCCACCTTTTGAAGTCTCTTCCTCGGCAAGTCTCTTAACGAGCAGACGGTCACGAAGCGGTCTGATATTCATCTCTTCTCTCTCCTCCTTGTTTGCTTACTTCTCTGTTAGTTAACACCACACCCCGGCCTCTACGGCAAGGGGCCTTCAATTTGTAAGTAAATATAGGGTCACGCTCAGGCTTTGTCAAGTTTTTTTAGCACTCATATCATCTAAGTGCTAACCAGCTGAAAGATAAAGGCTTTTTAGCCTCAGACCTCCATATTTTCTTTTTCATGACAAAAAAAAACGCCTAAGAGCAAAGAAAAGAAGCAGGAGAGTAACAATGGTTACAGTCTTAAACAAAAAAAAGTTTAATAATATCAAGTAGTAGGCCGATATTATAACTAAGATGGAGGCCAAGATGATTATTCAAGAAACCCCAATGGAGTATTTTAGAGACCTTGTAACATCTGCCATGAAAAACCAGCGCATTGAGACGCTCGAGGAAGTGGAGTTTTATCTATCGAGCCTGCTGCGCTGTTTTATTGAGGCCAGCCGCCTGCATGACGATATCCTGGCGCTAAAGTACCTGGCCTCTCTGCAAAGCTGTGAGATGACCTCACGAAGACAGCTGCGCGAGCTCGGCGACATCTCACTCTTCATCTCCGGCTTCTTTCCCGGAAGCCTCAGGCGCAAGATATCGGGCCAAAAATACTACAGAACAATGGGCTCCCTCTCTTACGGAAGGCTCGCCGCTATCTACTGCAATAAAAAGACTACCGCCGGCTTTGGCGAAGTATTCGACGAGCTATCGGAGAGGTTCTCCAGCTTCGCAGATATTCTCACCGAGGTAAGCGAGCGCACATCTCTTGGTACTTCCCGAGACATACTCTCGCTGTACGAGCGCTGGCTAAACACAAAGAGCGAGACGGCCCTTATCCTCTTAAGAGAGCTCGGTATAGAGCCCTGTAATACGGATATGGAAGTTAGCCAGTAGAAAAAAACGCATTGCGGCCAAGACGCCTCACATATCCCCCTCCTAAACGAACAAAAAAAACGCAGTCACATCTGACCGCCGCCGCGACAACAGGCCCCAAGGCGCTCGCCAAAAGAGCTTCCTCCTCCCAAGCAACCAGATCTCAACGCTGCTACCATACCCCCTACCTTTTACACTGGCAAAATTTTGACCCTAACTGTATAATAAGAAGTTTAATATCCTTCTATTGTAAAGGGTCTGATATGTCTACTCTTAAAAAAGTCTTACCTCCTCCTGCCAAAGAGGCTCCGCCAAGAGACTACCTCACAGTTACGGGGCTTAGGGAAAACAACCTCAAGAACCTCTCCATAAGCATCCCCCATGACAGGATTACGGCGGTAGTAGGCCCCAGCGGCTCGGGCAAATCCAGCCTCGCCTTTGCCACCCTCTTTGCCGAGGGCCGCTGGAGATTCATGGAGTCTCTCTCAACATATACACGCCTCTTTCTTGATAAGATGGACAGGCCCGATGTAGATAACATTGAGAATATACGCCCCGCCATAGCCGTGGAGCAGAAAAACCCCGTGCGGACAAACCGCTCCACTGTGGGCACAACCTCGGAGATTAACGACTACCTGAGGCTAATATTTGCCCGTATCGGCAGACTTCACTGCCCAAAGTGCAGCATTGAGATTAGACCTGACGAGCCCGGCGAGATCGCAGAGAGGCTCATCTCCGACTCTACGGGAAGTATGGTCACCATTGGTTTTACCCTCTCAGCCGAGGGTAAGGCAGATGATGTAATTGAGGGGCTTCTGGCCCGTGGATTTTCACGCCTAAGGCATAGGGAAAAAATATATAACCTCAACAGGGAAAGACCTCGCATCAGCGGCAAAAAACCCCTTGACGTAGTCCTTGACAGGGTCAATCTGAAGGCCGAGACAAGGGCGAGACTCACCGAGGCCATTGAGAACAGCTACCGCGAGGGCGGTGACGAGGCATGGGTACTCGTAGAGGGTGCAGAGGTAAGACGCCTCTCGCGCGCCCTTCGCTGCGGCGGCTGCGGAGTCCTCACAACACGTCCTACGCCCATTGCCCTCTCCTTTAATCACCCCGTAGGGGCCTGCGCCGAGTGCAAGGGTTTTGGCAACATCCTCATATATGATAACAACAAAATCATACCCGATAAAAGTCTCTCCCTCGGCGATGGCGCGGTAGACCCCTGGACAAAACCCTCGTACCGGTGTCTCTATGAAGAACTTGAGGAGCATGCCTCTACATACGACATAGACGTAGATAGACCTTACGAGGATCTCTCTACGGAATCGCAGAGGCTCATCCACGAGGGATGCGCCGACTTTCACGGCATAGACGATTTTTTCGCAAAATTGGAGAGGAAGAAATACAAACTCCACATAAAGGTCTTTACCTCAAGGTACAAGTCCTTCTCCCTCTGCAAGGCCTGCAGCGGAGGACGCCTTAACAGCCACGCCCTTAATCTCACCATAGGGGATAAGAACATAGCAGAGCTATGCGATATGAGCATAACCGAGGCAAAGACCTTTTTTACCTCACTAAACCTTGGGGAGATGGAGAAGAAAATATCCGGCGAGGCCCTCTCACAGATAACTTCCAAGCTGGAGTTTCTCATGGAAACAGGCCTAGGCTACATCTCGCTCTCGCGGCCAACAAAGACCCTCTCAGGCGGCGAGATTCAGAGAGTAAACCTTGCCACACAGCTG
>CAZEBZ010000011.1:0-36927 GCA_964510775.1 uncultured Thermodesulfobacteriota bacterium
GCGTATCCAGCTATTTCCCAGTGCATAAGACCGATGGACTCCTCAGGGGTCTTATCTCTGTAATAGTGTAATCCCTGTATTAGAGAACTGGCGCAGTTGCCCACTCCAATGACAGCTATCTTTATTCTGGACACAGGGGCAGCCCTCCTTATTCCATTATTACGATGAAGTCAGTCGTTAGGGGTGTTTCAGCCAATTTTTTTTAGTATTTTGTTAAATATAAACTTTCTCTATACAGAGAGTCTTTCTTTTTTTGAAGCGTCGTGCCTGACGTAGTCTTCTTATGCCAGTGTATTATAGAGAAGTTATGGGTAATTTAAGCATTTTATTGCCAAAATCAGAGAGAGTCAAGGAAAAACCTGCCTGCCGGTAACCATGAATAGATGGTGTGCCCGTGCTTTATCCCTCTGAGATTATTTTATCAAGAGTGGGGGCTGCGACTAATTAAGCTTTTTTTTGGCGGTGTTTTTTACTTGCAATAGAGGCAAACATGGGTAAACTTAGTTTATGATTTAGATGTTGTATTTTGTTTAATCAAGAACTGCGCTAAGGTTATAGGTTATGGAGAGGTTTAAAAAAAACGAGCCGCGTTCGCGAAGAGGAAGGCTGCTTAAGGTAGCCGACCCTATTGTGCGCCGCGGCGAGAGTGAAGATGAGCCAAAGGGGCTTTTCAAAACTATTGGAGATGCCAGAGGCGCCCTCGCTGCGCGTCAGGAGCCTGCCGGTTTCTGGGTCTTCGACCTTGAGGCCGATGTAACCATACCTGCTGAATATCTTATTCTTCAGCGTTTTCTGCAAAGGGATATTGATAAGGGGCTAAGAGAGCGTCTTACATGTTATATAAGGAGAAAACAGCTTCCCGACGGCGGCTGGCCCCTCTATGAGGGTGGTTTTTCTGATATCAGCGCTACAGTGAAGGGTTACTTTGCCCTTAAATTATCAGGCGATTCTCCTGATGCCGAGCATATGGTTCGAGCGAAGCAGCTTATCCTGAGCCTTGGCGGAGCGGCACATGTCAATGTCTTTACACGCATAATGCTCGCCCTTTACGGTCAGATTCCATGGCGTACCGTGCCGGCCATTCCTGTGCAGATAATGCTCCTGCCCCGCTGGTTCTTTTTTCATATTGATAAGGTCTCATACTGGTCGCGTACTGTTATAGTTACGCTCCTTATCTTCTGCTCACGGCGCACCGTATGCAAGCTCAGGCCTGAAGAAGGACTGCCGGAGTTATTTGTCTCATCGCCTGAGAGTATTCGTCATATAGACAAATATGTCTCAGGGCGTATGCGCAAGAACTTCTTAATTTTTATTGATCGACTCCTTAAGAAAGGCAATCGTCTGATAGCTCCGCTCTGGAGAGAGAAGGCGACAAAGCTGGCGGAGTCTTTTATTCTTGAGAAAATGAGCTGTGAGAACGGCATCGGGGCTATTTTCCCTCCTATGGTGAATTGTCTCGTAACCCTTCATGTCCTTGGGTACAGTAAAGACCATCCTCATATGGCCCGCGGTATAAAGGCCCTTGACGATCTGCTCCTTGATAGAGGTGATGAGTCTTTTTGTCAGCCCTGTTTTTCTCCCGTATGGGATACCTGTCTCGCTCTTGCGGCTATGGAGGAGTCAGCCGCCGGTGCAGGCGGATGGCAGGGCCGGGAGAGCGCCATTAAGTGGCTACTTGAGAGACAAATTAAGGTGTCCGGCGACTGGTCCTGTAACGCCCCTTTTCTTGAGCCCGGGGGCTGGGCCTTTCAGTTTGAGAACGATTTTTATCCAGATACTGATGATACGGCTATGGTGGTTATGGCCCTTCTTCGCGCAGGAGTCATGGATAAGGAGGAGTACATGGAGCCTCTTGGGAAGGCCGTTAACTGGATACTCGGTATGCAGAATAAGGACGGCAGCTGGGGGGCCTTTGATATTGATAATAATTATACCTATCTTAACGACATACCCTTTGCCGACCACGGCGCGCTCCTTGACCCCGGGACAAGTGATGTTACGGGGCGCTGCGTAGAGGCATTATCAATGCTTGGGTACCGCAGGGATTTTCCGCCTGTAGCGCGGGCAATAGAGTTTTTACGCTCTGAGCAGGAGGAGTGCGGGGCGTGGTTTGGGCGCTGGGGCGTTAATTATATATACGGTACGTGGTCGGTGCTTGTGGCCCTGAAGCAGGCAGGTGAGGACATGAGCCTGCCTTATATCAAGAAGGCAGCGCAGTGGCTGCGCTCAGTACAGAACGTCGACGGCGGCTGGGGCGAGACGTGTTACAGTTACAGTAACGCGGCGCTTGCCGGTATGGGCGAGAGTACGCCGTCGCAGACTGCATGGGCCATAATGGCCTTAATGAGCGTTCTTGGCTGGGACGACGAGGCAGTACGGCGCGGTGTTGATTATCTTAAAAAAAACCAGCGAAGCGATGGCGAGTGGGATGAAAAATTCTATACAGGCACTGGTTTCCCACGTGTCTTTTTCCTGAAGTATCATGGTTACCGCCTTTATTTTCCTCTCTGGGCCTTAGGTGTTTACGACCGCCTTAAGGCTGGCAAGTTGACAAGGGAGGACGAGGCGGCGCTGCAGCGTCCTCCGCAGTGGGATCTACCGGTATTAAAAAAAGAGGGGCTGTGAGCATTGGTCTTGCAGTAGCTATGAAGGACGAGGCGCGTGCCTTGCTTGGCCGCGTTCAGTGGGAGGAAACCCGGGGTAAATATCAATCTTACAGGGTTAAGGCCGGTGGAGAGAGGGGCGGCGAGTTGATTGTTGCGCTCTGCGGTGTTGGAATAGATAGGGCGGCGGCGGGGGCGGGGTTTCTTCTGGGAGAGGGCGCAGAGGCCCTTGTAGGAGCCGGCATCTCAGGCGCTTTATCCAGTGACTTAAAGGCAGGAGACCTTGTGCTTGCAGGCAAGGTGATGGACGAGGACGGCGCCCTTTACGAGGCCTCTGAGAGGGCCGTTAATGATGCCTTAAAAATTCTTGAGGCCGCTTCTTTTAATGTGAGAGAGGGGCTTATTATAAGCACGAAGATGCCTCTTCTTAATAGTGTCTCCAAAAAAAAAATTTATAAAAAAACAGGCGCCCTTGCCGTTGATATGGAGAGCGTCGGGCTGGCCGCAGCCGCTGCGAAGAAGGGGCTGCCTTTTTTTATTATGCGTGCCGTAAGCGATGGCGCAGATGCGGCTATTGCGCCTGACTTATACGCATGTCTTGATGAAGAATCAGGCGAGATAAGGCCCGCAAGGGTTATCGGCAGCTCTATCAGGCGTCCCGCTCTGGTGCGGGAGCTGATGAGTCTTCGCGCTCCATACAACCTTGCTCTCTCTACTATGAGGCGTGCCTGGCAGACCCTTCTTGGTGCGGGGTTTTTATCCTCTATTTAATTGCATAACTGCCTCTAATGTGAGAGAGATTTTCCCTATAAGTCACCTCATAGCCCTGCTGCGAGCGCGCTTCGCAGGTACAATATCCTTTACACACCTCTATAGCTCTGTTATATTTGTCTGCATTAATCTAATCTTGCGAGATTCAATAACTTAGCCTGTAAAGGAGAGCGTTGTGCGTAAAATCCTTGTCCTCGCGGCCTTACTGGTCTTTATTGTTCTTACAACTACGCAGCTTTTTGCCGCCGAGGCAGGCGAGCCTTATTACCGCTCAGGTAATTTTACCGTAGCTGGAGATTCCTACAATTACATTGACCTGGGGCTCGGCGCCTATGCCTTTCATAATACTGATGACGGTGACGGCTCTTTTGGCGGCAATCTTGAGCTGAGGTTTGGAAAAAAATACTTTTTCGTAGGCCCTCTTGTAGGTGTGCTCGCTAACTCCGACGAGGCCTTCTACGCCTACGGCGGTTTTTACTCAGACCTTGCCTTTGGTAAATTTGTAATAACTCCAATGGCGGGAATTGGGGGCTACCACAAGGGTAAGAGCCGTGATCTTGGCGGGGTGCTTACCTTTCGGCTGGGCCTTACCTTTGCCTATGAGGTTTCAGAGCGTATTCGTGCGGGGTTTCGCCTCGGACACCTCTCTAACGCCAACAGCCAGGATAAGAACCCCGGCGAGGACGAGGCGCTGCTCAGCCTTTCTGTAGGATTTTAATAGAGTCCCTCTTTATTATCCCCCACATTAGCAGAAGTCTTTTCTCTTGGGGAGTGCTATTTTGGATGGAGGGTTTTTCAGGTAGAGGGGTTATGAAGGGGCCTTCTGCGGCGGTTCTTTTCGGGCAGTAGGCGTTGTGGCTGCTGCCGCGCCCCTTGTATCCACGCCGCGAAGCCTTACAAGCAGGGCCTTTAGCGGGTGCTGTATCGTGTCCATTACGGCCGTGGGCTCATAACCGCAGTGAACCATGCAGTCGGCGCACTTTGCGTTTCTGTCATAGCCGTACTCCTCCCACTCTGTCTCCTCCATGAGCGCGCGGTAACTCGGGGCGTATCCCTCGTCAAGGAGATAACAGGGTCTCTGCCAGCCAAAGATGTTTCGTGTGGGGTTGCCCCAGGGTGAGCATCGGTAGTTCTGGTTTCCCGCTAAAAAGTCGAGAAAGAGACTGCTGTGGTTGAACTTCCAGCCCCGTTTCTCACCCTCAAAGAGTAGTTTTCTAAATATCTCAATGGCGTCTTCACGTTTAAGAAAATCATTCTGTTCTCTGGCGTTTCCGTAGTGAAATGCCGGTGAGAGCGTTATCCCCTCTACGCCGAGTTCTGTTATAAAGTCAAATAAGCGCACCGCCTCCTCGGCTGACTCGTTGCCGTAGATAGTGGTGTTTGTAGTTACGCGGAAACCTCTCTCTTTTGCCGCTCTTATGGCATCGACGGCATTATTGAATACTCCTTCCTTGGAGACAAGTGCGTCGTGGCGTTTTTTTAGGCCGTCTAAGTGTATGCTGAACGTAAGATAAGGGCTTGCCTCGAATAAATCCATCTTACTCTTCAGGAGTATGGCGTTCGTGCAGAGGTAGACGAATTTTTTAAGTCTTGTAAGGCCGCGCACTATCTCACCAATTTCGGGATGAATAAGGGGCTCGCCCCCGGGTATTGAGACAACAGGCGCTCCGCACTCTACAGCCGCTGCGAGGCACTCATCTACGGAGAGTCTTTTTTTCAGAATCTCAGGCGGGTAGTCGATCTTGCCGCAGCCCGCGCAGGAGAGGTTGCATTGGAATAGAGGCTCGAGCATCAATACCAGAGGAAAACGCTTTTTCCGCTTAAGGCTCTGCCCTGCGATGTAAGCGCCTATTCGAAGCTGTTGTATAAGGGGTACGCCCATGAGGTCTCCGTTAATACCATCTGCCCGCAGTTAAATGGGCAGGCTGAACCTTACGTTCTCATCAGTAACGACAACGTTCTTTATTTTAATTGCAGCCGCCTTCTTACCGAGGTACTCTATTACCTCATTGACGAGATTCTCCGGAGCCGAGGCGCCGGCCGTAATGGCCACGTTCTTTGCGTCTCTTAGCCACTTATCCTTAATATCTGCTGCTGAGCTTACAAGGTATGAGGGTACGTCGTACCTTGAGCCCAGCTCGCGCAGGCGGTTGGAGTTGGAGCTGTTCTTCGCGCCAACGACAATAAGCAGGTCTACGTCTTGTATAACGGCCTTTACGGCGTCCTGACGGTTCTGCGTAGCGTAGCAGATGTTCTTCTTGGAAGGGCCCCGTATGCCCTTGAATCTGGCGCGAAGGGCCGCCACTATATCGGCCATATCGTCTACGCTGAGCGTGGTCTGCGTGACAAAGGCAAGTCTCTCAGGGTTCTTTACCTCAAGGGCCGCCACGTCCTCGGGGCTGGAGACAAGGTGCATGCCGCCGCTTATCTGACCCATTGTGCCTATGACCTCGGGGTGGCCGGCATGGCCGATGAGAATCTGCTCAAACCCCTCATCAGCGTTACGCCGCGCTTCTCTGTGAACCTTTGTCACAAGGGGGCACGTGGCGTCTATTACCATGAGTTCGCGGCAGTCCCCCTCTCTCTTTACCATTCTGGAGACGCCGTGCGCGCTGAAGATTACTACTGCCCCGTCTGGAACCTCTTCGAGCTCGTCTACGAAGATGACGCCTTTTTTCTTAAGGCCCTCTACGACGTGGCGGTTGTGAACTATCTCATGGCGCACGTATATAGGGGCGCCGTACCTCTCAATGGCCATCTCAACGGTACGTACGGCACGCTCTACACCGGCGCAGAACCCTCTTGGGCTGGCAAGGAGTACTTCCATCTCTTTTAATTATACCTCACTTAAGAGTAATTGTTATCTCTGAACCAGGTGGCGGCATCTCGAAGCGCCTCTGCAGCCGCCCTGTGGCTGTAGCCAAGCTCTGCTACCGCCCTGTCGCTTGAGAAAAACATATATTTTTTAGCCATTCTCGCCCCGTCTCTTGTAAGCATGGGATTTTTGCTCTTTACAAGCCGCGCCCATGCCTCGGCGATATAGGCAAGGGGCAGTACAAAACCATGAGGAAGGCATATACGCGGCGCGGCTCTACCGGAGATCGCGGCAAGCTCACTGAGAATCTCTGCGAGGGTCATATCCTCGCCGCCAAGTATGTAGCGGCGGCCTACCTTGCCTCTCTCAAGGGCGAGCAAATGCCCCTCTGCAACGTCGTCTACATGTACAATATTAAGCCCTGTGTCTACATAAGCGGGCATTTGGCCCGATATTGCCTTTACTATAAGCTCTCCCGTGGGAGTAGGCCTTATATCGCGGGGCCCCACCGGTGTTGATGGGTTTACTATAACGGCAGGAAGCCCTTTTTCTTCTATAAGCCGCTGTACCGCAGCTTCTGCGAGAAATTTACTGCGCTTATAGTGGCCTATCATATCACCAAGCGTTGAGGGCGTCTCCTCATTAGCGGGCGTTCTGTCTTTATTTAACCCAATAGTAGCGACGCTGCTTGTGTATACTACGCGCCTTACACCGCAGTGCAGGGCCGCCTCCATAATATTACACGTGCCTGCCTCATTGGCCTCATACATGGCATTTGGCTGTGGTACCCAGAGGCGATAATCCGCTGCTACGTGAAATAGAACCTCGCAGCCCTTTATTGCCTTATTAAGGGAGGCCTTATCAATAAGGTCGCCGGTATGTATCTCTACGTCAAGGCCCTTTATGTTGCTTGTATCGCTGCCGCGGCGTACAAGGACTCGTACCTTGCGGCCTCTACCAAGAAGCGCCCGTACAACGGCTGAGCCTACAAATCCCGTGGCGCCTGTAACAAGGGTGGTCATTCTTTTACGGCGCCTCGAAGGTTTTTTTTATCCCATGAGGTCTTTGTTTCTTTCCTCGCCTCTTGGCCTTGTGCCTTAAAACCTCCAAGAAGAGATAAGCTTGTCTTCATTGTCTTAAAGGGCTCGCCGAGGGCATGGGAGATAAGCCTCGCGCAGCCTAATACGCAGCCAGCCTCGCAGGTCTTGTGGCGGTTGTTGGCCTTTATGTCACGAGTCGTAAAGTCCCCAAGGGCCCTTCTAAAGGTGCTGTTCTGACTGCAGAACTGAACATCGCCGTTGTTGTTTACATAGAGGAATTTGCTTCCTCCCAGGCACTTCCAGGGCCGTGAAAAGTCGCCAAGGAGGGCTTCTTCGGCATTTGAGCGGTAGAGGTTCATGCCGGCAAATAGCCCCTCATCTCTTAGCAGGCGTACATACTCTTCACCCTTTATAGCAACGCGGCCTCCGGGGCCGTGAAGCAGTGAGAAGCCAAAATCAAAGGGCAGCCCCTTCATAAGTGCGCGAAACTCACCGTACTCACTGCCTGTCTGCTCTGTAAGTACGGACTGCACCTTTACCTTGAAGCGCGCCTTTTCTTTGAGTATCTTGAGCTTTGGCAGGAGCAGGCTCAGGGCCTTCTCTGAATGAACTGTAGGGCGCGGCGAGTCCACGCTTATCTGCATCATATCAAGGCCCGTCTCGTTTAACTCCTCTATCATACTTGCGGTGAGCAGAAAACCGTTGGTTATGAGTATAACAATATTATCACCGCGGCCAAGACTCTTAATATACCTTATAAGGGGGACGAGGTTTTTGTGCAGAAGGGGTTCACCGCCAAGTAAATCAAAGACCATTACGCCGAGGGCGCTTAGTCTCTCAGCACGTCTCTTTAGCTCAGAGAGTGAGGGCATTTGAGCGCCCCTTGTGTACTCGTTGCAGTAACTGCATGTGAGGTTGCACTCACTCGTAACTACGAGCTGCGCGTAGAGGGCCTGTGAGTCGAAGAGTCTCTTTAGTCCCTGCATTATGAAGGCAGGGCCAAGACCTCTCTTTTTTTTTATCGTCTTTCTGCTGCATGTTGAAGTGTCACGCATTATATGAAATCAGCCCCTTAGTCTGCGAAGAGACGTAAGCCAAGGTATGTATACATTTATTTAAAGTTTAGCACAGGATCTGGGGCGATGCAAATACCCGGGCAGCCTGTTGAGGCCGTTGAATAAAGCGTAATCTCGCTTAATAGCCATCAAAATTTGTAGTCTTACCTGTGGCCATCTTTCTCTGCGAGAGGTTCATTACCCATGAGGTTATGGCCGAGACTGAAGTGGGCAGGGGCAGGCGCTGTATGATGGAGGGCCAGGAGTAAAAATCTCTGTACAACTTGCTGATGCCCTTTGCCAGTTCATCAGAGGTGAAGTTCTTTGGCTGAACCCTCGCCGAGATGCCCGGCCAGCGGTTGATGTTCTCAGGGTCGAGAAGTCGGCCCTCTGTGAGGTATTTTTTGTATACAGGCGTGCCCTTATATGGGCAAAAAGAGTTGAAAAAGGCTACATGTACCTTGTTTGCCTTTAAAAACTCAAGTGTAGCGGCAAAGTCCTCTACTTTGTCAGTATCCCAGCCAAAGATTAAGTTGAATGAGAAGCTGATATCAAGGTCTCGAAGCCCCTTTATAACATCCTTGATAGTCGCTGCCTTGGAGGTCTTCTTGTGCATTCCGTCAAGGGTGCTCTGATTGATGCTCTCAATGCCGAGGTTTACATGGAGCAGTCCGCTCTTTTTGGCGAGTTGCATAAAGTCTTTTTCAAGGACGCGGTTAGCCGTCCAGAGGGCGCTCCAGCGCAGTTTTAGGGGTATGAGTGCCTCCATGAGCTCCATGGTACGGCCTCTGTTTCCGGAAAAAGTGCTGTCTGCGAAGAATATGCGCTTGCTTCCTGTGGCGATTATCTCGGCTACTACCTCTTTTACGGGGCGCATGCGGTACCTTGAGCCGAGATAAAAGCGCTCGGCGCAGAACTCGCAGGAGAAGGGGCAGCCGCGGCTTGTCTGAACGGCTATGGTATGAAAGCGTGTAAAGGCCTTTGCATTAAGGAGGTCTCTACGTGGAAGCGGCAGGTTTTTGAGGTCGTGAAAGCCCTCGGCGCGGTAAAATTTCTTAAGGGCTCCCGTCTCAAGGTCTCTGAAAATATCCGGCAATACTATCTCGCCCTCGCCGATGGCAACGGCGTCGCCGTGCTCCGCGGCCTCTTCTCCATAAAAAAAACAGTGTGGCCCGCCGAGGATTACGGTAATGCCTTTTTTCCTATAGGCATCGGCAATCTCGTAGGCACGAAGGGAGTTAATTGTCCAGACCGTGATTAGCACAAGGTCCGCGGGCCACTTCATGTCAATATCTTCAGTGCGCTCGTCAGTAAGTTTTATCTCGCTCCCTTTGGGCATAAGTGCCGCGAGATAGCTTATGGTCAGGGGCATGAGGTTGAGCTTTTTGCTCTTGAAGAGCTCTCTGCTCCCGGGCGCGGCAAAATGAGTGGGTTGTATTATATGTATTTTCATCGTTGCTTAAAGTTGTTTAAGAGAAAAAAGTCTATGGTATTTCTACCTTACAGGTATTTTGGTCTCCCGTGACGTCTTAATTTAAAGGTAGCACCTGCCCCTTGGGCTGTCAAGGCGCGCCGGGTATGCCTTACAGGTGAGGTAGTGAGGTGGACTTAGTTTAGAGCTTACTTCTTTTCCCTCTAATTGCCATCGCCGCTCCTGTAAGTATCATAAGCACCTCGCGTGCTCTTCTTATAAGGCTCATGGCAAGGCCTGTATGGGGCGGCAGGCCAAGGAGTACGGCAACAGCTGCTTTTCCTGTCTCCTGTGTGCCCATTCCCGCGGGAACGGGCACCACTGCGGCTACTAAGATAGTCGCGCACTCGAATAGACCGCCTCTGATAATGCCGATATTATGCCCGTAGATACTGACTACGTGAGAGATTGCGACCCACTCAAGGGCCGCGGCGAACCACATGCCGATGTAGCAGGCATAGGCGATAAGGGCGCGCATTGGTGCGCCTTTTATCTCCTTTGAGGCCGCTACGTCTATATGGAGAAAGTGCCGTAGACCGCGAAGCTTTCTTGGTACACCTCTTCTTACTCTGTAATAACCGCCAAGGAGTAAGCGCCCTACCTTGCTCCAGAGCAGGATAACCCATAAAAAGACTGTCATGGCCGCCATGAGTACGCACATGGTAAGGAAGGTTATCTGCCATGGGGGGCCGCCGATACCCTCTATGGCGGCGATTATGAAGATAATAAAGGCAAAGGGGCCAACTGCCGCTACATGTAGGAATTTGGCCGCCGCAAGGGCCTTGAAGGCGGGGTTTGTGCCCTCGCCGCGGGCAAGGGTAATGAGTTTATATGGCTCTCCGCCTATGCCGCCCGTGGGCATGGCGTAGTTAAGTACCTCGCCAACATAGCGGGTGCGCGCAAGACTTGCGGCCCCCGTCTCTTTCCAGCCTGCCTTGTTTTTTTCTGTGCCAAGAAGCCAGAGGGCGAAGCTGCCTAGCCCCTGCTGGAGAGCGTAGGCGCCCACTACGCCGATAAAGGCGGGCCACCATCCGCCGCGAAGCTCATTCCAGACCTCCATTGGGCCAAGAGACCATATTAGGTAGACGCCAAGGAGCAGCCCGCCGGCGATAAGAAGGGCCTTTAGTCTGCTACCCTTTGCCTTGCCCGCAGCCTTAGCAGTATTACGAGAATCGAGTATATCCATGTGCCGATAGTCGCTATCCAGAGAAAACCTCCAAGCCAGCCCAGTATGGCGAGGGGAAAGAGAAGGTAAGTAAAATCACGGCTCGTAAGGGCCCCAACGACTCTTGCCAGCGTACTCTCAGCCGAGGTCTTTTTGCCCTTCTTTGCCGTGGGCCTTAATAGCGGCGAGACGGCTATTACGCTTGTTAGTACGGCAAGCACTGCGAGCACTGCGAGCAGGTTCCATGGCCCGGGCGCATGGCCTGCCTTTTGTCCCATGGCAATGCCTGCAAAGACGGCCATGTGAGTAATATTATCTGCAGAGATATCATACCAGAAACCAAGTGTGCTTTCCTTTAATAAAAGTCTCGCAAGCTCGCCGTCAACGCCGTCTATAATGGAATGAAGCTGAAATAAAGCCGCTCCGAGCAATCCCCAGCCCGCGCTGTTGCCACGTGAGAAGGCAAGGCCGGCGAGGAGCCCCAGAATAAGGGTAAATGTGGTAATTATGTTGGGAGTAGCTCCGAGGCGCCAGATGCGTGTGCTGATAAAGAGGCTGACGCGCCTGTTTATGTGCCTTGCCATAAAACCATCGGCTGGTTTTACGAGGGAGGCGTAGAGTTTTTTCTCGCCCTCTTTTATATCAGCAGGTGTGTCTACGTCCTGCCAGAAACCCTCTTCTTCGTAGTGGGCCTTTAGGGATTTATCGCGACCCATGAGGCGCATTATATCCGAGATGGCGGGAGAGGGGCCGGTCTTCTCGGCGGCATCTTTTACAGCTTTATCATCAAGGACAAAGAGGCCCGTATCAACGGCATCAAAGGTCTTTATATCTTTACCTATGGCGCTGATAAGACCGCCTTCTTCCCGTACAAAGGTGGCGTCGTCTAAGTCGCCGTTAAAACGCCCTTTTTCTTCTACTACCAGTCTTGAAATTCCGTCACCCTCGAAGGCCTTTATGGCGCTCTCTAACCGCTGGGGGCTAAAAATATGGTCTGACATCAAGAGGGCGAAGGGCTCGTAGACCCCGCGTATTCCCGCGAGCAGGCTTACCCCGTTGGCCTCCTTGTAGCGGGCGTTTGTAATCATGGTAAGCTCGCAGCCCTCGGGGACGAGGAGCGGTAGTTTACCTCGCATAAGTCCCTCTTCAAAGCCGATGACAACGACGAAGCGGCGCACTCCGGCGCGGGCCGCAGAGGCCATGACGCGTGCTATCAGGGGTACGCCTACAAGGGGACGAAGCGGTTTTGGCAGCTCACCTGAGGCCAGACGAGTCCCCATGCCCGCAGCCACTATTACGGCCGTCTCTACTGCTCTATTCTTTGTGTCATTGCCCTTAAGACTCATATAAAAAACTCGTATTTTTAAGAGAGAGCCCTTGTATTTCAGGCCTTGGTATAGGAATATATCTTATTATGCTATGGAGCTGAAAAAAAACGGTAATATAACTTACATGCAAGATGGAAAAGATAGCATAGAGTATTGTAAAAGACAACTTGAAGTCGGCGGCGGTTCGTGGAGAGGCTCTCTGTAATATCGGGTATTAGAAGTAAAAGGTCTTACATTGAACGAAAAAAATCATTCCAGTAATCTAATAGGCAGGACGGTCTCGTGGTGGGTGGTATTTGTATCACGCCACGCATGGCAGACCGTAATATTATCTCTCCTCCTCACAGTCCTTCTCTTTAATTATACAACGCATCATATTGGGATAAATACTGACGCCTCTAAGATGATCTCAGAGAAACTCTCGTGGCGTCGCACTTATATCTCTTACAAGGAAAAATTTCCCCAGTTTTTTGGCGAGATTGCCATAGTAATAGAGGGCGATACGCCTGAGCTTGTTGATAACGCTGCGCGCAGCCTTACGGCGCGTCTAAAGGGTGAGACACAACTCTTTAAGAGCGTGTACCAGCCCGGGGGCAGTGATTTTTTCCGTCGTAATGGTCTCTTATACCTAAGTACTGATGAGCTTGACGACCTCTCAGAGCATCTTGCAAAGGTTCAGCCATTTCTTGGCAGCCTAATGGCGGATATGAGCTTAGAGGGTTTTTTCTCCATGCTTACCTCTGCCATGGACGCCGTTGAGGGCGGCGAGGACTTTGAGCTTGCTCCTGTTATGAATGGCCTCGGTGATGCCGGCAGAGCGAGTCGTGAGGGGCGTTTTTTTCGTCTCTCATGGCAGAACCTCATGCTTGGAGATAAGAGTCTAACGTCTTCGAGACGGCGTTTCGTAGTAGTACAGCCACGCCTTGATTTTGCCGAGTTATTTCAGGGTGAGGCCGCTATGGTGAGGATACGCGCCCTTGTAGACGAGCTCTCGCTGGACAGTTCTCATGGCCTTCGCGTGCGCCTTACAGGTTCCGTTGCCCTTGCAAACGAGGAGTTCAAGAGCGTAAGCAAGGGAGCAGGAGTTGCCAGCGTACTCGCCCTGCTCGCCGTCTGTATTATCCTCTACATATCGCTTCGAAGTGTCTCTCTTCTTATTGCCTCCTTCCTCACGCTTCTGTGCGGCATTATAAGCACTGCTGCCTTTGCCGCCTTTGCCGTTGGGGACCTTAACATGATATCCATGGCCTTTGCCGTCTTGTATATCGGCCTTGGTGTTGATTATGCCATACACCTATGTCTGCGTTACAGGGAGCTTATCTTAAATGGCCACTCACATGAGGAGTCAATAAGAGAGGCCGCAGGCGACGTTGGAGCCTCGCTTGTACTCTGCACCATTACTACGGCGGCGGGTTTTTACTCCTTCATACCAACGGCCTATGCCGGTGTCTCCGAGCTTGGTCTTATCTCCGGAACGGGTATCTTTATCAGCCTTGTAGTGAGCCTGACTTTTCTGCCGGCCCTTATCTCCATTCGCCCCCTTCGAGTCAGTGGCACCTCAGGTACGCTTGAGCGGCGCCTTACCGTAGCCGCAGACGGCCTTATCGCAAGGGCCCGCGCAAGAAGGGCGCCTGTACTCGTTGTCCTTATTATTACGGCAGCTCTTGGTGCAGCACTCTTAAAGTGGGTGACTTTTGATAGTAACCCCATGAATCTTCGAGACTCTTCAATGGAGTCTGTGGCTACTTTTAATGACTTAATGAATGAACGGGGCTCATCTCCTCTTACGATAATGGTTATTAAGGATAAGGACGGCGCTGCCGCCTCGGCAAAGGGCTTAAGGGCCTTGCCCCTTGTAGATAAGGCCGTAAGCATAGATGATTTTATACCAAAGGCACAGGACGAAAAACTCGATATTATAGAGGAGATCTCTCTTCTTATGGGCCCTGACCTTGAGATGGACGGTGGTGGCGGTAAGGGCGCTGATTCTGGCGGGTTTAAGGCTCTCTCAGCCTTTACCGCGTCCCTTTCCAAATTTGCCGCATCTCCTCTCTTACCTGCTGAGAAGGCCGCGGCAGAGTCTGCACTCTCTGCTATGAGAGGGCTTCAGGCAAAGTTTGCGCTAATGACGCCGCAGGCAAGTAGAGAAAGGATTAAGGAGTTTGAGAGAAGCCTTCTTGAGACCTTACCCGAGAGGCTTAAGGTCTTACGGGAGTCTCTTGACGCAGACTTTGTCAGCTACAACGACCTGCCCTCGGAGCTTATGGAACACTGGGTGAGTAAGGGTGGAGAGAGGGTAATAAAGGTATTTCCCAAGCATAATATCTCAGACCCCCGTAACCTCAGTGAGTTTGTAGAGGCAGTGCGCGGCCTTGAACCCTCGGCCACGGGGCTTCCCGTAGTAATCATGGAGTCGGGCCATACCGTTGTAAAGGCCTTTAAGCAGGCATTTATCTATGCCCTTCTCTTTATTATAATCATACTGCTCTTTTTGCTTCGAGACGTAGGGTACACGGCACTTGTGCTTCTGCCTCTTATCTTTGCCGGTATTCTTACGGGGGCGGCGACAGTGCTGCTGGGTATACCCTTTAATTTCGCTAATATTATCGCCCTGCCTCTGTTCTTGGGTATAGGCGTAGATAACGGCATACATGTAGTACACAGGGTTCGCTCCGCGCCGGGAGAGATAAGCACTCTCTTAAGTTCGAGTACCTCAAGGGCCGTGCTTTACAGCGCCCTTACAACCCTCGTAAGCTTTGGGGGGCTGGCCTTTTCCAGTCACAGGGGCATGGCGAGCATGGGGCAGCTCCTTATGGTAGGCATAGCCCTTACGGTAGTCTCTACTCTTGGCGTGCTGCCTCTGCTGCTCTTTGGAGGTAAGGGAGGTAAGGTGAGTAAAGAGTCTTGATGAAATGGGCAAGTGTGGGTGGTTAAAAACTATTCTTTTTCGTAGGCGGCTATTTTTTTATCGAGTTTTTTGATTAAACCCTCGAAGTCCTTTTTTTTCAGTATATATGTATACTGGGCGCGTTTTAACGACAAGTCGCTAACGCCGTTGGCAACAACGTTTATGGCGCGCCACTTGCCGGCTTTTTTTCTCATTACATAATCGAGGTGGATAATCTCACCATCGCTCTTTACGATCTCTGTGCGTACGAGGCGCCGCCCTCTTTTAAGGGGCTTGCTTGAGGTAAGGCGGAATTTTTCGCCGCTGTAGCCGTCAAATCGTGCCGCGTATGTGGCGATGCTGAGTACGGTAAATCTCTGTACGAGCATGGCGCGCTGATTCGCGTCAAAGGTCTTCCAGATCCTGCCTACGGAAAAGCGTGTAATGAAGGTAAAGTCATAGGTGTTCTCTATTACAGATTTCAGGAGTTTATAGCGGCCCTTGTAACCAAGTCTCTTGGCGTCTTTCATGACAGAGATAAGGGTATTGTCAAGAGTCGTTATTACGGCCTCGTACGTCTCAGTATCGCCGCCGCCAACTCTTGCCCCGTAGGCCTGTGCTTGAGAGAGAGTAATGAAGGCTAATAGGATAATGCCGAGGGTTCTTATAGATTTATTCATAGACATAAATAATCTCCGCTCATCTGTGGAAAAACCCCTTATTATGGTATATAGTATATTACAGATATACCTGCTTGGCAAGTGCGGGGGCCGCGGCAGGGTCACAGTCTATGGCAGTTGAGATCTCATCTGAGAATTTTCTGTAAAACAAGTATATATACTTAAGAGTCCTATACTTTAAAGGGAGGATTTGCCTTGAAGAAGTTTGCTGCTTTTGTTACGGCTATGCTCGTTCTCTTTATCTTTCTCGCTCCCTCCGGGGCCCGCGCCGGTGATGTTACTGAGCGCGTACGGAGTACTATAGACGAGGCCATAAGTGTATTGAAAGACCCCGCATTAAAGGGCAAGACTCACAGAACGGAGCGCCGCGCCCGTATACGGGCCGCCGTGGAGGAGGTCATAGATTTTAAGGAAATGACTCGCCGCTCTTTGGGGATACACTGGAGAAAGAGGACGCCCAAGGAGAGGGACGAGTTCGTACACCTCTTCAGCCATCTTCTTGAAAATTCCTACATAAGCAAGATTGAACAGCAGACAGATGAGAAGGTTCTCTATCTCTCGGAGAAGGTAAATAAGAAGGGCACAAGGGCCATTGTGAAGACAAAGGTCCTTACAAGTCAGGAGACGGAGATACCCATTGCCTACAGGATGATTAAGAAAGACGGGCAGTGGATGGCCTATGATATTGTTATCGAGGGTGTGAGCCTTGTTAGTAACTACCGTACACAGTTTGGCAAGATAATCAAGAGGTCTTCTTACGATGACCTTGTTGCAAGCCTCAAAAAAAAGGTGGAGAATATAAAGGCCGCGCCCTGATGGTTTTTTTTTACCTGCCTGCGGCCAGACCAACTTGTAAGCGTTGGATGATACCCCTTTTTTCCCGCTGTCATGGTTCGTTCTCTATGTTTTCCTCACTTATCTCTTTTACGGAAATGTCAAAAAAGAATACTTGACAAAATTACTAAGTTATACTAAGTTTAATCAATATGGCGCTAAAGCCTGAGGCCCTTGCCTTAGACCCTTATTAGATCCTTGGAAGAGAGGCCTTTATATTAGGGGGTTTATCTCTAAAGGGTTTAATATATTTCTCACGGGCCGGAGAATTAAGTTTGTACCGGCAGGATTAGACGTGGGGGGCGGAGTGTGATGGCGTCTTTGCCGGAGTTGAAAATATATGAGATTATCTACAAAAGGTCAGTATGCAGTAAGGGCGATGGTTAGCCTTGCAAGGCATCGCGGCGACGCACCTGTTGCCTTAAAAGACATTTCAGAGATGGAGGGGATCTCTCTTTCTTACCTTGAGCAGCTCTTTGTAAAGCTGCGTAGAGGCCATATCGTTAAGAGCGTACGCGGGCCCGGCGGCGGGTATATCCTGGCCAGACCTTCGGCTACTATTAGCGTCGGCGAGGTAATAACCGTTGTGGAAGAGCCCTTAAATCCCGTTGCCTGTCTTGATAAGGACGCAAGCGGCTGTGAGAGGGCCGTGACTTGTTCCACGCAGGGGGTATGGAAGGGGCTGGCAGATAAGATTGCGGAGTTTCTCAACTCCATCAGCATAAAGGACATTACGGAGAATGGAAAAGTAAGGCCAGAGTGAGGCCTGAAGAAACGTAGGAGTACTTAAAGGAGGTTTTTTAAACTTGAATAAGATATATATAGACCACAACGCCACAACACCCCTTGACCACGATGTCCTTGACGAGATGCTGCCCTTCCTGCGCGATGATTGGGGGAATCCCTCAAGTGTTCACTGGGCCTCAAGAGGGCCAAAACAGGCCCTTGATAAGGCGCGCGAGCGCGTTGCTGCTCTGCTTAACTGCGCTCCCCTCGAGGTAGTATTTACCGCCACGGGTACAGAGGGGGATAACCACGCCATAAAGGGTACGGCCTTTGCCAGAAAGAGCAAGGGTAACCATATTATAACAACGGTAGTGGAGCATCCGGCTGTGCTTAATACCTGTAAGTACCTTGAAAAAGAGGGTTTTAGGGTAACGTATCTTAATGTTGACGCCTCGGGCATGTTAGACTTAGAGGAGCTTAAGGCGGCCATCACACCGGAGACTATCCTTATAACTATTATGTACGCCAATAATGAGACTGGTGTTATATTCCCAATCGCCGAGATAGGTGAGATTGCCAGAGAAAGAGGCATTGTCTTTCATACGGACGCCGTACAGGCCGTTGGCAAGGTACCTATAGACGTTAAGACGCTGAAGGTAGACTTGCTTACTCTCTCAGGACATAAGCTCTACGGCCCAAAGGGTGTGGGAGCCCTCTTTGTAAGGCGCGGCGTGCGTCTTGTCCCTCTTATGCACGGAGGTCATCAGGAGAGAAATAGGCGCGGCGGTACAGAGAACGTAGCCGGTCTTGTAGGCCTTGGTAAGGCCTGCGAGATGGCGGCTGAGCATATGGAGGAGTCGGTGCGGCACATGTCGGCCCTTAGGGACAGGCTTGAGAAGGGGCTGATGGAAAAAATCCCTGATATAAAGATAAACGGCGATGTGGAACATCGCCTGCCAAATACGGCGAATATCAGCTTTGAGTACGTCGAGGGCGAGTCACTGCTCCTTGGTCTTGATATGATGGGAGTTGCCGCATCAAGCGGCTCGGCCTGCACCTCAGGAAGCCTTGAGCCAAGCCATGTACTTCTTGCCATGAGCCTCTCACATGAGATGAGCCACGGTTCCGTGAGGTTCAGCTTTGGAAAAGATAATACGGAAGAGCAGATAGACTTCATTATTGAGGTCATGCCGCCTATAGTGGAGCGTATGAGAAGTATGTCTCCCCTTTATGCCGGAGCCAAATAACAAATTTACCCTATAAAAAGGAGAGATTTAATATGTACAGTAAAAAGGTCATGGACCATTTTTCAAATCCCAGGAACGTTGGCGAGATAGATAAACCCAGCGGTGAGGGTACTGTTGGAAACCCTGCCTGCGGCGATATTATGAAGCTTACGATAAAGGTTGAGGATGATAAGATAACAGACGTTAAATTTAAGACCTTTGGCTGCGGCGCAGCTATAGCCACAAGCTCTATGGTTACGGAGCTTGTAAAGGGAAAGAACCTTGACGACGCCGATCACATCTCAAATGATACAGTTGCCGAGGCCCTTGACGGCCTTCCGCCTGTGAAGATGCATTGCTCTAACCTGGCCGCAGATGCTCTTCACGCGGCTATTGAGAACTATAAGGAGACGCACCCTGATAAGAAGTAGCAGCGGGGCGGGCTAATATATGAAAACTCAGAAGAGACCTCTGGAGTCTGCGAACTCGGGGGGTCTCTTTTTATTTCTCTTTTTTTAAAGGGGATTTTTAGATAATATTCTCTTGAGGTATTGTTGAAAGAATGGCTGAAGAAAAAAAAGAAAAAGTAGTCGTTGCCATGAGCGGCGGCGTAGATTCTTCTGTGGCACTGGCCCTCTTAAAGGAGCAGGGTTATGACTGCATAGGAGTATCTATGCAGTTATGGGATTACTCTGAAGATGAGGGTGAGGGAGATAGAGGCGCCGTTGCAGGCGCCTGCTGCTCTCTTGAAGACTTATATGACGCGCGCCGTGTAGCCGATGTTCTTGATGTGCCCTTTTACGTCCTTAATATGAGTGAGCTCTTTCAGGCAGAGGTAGTGGATTACTTCACCGAGAGCTATCGCCTTGGCAGGACGCCGAACCCATGCGTAAAGTGCAACGAGGTCTTAAAGTTTGCGGCTCTTAGAAAAAAGGCCCATGGACTCGGTGCAAGGTACCTTGCAACAGGGCATTACGCACGTTTAAAGTATGTTAATGGCAGGCCGCGTCTCCTTAAGGGAGTTGACCCCGTAAAGGATCAGAGTTATTTTCTCTTTACAATGAGCGAGGATGAGCTTCGCGGCACGCTCTTTCCCCTTGGCAGTATGACAAAGGCTGAGGTGCGTGAGAAGGCCCGCAGCCTCGGCCTTAAGACCTCGGAAAAAAAAGAGAGTCAGGAGATT
Source organism: uncultured Thermodesulfobacteriota bacterium (assembly GCA_964510775.1). Taxonomy (GTDB): domain Bacteria; phylum Desulfobacterota; class GWC2-55-46; order GWC2-55-46; family JADFVP01; genus JAJRZX01. The sequence goes on from CAZEBZ010000011.1 coordinate 19,785, forward strand.
TGTTTTGTCGAGGGCGGCGACTACGGCGACTTTATCACCTCGCAGGCAGGCGGGGATAATCTCTTGGCCGCAGGTGAGATTCGAGACAGCAGCGGCAAGGTGCTTGGTACTCATAGCGGAGTATTTAAGTATACCATTGGGCAGAGAAAGGGCCTTGGAATCGGCGGAAGCGGCGGCCCTTTTTATGTCTCGGAGATTGACGTTGTAAATAATCGCCTTGTAGTCGGCACTTGTGACGAGCTCTATTCACGGGGGTTTCGCGGGGTAAATGCCTCGTGGACAGGCGGAGCCGCCTCTGAAGAGGCCATTAATTCATCTGAGGTTATGGTAAAGATACGCTACGGCTCAGTAGAGGTTCCCTGCACGTTAAGTATGGACTCTGACAAGAGTATTACAGTGACCTTTAAAGAACCTCAAAAGTCCGTAACGCCAGGTCAGGCCGCTGTTTTTTACAGAGGCGACGAGGTACTTGGCGGAGCCTGGATAGAGGAGGCCATAAGGTGAGTGGGGGAGTTAAGAAAACCTTCTGCCTTACTACCCTTGGGTGCAAGGCCAATCAGTACGATTCCTCGGCTATTGAGGAGGCCCTTCTTGGGCTTCAGGGCTACAGGTCAGTTGCTTTCCCCGGGCCCGCCGATGTATGTATTATAAACACCTGCACCGTGACGGCAAGCTCAGACAGGCAGTCGCGTGGGCTTATAAGGCGCGCGAGACGGGTAAGCCCCGAGGCCGTAGTCATTGTAACGGGCTGTTATGCCGAGGTCTCTTCCGAGGAGTTAGCAGGCCTTGGCGAGGCCGATTATGTCCTTGGTAACCCCGCAAAGGGCGAGATAGCAGAGTATATCAGGCGTGGCAGGAGAAAATCGGAGGCGCCTCTTGTGGGCCCTGGTGCAAGGGGGCGAGGCGTGCCCTGGAGCCTTCGCGCACGCTCAGCATCGGGGCGGACGCGTATAAACCTCAAGATTCAAGACGGCTGCGATATGAGCTGCGCCTACTGCCTCATACCGCGGGCGAGGGGAGTCTCAAGGTCTTTACCCTTTGCCGATGTATTGACTGAGATAGATGAGATAGCAGCGAGTGGTTTTCGGGAGATAATCTTTACGGGTATCCATCTTGGCGGCTGGGGCCGAGACCTCGCGGGATCTTTGAATATAAGCGCTTTACTTAAAAAAATAGAGGAGAGAAAATATCCCTGCCGCTTTAGAATCAGCTCCATCGACCCAGATGAGGTTACTGAAGATTTTATAAGTATTATAGAGGGGGCAGACTCAATATGCAGGCATCTGCATCTACCCCTGCAGAGCGGTGATGATAAGATATTAAAATTAATGCGCCGACGCCACGACAGCGCCCTCTTTAGCGAGAAGGTTCTGGCCCTGAGCAGCCGTGTAGATGGCATTGCTATTGGCTCTGATGTTATAGTGGGTTTTCCAGGCGAGGGTGAGGGGGAGTTTGAGAATACATACGCTCTTTTGAGGGACTTGCCCATAGCCTATCTCCATGTATTTCCCTTCTCACCGCGAAGAGGTACGGCTGCGGCGGAGCTATCGGGGCGAGTTGACGGCGTGACAATAAAAAAACGGTGCGCCCTTCTCCGCGAGCTTGGTGAGGAGAAAAAGAAGGCTTTTTATGAGAGTTTTATCGGTACAAGGGCCGAGGTGCTCATCGAGGGTGTGAGAGATAAGGAGAGCGGTCTCTGGCAGGGTAAGACGGGTAATTATATTAATGTCTTATTTGATGGAGACGGGGTTTTGCCGCGCGATAATGAGTTTCTTACCCTTTGCCTGAAGGGGCCTATTACCTCAAAGGGGCTTCGAGGTGAGTCTGTCTCTACTCTTGCAGCAGGGCCTTGTAATGGAGAAAAGTCTTGAGAGAAAGAACCTTTATGGAAGATTATCTACAGGGGCTTCGTGAGTTTAACGCCTCCCTTACTCTGCCCTTTAAGGATTTTGAGTTATTAAGAGAGGTCTTTACGCACAGCTCTCTTCTTAATGAGGCGAAAGGCGATTTTGGTGCCGAGGGCTCTTGGAGCGCTCCGCGCTCAAACGAGCGTCTTGAGTTTTTAGGCGACTCCGTACTCGGCGCCGTTGTATCTCATATACTCTTTTTGCGCTACCCTGATATGCAGGAGGGCGGCCTTACACGCCTTCGCGCGCGCCTTGTTAACAGACGTGTCTTAAGCGGCCTTGCCGTTGAGCTTCGCCTTGATGAGCATCTGCTTATGGGGCGCGGTATGGCCGGCTCCGGAGGGGCTGCAAACGAGAGAATCCTCGCCGGACTCTTTGAGGCCTACCTCGGGGCGAGGTACATTGAAGGCGGTTTTATAGACCTGCTGGAGTATGTTGAGAGGCTCTTTGCGGCACTTATAGAAGATGCCGTTAATGAGCCCGAGTACTTTGATTATAAGCCCGCTCTTCAGGAGTTTGTCCAGAGAGTTTTTGGGAGTACTCCTGTATATTTCGTTGCCGGGCAGAGCGGCAGCCCACACGAGCGTACCTATGAGGTTGAGGTCTCTGTAAACGGACGGGTCTGCGGTAGGGGTAGCGGCAGGAGTAAAAAAGCGGCGGAGCAGGCGGCCGCTGGAAAGGCCCTTGAGGAGCTGAGAGGTGGAGAAAAGACCGTGAGGGTCGATAAGGGCAGTGAGAGGGGAGACTCCTCATGAGCAGGATGCTCGTCATACCTTTTTTTATCCCCTTTGGCGGCTGCGAGACTATCTGCGTCTTCTGCGACCAACGCGGTATTACAGGGACTCTCGGTTTACCTGCGCCCTCTGAGATTACTGCGCAGATTGAGCTTTATCTTGGTACGTGGAAGGGCCGAGGCAGAAAAGAAGTAGCATTTTACGGCGGCACCTTTACGGCCATGAAAGAGTCTCGGCAGGCGGATTGCCTTGGCCCGGTAGAGCCTTTTTTAAGAGATGGACGTATAAACGGCATCAGGGTCTCTACGCGCCCTGATTGTATCTCAGGTGAGATAACCGCTTTTTTATCAGACCAGGGCGTAGACACTGTGGAGCTTGGTGTGCAGTCAATGGACGACCGAGTTCTGACCCTTAGCGGCAGAGGGCATAGCGCGGCGGATACGGTGCGGGCAGTAGAGACGCTCAAGAGGGCCGGTCTTTCTGTTGGGCTGCAGTTTATGCCCGGTCTGCCCGGAGACGATGCGGCGAGTGTAATGGCTACGGCTCGTGAGATTATCGCCCTTCGCCCGGATTTTGTCCGCGTATACCCAACGGTGGTAATGAGACATACTCTCCTTGAGAGGCTCTTTCATGAGGGCAGGTACAGGCCCTGGAGTCTGGAGGAGATGGTCGCGCTCTGCAGGGAGATTTCTCTTCTCTTTGAGGCGGCGGGTATAAGGATAGTTAGAATGGGGTTGCAGCATACTGCGGGCCTTGAGGGAAATATCGTGGCAGGGCCTTATCATCCGTCATTTAGAGACCTTGTGCTAAGAGAGATCTCGTTGAACGCCTCTTAAAATAATGATGTAATTTTTTTAAAAAAGGTATATATTAAGTAGAGTAGTTTTTTTACTTCGGTGACCTAAAGATTAAAAGGAGTCAAGCATGAAGAAAATATTGATTGCCCTCTGTTTAGTTGCCATTTTGATGAGCACCTCAACGGTGCGTGCCGCTGCGCATCATGAGAAACCCTCGGATCTCAGCGTCCTTGCTGATGTGGCTTTTTTAAGGCCCGTTGGCGCCCTCTTTTTTGTAGCCGAGGCTGGTATATTTGTCGTTGCCCTGCCATTTGCCGTAATTACCAACTCTGTTGGAGATACGGCTGATGTGCTTTTAAAAAAACCATTCCATTATGTCTTTATTAGAGACGTAGGCGATATATAGGATTTTTATAAGTCCTGTTGAGCTTATAGCTTTTTTACGCTGAAGTTTTAAAAAGGCCGTCCCCGCAGGGGACGGCCTTTTTAATGTAAATTGAGTTATATATAAAGAGAAGTGGAGTTACAACGTTGCTTCTATGAATTCCGGTAGACTGAGTATAAAGGAAGTACCTTTTTTAGCAGCGGTCTCAACATCTATGGTACCGCCGTGTTTTGAGATTATCCTGAAGGTTACATAGAGGCCGAGCCCAGTGCCTACACCAATGGGTTTTGTAGTAAAAAAAGGGTCGTAGATGTGGTTGATATACTCGGGCGGTATGCCCGGGCCAGTATCAGAGACTACGGACTTGATAAGGCCCTTGTCTTTATAACAGCGCAGGCGAAGAGTACCGGCTCCTTCCATGGCCTGCACGGCGTTAAGTATGAGGTTTACGAATATCTGTTGAATCTCACCCTCATTACCCATAATAAAAGAGTCTTCCTGCAAATCCTCAATAACGTCTATGGGGTTTAATGAAATGGAGTGCTTGGCCATCTTAAGGGATCTCTGTATGACCTCGGCCATATCAAAGAGGGCCTCTGTGTTCTCTGTAGCCGCCCTTGAGTAGGCCGAGAGTTCTTTTACTATATTGGCGGCATTAGTCGCGTATTTAATTATATCGGCGCTGTGTTTCTTTATTGTATTTATGTCGTCTTCATCACGTATGGCCTCGGCCATTCCAAGCACTCCTGCCAGGGGGTTATTGATTTCATGGGCTATGCCGGTAGCCAGTGTGCCGATGCCGACGAGTTTCTCGGCCTGCATGAGCTTGAACTGCAGCCTCTTCTCCTCGGAGATATCCTTACCTATGGCCACAGAGCCTATGACCTTGTTCTCCTCGTTGACCATGGGCGAGACCGTAAGGTTGATATAGACGAATCGGCCCGACTTTGATTTTAATACAACTTCACGGTTACGGAGCGCGTCTGCAGCCTTGAGCCCGGCCATCCATTGTTGTAGTACTTCATTAGAGTCAGAGTCGTCATCAAAGAGTGTAGCGGCTGATAATCCTGAGAGATCCTCCTTTGTGTATCCAAGAAGCCTCTCACCCTCGCGGTTGAACTCCACTATAAAACCCTTTTTGTCTGTCGTAACGATAAGGGCCTTTGAGTTATCGAGTATCATCTGCAGATAGGTGCTGATACCATTGAGCTCTCTGACGCTTCTCTCCAGTTCCAGGGCCTTTTGTCTCTTCTCAATGCCCTTGAGAGTAGAATTTGTTTTCATGGGTATTGATTCCCGCGCGGCACCATACTTTATCATTGCGCCTCGCACTTTTTGATTATGAAGTCCATATTATCAATAAATATTTCCACTATTTCAGGGTCGAGCTGTGTGCCTGAGACTCGTTTCATCTCACTTACTATATTATCAAGAGGCCGCCCTTTTCGGTATGGACGGTCGTTGCTCATGGCGTCATAGAGGTCGGCGGTGGAGATGATTCTCGCTCCAAGGGGAATGGCGCTGCCTTTTAGCCCGCGTGGGTATCCGCTGCCGTCAAAATTTTCATGATGAGAGAGTATAATATCGGCTACGCCCTCCATCAAGGGAATACCGCCGAGAATTTTTCCCCCTACCTCGGGGTGAATCCTTACATGCTCCTTCTCTTCTTCATTTAGAGGGCCTTCCTTGTTGAGGATTAACTCGTTTACACCGATCTTGCCTATGTCATGGAGCATGGAGGCGTACTCGATAAGCTCCATGTCTTTTTGTTCAAGACCGATAATTGTCCCAAGCTCCACGCAGAGCTGGCGCATGCGGTTGCAGTGGCCGCGGGTATAATGATCTTTTGCCTCAATAGTCTCGGCGAGTACGTTGACAAACCTGAAGTTCATGGATTTCAGTGTGCCGTAGGCCTTTGAGAGCTCTACACTCCTGTGGCCCAGGTTCTCGTGGCTCTCGCTGATTTTTTGTTCAAGGAGTATCTGATAACGCTTAACCTCGCGCGCAAGTCGTCTGTTCTCCAGCAGCAGCTCACGCTGAGAAAAGGCCTTCTGCACGACGCCGAGGAGATCGTTTTTTGTAACGGGTTTTGTCACATAATCAAAGGCCCCTTTTTTCATAACATCAACGGCAGTAGAGACATCGGTGAGGCCGGTGAGCATAATGACGGGAACGTTCTTCATGTGAAGTCTTACGTAATCGAGTACCTCAAGGCCGCTGATATCGGGCATCTTGATGTCGCAGATGATAATCTCCGGCCAGCTCTGCTTCATGTCCTCGTATACGCCGCTGCCTCCAGAGGAGATCTGTGTTGAGTAGCCTTCTCTTGTGAGGTGGGTTGTTAAGACCTTGCGTACTGCCTCTTCATCGTCGATGATAAGAATTTTTCCGGCCATATGCTGAGATGTCCTCTGATGAGTGATTGTGCGAGGGGCGGGGCAGGGAATTATGCGGCCCGGCAAAGAGATTTGTAGGTATTGGCTTTATCTATAACCCCTCAGGAAAAGGGCTATTGTAATAACGATATCACAATTTGTCCTTCTTGTGTATGTAACTTTTGACACTGACTACCCTATGCTCAATGGGGACAATCTATAATGGGGTTATTTGGTGCCGAGTTCTTTGTCGTCTGTACTATCGGTAGAGCCCCATCTGTGTTATGGTTACAAAATTATTTATTATTAAGAGAGGGTTCCTGATTTGGTGATTTCAGAGATGACAGAGAAGCTTGACGCCCTGGAGGCCAAGATAACGAGGCTTAAGCAGGAGTATGAGCAGTATTTTATGCGTTTATTAAAGCGCGAGCCCCTTATCCACAAAAAAGAGGTAGAGGGCCTTATTATGCGTTATACGAATATGACGATTAATAACACTGCCGACCAGTTTAAGCTCAACTGTCTGCTCTCGAGGTTCAACTCATACAGGCAGTACTGGACAAGGACGCTGCGCGCCATGGAGGACGGAGTCTATGTGCGTAGAGCCGAGTCCTACGGCTCAGGCTCAGCAGTCTCAGTTGCGGCGAAGAGCGCCGGGCAGGGCGCGTGGCAGGCTAAAGAAGCTGCTGTGGAGAACCTTACCCCGCTCTATAATGAGTTTGTTGCGGCGCGAAAAAGATGCGAGACAGGCACAAAGGGCCTTAGCGAGGAAAAATTTCGCGCAAGCATAGAGCGCGCCAGAGAGCGCATTGAGAAGACTTATAACGTTACGGAGACTGAGGTTAGCGTTATTGAGAAGGACGGCAAGGTAAAACTCGCCATACGCCCAAAAGGCGTGAAGGTGCGGTAGGGGGGGCTAAGGCCAGAGATTTTTTTGGATTTCAATTTGATGGGTTACGTTCTACTCCACCCATCGTAGAAGACTTAAAAAAGCCCTGATATTCTCCTAAGAGTTGCAAGGGTAGTTTCTAAATCTTTCTCACTTATATGGCTTGAATTTTCATTGGCCCAGGGAATCTGCTTCTCATCGAGCCTTGCGTAAACTTCTTTTCCTTTCGTCGCTAAAGCGATTAGTTTTGCTCGTTTATGCTCAGGGTTGCTGAGAAATGCGAGCAATCCGTCTTTATGCATAATATCAACGAGTCTCTGCACAGCCTGACGGGTTTGCCCCATTACGCGGGCGATCTGCGAAGCAGTGAGAGGCGTCTCTGACCGTGCAAGAGAGCCTAGAATTTTCCACCGTGCGCTGCTAAGCCCCAGCTCTTCTGTGATTCTGTCGCCTTCTACAATTAGCCGTCCGCTGAGTTTAAAAACTTCCAGGACAATCTCAGTAAATATACGTCCTTCATCTGTGTGCTTCATGTCGTACCCTCCTTTGTGCTTGACAATATTATGTCATTATGACAGTATGTTGTCAATGTTAATAAGGGAGTCAGATAAATGAAAGGAATCATTCACCGCATCGCGCCCATCATAGCTATCCTCTGCATAGCCCTCTTCTTTACATCTACTGTATTTGTTGAGTTCTTGGGCTCAGATGCGTCAATCGTTATGCTTAAGAGGCTGATAGTGATGCCGGGGCTCTTTATCCTGTTACCATCCATGGCATTAACGGGCGCAAGTGGTGTTGCTTTATCAAAACTTAGAGAAGGGCCTTTGGTAAAGGTTAAGATGAGACGTATGGCCTTTATTGCTGCCAATGGCTTGCTTATCTTATTGCCTGCGGCTATCCTGCTTGAGCGCCTCTCTGCCTCAGGGCACCTTTATGGCGTATTTTATCTGCTTCAAGGTTTAGAGTTAATAGCAGGGGCCGCTAATTTAACGTTAATGAGTCTAAATATACGTGATGGTCTGAGGTTGTCCGGTAAATTAAAAACCTCGTATGGGAAGCTGAGGTAAATAGGGGGGCTTGCAAATCTTATTCCGCCCTAATGCCTCAGAGCGGTTGGATTAGTCTTGCAGGGTGGGCACAGCCTTGTAGGATGGGTGAAGCAATGCGTAACCCATTAAAGTCAAGAAGCGCTTTTTTTGCAAGATTAATTCCGCAACAAAAAAGGGGCCCTTTTTAAGGGCCCTTTTTTTTGCTTTAATTAATATTCTTCATTTAACTGTGCAGACGATGTTTTTATTTGCCCGGCCCTTCTTTCAGGGTTATCTGCGCCTCGGCGTACTCGATGTCATCAGCGGCGGCCTTGTAGGCGGGGTCGCTGTCTTCTAAGCCCTTCATCTTCTCCGTGGCCTCTGTGATGGCGGTGCGGGCCTCACCTGTGTCTATCTCGCCATCTGTCTTTGCGCTGTCTACAAGAAGAATGGTCTTATCGGGGCCAACCTCGGCGTAACCTCTGCTGATGGCTATGCGGCCCTTCTCGGAGCCTGACTTGTAGCTCACCTCGCCTGCGCGAAGAAGAGAGAAAAAGTGCATGTGCCCGGGAAGTATACCGAACTCTCCAAGCTCGCCGGGGGCCGTAAGCTCCTCGGCGTTAAGAGAGAGCAGTTTCCGTGACGGGGTAATTATCTCAAGTAAGAAGTTGTCTGCCATAATCTCACGTTATCTTGATATTTTTAATTGGCTGTTTGCCTGTGAAGTTCTTGTATAAATACGAGATAATCGCTCGTGTTTCCTTTGTTGAGCCTATCCCCGTCTGTTATTGTGAAGTATCTTTGGTGGGCAGTGCCCACCCTACAAAGCTTTGTTGAGCCTATCTCCGTCTGCTATTGTCGAGTATCTTTGGTGGGCAGTGCCCACCCTACAAAGCTTTGTTGGGCCTATCCTCGTCTGCTGTCGCGGGATATGTAGCGGTTATTCCCTTAAGGTCTCCCCCCCCTTATGCCTCTATATCCCTTTACGCCCACGTGCCGCGGTATTTACTCCGGCCCACTTGCCTTCTTAACCGGCCTTTAGCTTCTCGGCTTTCTCAATGGCCTCGTCTATGGCGCCTACCATGTAGAAGGCCTGCTCGGGCATGTCGTCGTATTTTCCGGCGGCGATGTCCTTAAAGCCCTCGATGGTGTCTTTAATGGCCACGTATTTACCGGGCGCGCCTGTGAACTGCTCGGCAACAAAGAAGGGCTGCGAGAGGAAGCGCTGTATCTTTCTCGCCCTTGCCACGACGAGTTTATCGTCCTCTGAGAGCTCGTCCATGCCGAGAATGGCGATAATGTCCTGCAAGTCCTTATACTTCTGAAGTATGACCTGAACCTCACGGGCAACCCTGTAGTGCTCATCGCCGATAATCTGCGGGTCGAGGATTCTTGATGTAGAGTCAAGGGGGTCGACAGCAGGGTATATTCCAAGCTCGGCTATCTGCCTTGATAGAACCGTTGTGGCGTCAAGGTGAGCGAATGTCGTAGCAGGAGCAGGGTCTGTAAGGTCATCGGCAGGCACGTAAATGGCCTGAACAGATGTGATAGAGCCCTTTGTAGTAGAGGTAATTCTTTCTTGAAGCTCACCTACGTCAGTTGAGAGCGTGGGCTGGTATCCAACGGCAGAGGGGATACGGCCGAGAAGGGCCGAGACCTCGGAGTTGGCTTGAACGAAACGGAAGATGTTATCAATAAAGAGCAGCACGTCCTGGCCCTCTTCGTCACGGAAGTACTCGGCCTCTGTAAGGGCCGTAAGGGCTACTCGCGCCCTTGCTCCAGGCGGCTCGTTCATCTGTCCATATACAAGGGCGGCCTTTTCAAGAACGCCGCTCTCTTTCATCTCTTCCCAGAGGTCGTTACCCTCTCTTGTTCTCTCACCAACACCGCCGAATACTGAGTATCCGCCGTGCTGCATGGCTACGTTATTGATAAGCTCCATGATAAGGACTGTCTTGCCAACACCGGCGCCGCCAAAGAGGCCGATCTTTCCGCCCTTGAGGTATGGGGTTAGAAGATCGACGACCTTAATGCCTGTCTCAAAGACGTCCATCTCCGTAGACTGCTCTGCAAAGGAGGGTGCAGGTCTGTGTATATGAAAGGTCTTATCATGTTTTATATCGCCGAGCTCGTCAACAGGCTCGCCGATTACGTTCATAATCCTGCCAAGCACGCCCTTACCTACAGGTACGGCTATGCCCTCGCCTGTGTCCAGGGCCTCATCGCCTCGTACAAGGCCTTCCGTAGAGTCCATGGAGATGCACCTTACGGTATTATCTCCAAGGTGCTGGGCTACCTCTACGACAAGGTTCCATTTCTCGTCATTAATGGCCTTGTTAGTAACCTTCAGGGCGTTGTAGATGGCGGGAAGGTTACCCGGTGGAAAGGCAATGTCCAGTACAGGCCCGATGACCTGCGTTATCTTACCGATATTTTCACTCATTGAGAAGACCTCCTTACTGCATTCTGGCTTAATTATTTAAGGGGTTAACCTTCGGCCTATGATTTCAGTGCCTCGGAACCACTTATGATTTCCATTAGCTCACTTGTAATTGCCGCCTGACGCAGTCTGTTGAAGCGCAGTGTCAGAGAACCTATCATATCAGAGGCGTTTCTTGAGGCCGAGTCCATGGCCGTCATTCTCGCGCCGTGCTCGCTCGCAGAAGACTCAAGGAGCGCTCTGTAAATCTGTACTTCTATATACTTTGGCAGCAGGTTCTCAAGAACCTTGTCAACTGAGGGCTCGTATAATACCTCTACGGTCTCGCCTTCATCACCGCCGCCTTGCTCAGCGCCCTCGTCCTGCGGGGCAAGTGGCAGAAGCCTCTGCACAACGGGAGTCTGCGTCAACGCCGACTCGAACTGGCTGTATATTATATGTACCTCGTCAAGCTCTTCTGCGAGAAAGAGGCCGATGAGTTTAAGGGCCGTCTCTCTTGCAGATTCATAGGAAGGCGTTACGGAAGTAGCGGGTTTTGAGTCGATAATGTTAATGTCTCTTCTCTTAAAGTAGTCCAGACCGCGTTTGCCTGTAAGGCTGAGGCTAACGTCACCGGCCTCTCTCTTAGCCACGAAGTTCTCGGCCTTTCTGATAAGATAGGTGTTAAAACCGCCGCAGAGTCCGCGGTCTGAGGTAACGAGGAGAACGGCCGCCTTTGGCCCGCCTGAGCTTGCCAGCAGCGGATGGCTGTCGGGGCTGCTCATGGAGGCAAGGGATGTTACAAGCTCCTGCATCTTCTCGGCGTAGGGACGTGCCGCCTCGATGTTCTCCTGAGCGCGGCGAAGCTTTGCCGCGGCGACCATCTTCATGGCCTTTGTAATCTGCTGCGTGTTTTTTACGCTCTTTATGCGGCGCTGTATGTCTTTTAAGCCAGGCATTTTTTTATACTATCCCTTAGTAGTCTTACTTAAGTAATTACTCGGCCGCGGCCTGAGCATTGCTTGGGACAAAGAGGCCCTTTAGTTCGTCAAGGGCGGACACTACCTTTGCCTTCAAGTCGTCGTCAAGCACCTTCTTATCAGCTACGGTCTTAAGTATCTCAGGCCTTCTCGTCTCAAAGAATGTGTAGAGCTCCTGCTCGTACCGTACGAGGTCTTGCGGCGGATAATCATCGACATAACCGTTTGTGGCGGCAAATATAACGATTATCTGCTTCTCTACGGAGAGAGGCGTGTACTGATTCTGCTTGAGTATCTCAACAAGACGCTCACCACGGGCTAACTGGCGCTGCGTGGCGGGGTCGAGGTCTGAGCCGAACTGGGCAAATGCGGCGAGCTCTCTGTACTGGGCGAGCTCAAGACGCATGGTGCCGGCTACCTGCTTCATGCCCTTGACCTGGGCGCTGCCGCCCACACGTGAGACGGAGAGGCCAACATTAATGGCGGGCCTGATGCCCGAGTAGAAGAGGTCGGATTCGAGGTATATCTGACCGTCAGTAATGGATATGACGTTTGTTGGAATATATGCCGAGACATCGCCGGCCTGAGTCTCAATAATAGGCAGCGCAGTAAGGGAGCCGCCGCCGAGGGCGTCGCTTAGCTTTGAGGCGCGCTCAAGGAGTCTGGAGTGGAGATAGAAGACGTCTCCTGGGAAGGCCTCACGGCCCGGAGGCCTGCGGAGCAGCAGTGAGAGCTGTCTGTAGGCTACGGCGTGCTTGGATAGATCATCATAAATAATAAGGGCGTGCCTGCCGCTGTCTCTAAAATACTCGCCTATGGTGCAGCCCGAGTATGGAGAGATAAACTGCAGGGGAGCGGGCGTAGAGGCTGTTGCCGCTACGATTACGGTATAGTCCATTGCCCCGTGCTCTGTGAGTTTTTGTACAATCTGCGCTACTGTGGACTGCTTCTGGCCTATGGCGACGTATATGCAGAAGACGTCAAGACCCTTCTGGTTAATAATGGTATCAATGGCAATGGCCGTCTTTCCTGTCTGACGGTCGCCGATGATAAGCTCACGCTGGCCGCGGCCGATGGGTATCATGGCGTCTATGGCCTTTATGCCCGTCTGGAGCGGCTCCTTAACGGACTTTCTCGCTACGATTCCAGGGGCCTTTATCTCGATTCTCTTACTCTCTGACGATTCTATTGGCCCCTTGTCGTCAATAGGGTTTCCAAGGGCGTCTACGACGCGGCCCATAAGGCCCTCACCTACGGGTATCTCCACAATCCTGCCCGTACGCTTTACGGTATCACCCTCTTTAATGCCAAAATCCTCGCCGAGGATGGTTACGCCGACGTTGTCTTCTTCGAGGTTAAGGATCATGCCGTAAAGACCTGCGGAGAACTCAACAAGCTCACCGGCCATGGCCTTTTCCAGCCCGTAGACCCTTGCGACTCCATCACCTACGGAGATAACAGTGCCTACCTCCTGAATGTCTACCTCTTTCTCAAAACCCTCTATTCGGGTCCTGATAAGATTACTTATCTCTTCTGCCTTTATCATCTCAGTCCACCTCTTGAAATTTATTAATTAGGCCCTTGCTGTCATCTTTTCGCGCAAGAGCTCAAGCTGCGTCCTTATGCTGCCGTCGACGACGGTATTGTCCATCTTTATCACGAGGCCTCCGATGAGGGAAGGATCCTGCGTGAATCCAAGAACCACCTCTTTACCTGTAATCTCGGCAAGCCTTGATTTTATCTCTGATAGGAGTTCATCTGAGAGCTGCTCCGGGGCTTCGATAACGGCGCGGAGCCTGCCTGCGAGCTCATCATCGAGCTTTGCGTAGGAGTTCTCAATATCTTCAAGCAGGCGAATATGCCTGGATTCTACAAGATAGTTCATGAATTTTTCAGTAACAGTGCTTATCTCTGCGGCGCGGCATACCTCGCGCATAAGGTCTTGACGGGCCTGCAAGTCGTGCATGGGGTTAAGGAGTACGCCCCTTAGCTCACCGTTATCCTTAAAGACGGTTATGAGGTTTTTAAGGTCACTTCCGAGCCTCTTCGCCGAGTCTTCTGCTCTGCCTACGTTCATTAGGGCGCGGGCCAGTTTTTTTGTAATGACAGAATTTTTCATATTTTTAATTGTATGTGCCTGGCTTTGGGGCCTTTGTTTAACAAAATAACAGGGTTTTAAATGCTCTCTTGCGCTTCCCTTGCACTCAGTCTTGCTCGGCCCCTTAGTTAAGGCGGAGGTTGGAGATGTAGTCTTTTATAAGGCGCTGCTGGTCTTCTTTGTTTAGCTCTTTTGCCAGTATCTCTCTTGCCATCTTTACGGCAAGTTCTGCGACCTCGCCTCGAATCTCAATGCGGGCCTTCTTGATCTCCTGCTCAGCCGTAGTCTTTGCCTGCTCTTTGAGCCTGACGGCGGCTTTTTCGGCCTCTTGAATAAGGCGTTTTTTCTCTGCCTCGCCCTCAAGCCTCAGCTCTTCACTAATGGAGGCGACCATAGAGTCGAGGGCGTCGAGTTTTTGTCTGTAGAGAGCGGCTGATTTTTCCGCCTCTGCCTTTAGCGCCGCAGCGTCGTCAAGGGCCTTTTTTATGCCTACGTTCCTCTTGTCAAGGGCGGGGTTGATGACCTTTGTCCAGACAAGGTATATTCCTACGACGAGGATAATAAAGTTTATTATCTTCCACAGCCCAAGGCCGTGCCCGCCTTCTTCGCTGTGCTCCGCTGCCTGCGCGATAAAAGGAAGGGAGGTTAGAAAACCAGTGATGAGGATTACGGCGAGTTTTCTCTCTATTAGCCTTCCGGCAATGACCTTTGAGATGGACTTTGTCTCAGCGGTAAGCTCTTTAATGGCCGAGCTCTTCTCAAGACTTATCTTGTCGCGCATGAGATTTAGCTCAGTAGAGGCCTCGGCTCCTGCGGCCTCAAGGAGTTTTTTCTCTTCCACAAGGGCCTCTTCCTTTAACTTCAGCCGTACCTCGCCTCCCTTGAGGCGCGCCTCAAGGAGCTTCTTCTCATAGGCGGCAAGGCCCGCTGTTACTTCTTTTTCAATCTCTCCGGCTTCTGTAACAGTGCCCTCAGAGAGTCTCTCCCTCTCGGCCATTACCTTTAAGAGAGGTTTGAATAGCAGCCTGTTAAGGATGATAAGAAGTACGAAAAAACCAATAATCTGGTATATAGTGGTAAGGTCCAGAGTTAACATTACCCATTTCTCCTGATAACAAAGGGGAGTGTTTTACCCCCCTGGTGTTTGTCGCGCAAAGAATAAATTTTTACAGATTAATCAGGGAATTCCTAACACATGAGGCGAGGAATTGTCAAGATAATAATGGAAGACCCTGGGCCGCGCTTTTATGTGCACTCTTTAGCGCGAGTGCTGCAGCGGCTTCGTCTAAGGTCTTAACGCTTATAATCCCTTGCTGTTAAGGCCCATAGAAGCTCCGTAAAGGTCTGCTCCTTTTTATACGCCGCCGCCTACGGTAATCTCAGGGATTCGCAGCGTTGGCTGGGCATCGGCTACGGGCACGCCCTGTGCGTCTTTGCCGCAGGTGCCTATTCCAAAACCGAGGTCACTGCCCACCATGTCTATCTTCTTAAGCACTTCAGGGCCGTTGCCCGTAAGGGTGGCGCCCTTTACGGCCTCGCCTATTTTGCCTTTCTCAATAAGGTAGCCCTCTGTTACTTCGAAGACAAAGTCGCCGTTTACGGTATTTACCTGCCCGCCGCCCATTTTTTTTACAAAGAGCCCCTTTTCAAGGGAGTTTACTATCTCTTGCGGGTCTGTCTTTCCAGGGGCTATCATTGTATTGGTCATGCGCGGTATGGGTTTAAAGCGGTAGGACTGGCGTCTGCCGTTGCCTGTTGAGACGGCGCCGCCTCCGGCCTTCATGGCGCTTAGCCTGTCGTACATGTAGCCCTTTAATACACCATTCTCAATAAGTACGGATTTTTGTGTAGGAGAGCCCTCTTCATCAAAGAATGCGCTGCCTCTCTTAAATGGTATGGTTCCGTCGTCTATAACTGTTATTAAAGGTGACGCCACTGTCTCTCCTATTCTTTCCGAGTAGACTGAGAGCCCGCCGAGGGCAAGGTCCGCCTCAAGGCCGTGTCCAACTGCCTCGTGTATCATGGTGCCGCCGGCCTCGCTTGAGAGTACTACGGCCATTGTGCCGCCGGGGGGCCTTCTGGCACCGAGCATTTGCAGAGCGCGCGCGGCGGCGGTTCTGGCGATCTCTTCGGGAGGGGTCTCAGTAAGGGCCTCAAGTCCTATGGCCCCGCCAAGGGGTTCATACCCTGTCTGCAGCACATCACCATCAGCCGCTATGGCCGAGGTGAAAAACACAAAACCCGTCTTCTCTTCTTCAACCCACTCGCCAAGTGAATTTATCATGACGAGTTTTCGAGATACATCGCCGTAGAGCGCCTTTACCTGGACAATCCTCTTGTCATGGCCTCTTGCCGCCTTGTCGGCCCGTATTACAAGGTCGGCCTTCTCGGAAAGCTCCACTGTGGATGGGGCTCTTTCTATCTTGAAGCCCGGAGCCCTCTGCTTATTAAAGGCCAGGACGCCTCCCTGGTCACTACCCTCGCTGACGCCCTTTGCCACAACCTCGGCGAGGGCCGTGAGGGCTTTACCTGTAATTTCATTAGTATAGGCGTAAAAGGTACGAAGTCCTGAGATAACCCTTATCCCGCACCCGCGGTCAACACCTGTAATGACCTTCTCAATGTGTCGGTCTTCTAATATTATGTTGGTTTTTACCCCTTCCTCAATAAAGATATCGGCAAATTCACCGCCGCGTCTGAGGGCGGCCTTCAAGACTATTGATGCGTCAAAACCAGAGCAAAGACTCATATACAAGACCTCCTTGTGATTGAGAGAAGTATATCAGCGTCAATTAGGGCAGTCAAGGGCTCCAATGGTTTTAAAGGGCCGTTTTTTTTGTCCTCATATGCCTTGACTCGGGGGTGGCAGTGCGCCTGCAACAAAGCCTTGCTCCATGTCATGCTTCGTGATAAAATAATAAAGTGGTATTATGCGTCGAAGCTATAGGAGGTATCTCTACAAAAGGGACTGCTCAATTAAAGGGTTTGATGTTACAGAGTCCTTGATGTGCGCTTTAGATGTATTTAAGGTATAATAAGGGCCTCGGGTTTAACCTTTTAGCCCTTATTTTCCAGTTCTCTCTTACGCCGGCCTTTTTCATCTTATTAAGAGGTTTTCTCAGGCGTCTGGATATATATAATATGCACGTTGAGGTCTAAGATATGAGAGTTTTTTTTGCAGTTGTTTTTGCCATGACATTTGCTGTTGCCTCAGTAGGGGGAGCCGCCCAGCAGGGTAATGCCTCTGCCTCAGGTGCCTCTGGTGTTGCGGCTATGAAGGCGCAAAGCCCGGCCTCAGGTGCCTCTGGTGTGACACCTACTAAGGTGAAAAAACCTGCCGCGGTGTATACCGGTCCTCCGGCTGTGAAGGGTAATAATGTTGTTGTAGGGCCATCTCTCACCACATTTGGCGGTAACTACGATGTAGGCTCCGCGGCTAACGGCATAGGTTTTTCAAGGCATAACCTCGGCAGATACGGCGGCGTGGGGCAAAAGGACACCGCCTTTGATTTCTGCTTTTACTGCACT